>NZ_JBDGJU010000013.1:0-100524 GCF_057656735.1 Microbacterium sp. Soil_C_42
GAGAGCGCGGCCGCGGCGATGAAGCCCGCCGCGACCGAGGGCAGCCAGGCGAGCGCGGTCGCACCCGGGCGCAACATCGCGAGCAGTGCCGCGCCGGCGCCCAGCGCCGCGAGCACGCCCACGCCGTACCACGGGCGCCGGAGCTCCAGGATGCCGACCACCGCCGCCACCGCCAGCAGCACGACTGCGATGCCGATGAGCAGTGCGAGCTTGTCCGCCGTGCCGAAGAGGGCGATCGCGGCATCCTTCGCCCACGGCGGGGCGAGATCGATCAGCGTGCCGCCGACGACGGCGAAGGGGCTGGACGCGGGGGCGACCACGGCGGCGACCAGTTCGCCGAGACCCGCGCCGAGGACGACGGATGCCACGCCCGCGGCCGCGCCGGAGAGCGCCGGGGCTTTCGCGGCGACGAGGGTGGAGGCATCCGCCTCACGTGTCATAGCGGGAGCATACGTCCGATCCGCCCCGTGCGGACCAGGAGAACGGATCGGAAACACGAGCGCAACGACGGCCGCATTAGGCTCTTCGCATGGGTGATCTGTTCGACGGCTACGGCTCCACGCTCGCGCCGCGCAAGACGCCCTCGGGGGTACCCGCGTTCGACGAGATGTTCGGGGGCCCGGCCCACCCGGGTGCTCCGGCCGAGTCGCGCGAGGCCTATCGAGAGCTCTACCAGGCGCTCGCGCAGATGACCCAGGAGGAGCTGCGCGGCCGCACCGATTCCCTCGCGAGCTCGTACCTCGCGCAGGGGGTGACATTCGACTTCGCCGGCGAGGAACGGCCGTTCCCGCTCGACGCCGTGCCGCGCGTGATCACGTACGACGAGTGGTCGCGCATCGAGGCCGGCGTCAAGCAGCGCGTGCGCGCGCTCGAGGCGTTCCTCGACGACGCCTACGGGCACCAGTTCTGCGTGCGCGACGAGGTGCTGCCCGCCGGGCTCATCGCGAGTTCGCAGTACTTCTACCGTCAGGCCGCCGGCATCCACTCGGCCAACGGCGTGCGCATCCAGGTGTCGGGCATCGACCTGATCCGCGATGAGCACGGCGAGATGCGCGTGCTCGAAGACAACGTGCGTGTGCCCTCCGGTGTGAGCTACGTCATCTCGAACCGCCGGGTCATGGCCCAGACCCTGCCCGAGCTGTTCGTGTCGATGCGGGTGCGCCCCGTCGGCGACTACCCGAACAAGCTCCTCGCCGCGCTGCGCGCCTCCGCCCCTGCCGGCATCGAGGACCCGAACGTCGTCGTGCTCACCCCCGGCGTCTACAACTCCGCCTACTTCGAGCACACGCTGCTGGCCCGCCTCATGGGGGTCGAGCTCGTCGAGGGCCGCGACCTGCTGTGCATCGGCGGGAAGGTCTTTATGCGCACGACGCGTGGGCCCAAGCGCGTCGACGTCATCTACCGCCGCGTCGACGACGACTTCCTCGACCCGCTGCAGTTCCGCGCCGACTCGATGCTCGGGGCCCCCGGCCTCATGCTCGCGGCGCGCCTCGGCAACGTCACGATCGCCAACGCGGTGGGCAACGGCGTCGCCGACGACAAGCTGCTCTACACCTACGTGCCCGACCTCATCCGCTACTACCTGGCAGAGGAGCCCATCCTCAAGAACGTCGACACGTGGCGCCTCGAAGACCCGGGCGCCCTCGAAGAGGTGCTCGACCGCCTCGACGAGCTCGTCGTGAAGCCGGTCGACGGCTCCGGCGGCAAGGGCCTCGTCGTGGGACCCGATGCCTCGCCCGCCGAGCTCGAGAAGCTCCGCAAGAACCTGCTCGCCGACCCCCGCGGATGGATCGCGCAGCCCGTGGTCATGCTGTCGACGATCCCCACCCTCGTCGAGGACGGCATGCGTCCCCGTCACGCCGACCTCCGCCCGTTCGCGGTCAACGACGGCGAGGACGTGTGGGTGCTTCCGGGCGGCCTGACCCGCGTCGCGCTGCCCGAGGGACAGCTCGTCGTGAACTCGTCGCAGGGCGGCGGCTCCAAGGACACCTGGATCGTCGGCGGCTCCGCGCCGGGCCAGGTCGAGTACGGCCACGGACGAGGCGTCCCGGAGCTCGTCGCCGATCAGGCGGCGACCGTGACCGAGGCGATCCCGATCATCTACGACCCGCAGACCGAGCCCACGCACTCGCCGCACGACCGGCCCCGCTCGCGGGTCGAGCAGCAGGAGCAGCAGCAGCAGGCTGCCGAACTCCCGGTCGTCGAGCGAGCGAGGAACGAGCGAGACGAAACGCGCCGAGCCTCCGAGGAAACGTCATGCTGAGCCGTATCGCGGAGTCGCTGTTCTGGATCGGGCGCTACATCGAGCGCAGCGACGGCACCGCCCGCATCCTGGACGTGCACCTGCAGCTGCTCCTCGAGGACCCGTGGATCGACGAGGACACCGCCTGCCGGTCGCTCCTCAGCGTCATGGGCTCCGCCGTGCCCGATGGCGTGGACCAGGTACGCCGTGAGGACGTGCTCGCACGTCTCGCCGTCGACCGCATGAACCCGTCGAGCATCGCCTACGCGCTCACCGCCGCGCGCGAGAACGCGCGCCGCGCCCGCGAGATCGTCTCGAGCGAGCTGTGGGAGACGCTCAACACGACGAACGCCCGCATGCCTCGACGCCTGCAGAACGACCGCGTGCACGAGTTCTTCCAGTGGGTGCGCGAGCGCGCGGCGCTCGCCGTCGGCATCGTGGACTCGTCGACGAGCCGCGACGAGGCCTGGCAGTTCTTCACGCTGGGGCGCAGCATCGAGCGCACCGACATGACCGCGCGCCTGCTGGCGACGCGGTCGCTGACCGAGGCATCCGGTCCGTCGTGGACGACCATCCTGCGCTCGTGCGGCGCCTACGAGGCGTACCTCCGCACCTACCGCGGCATGCCGAGCGCGCGCAACGCGGCCGAGTTCCTGCTGCTCGACCGCCTCTTCCCGCGTTCGATCATCTACTCGATCCAGCGCGCCGAGGAGTGCATGAGCGCCATCGATCCCCGCGCCGATCGCGTGGGCCACTCCAACACCGTGCTGCGGGCGCTCGGCCAGATCCGCAACGACCTCGAGTACCGGCCGATCTCCGAGATCCTCGGCGAGCTGCCGACGCACATGGACCGCGTGCAGACGGTCACGCGCGAGGCATCCGAAGCCATCCGCGGCCGGTTCTTCCCGACGCAGGCCGAGCCCAGCTGGATCGGAGAGATCTCATGAAGCGCCTCCGGATCGAGCATCAGACCGGCTTCAGCTATCAGGGCGACGTGACCGCGTCGTACAACGAGGCGCGCATGCTGCCGGGTTCCACCGACAGCCAGTTCGTGCTCAACTCGTCGCTCGACATCGAGCCGTCGACCTCCGTCAACCAGTACGTCGACTACTTCGGCACACGGGTCGCGGCGTTCGACGTGCTGTCGCCCCACTCGTCGCTCACGATCACCGCGCGTTCGCTGGTCGAGGTGCGGCCGCGTCCGCTCGAGCACATCGACGTGACGTGGGAGGGCCTCGCCCGCGAGGCGGCCCGCTCGCTCGAGACCGTCGAGCAGATGTCGCAGACCCGACGCACCCGGCCGCACGAGGAGGTCGCCGAGCTCGCGCGGTCGATCGCCGCGCAGCACGACCACCCCGGCCGCGCCGCGCACGCGATCGCCGTCGCCATCGGCGACGCCGTCGAGTACATGCACGGCATCACCGGCGTGCACTCGACCGCGGCCGAGGCGTGGGAGGCGCGCAAGGGCGTCTGCCAGGACATGGCCCACATCGCCCTCGGCGCGCTCCGTGAGGTCGGCATCCCGGCGCGGTACGTGTCGGGCTACCTGCACCCGCGGCCGTCGGCCGAGGTCGGCGTCGCGGTCACGGGCGAGTCCCACGCGTGGATCGAGTGGTTCGCGGGGGAGTGGCAGGGGTTCGACCCCACCAACAACATCGAGATCGGCGACCGGCACGTGCTCGTCGGCCGGGGCCGCGACTACGGCGACGTGCCGCCGCTGCGCGGCGTCTACGCCGGCCCGTTCAAGAGCAACCTGCACGTCAAGGTCACGATCACGCGCGAGGTCTGACGTACCCGCGGGTGCGAAGACCCCGATCTCCGAGTCTCGCGTTGCGCAGGCGCGTCTCAGGCCGGAGGGTTGTCGGGGTCGAGTGTCTCGAGGGTGTCCTCTTCGACGGCGTTGTCGGCCTCGAGCTGGTCCTCGGTCGTCTCGTCGCCGCCCACCGGGCTGTCGCCGTGGGGCGTGTCGTCGTCGCGTCGCTGTTCGTCCATGTGCCACACGGTACGCGGAACGGATGCTGCGGCCCGGGGCCTTGACGAACGCCCCGTCGTCTGACGGACGTCGGCGGTGTCGCGGGGGTGGGCGAGGCATCCGTCCCCCGCGACCGATTGCGGGCTCTCACGGAAAGATCCTTGACGTGCCTTCGCGAAACGTGTCACCGTAGAGCGGTCTACAACATGTAGAGCGGTCTACGGATCGCTCCTCGATGGAGAGGATCGACGATGACGTTGTTCGAGAAGGACCCGAGAGAGCGCGGACGCCGCGCACGCCGGCGGACGGCAGCCCTGCTTCTGGGCGCGACACTCGTGGCCACCGGGGCGGTGGTCGCTGTGGCCGCACCGGCCGCGGCGGTGGACTGCTCCACCGTGCCGTGGATGGATGCCTCGAAGACCGCTGACGAGCGCGCCCAGGCCCTGCTCGACGCGAGCTCGCAGCACCAGAAGTACCGCTGGCTGGTGGAGCAGCCGGCCAACGATCCGGCACGCATGACGTGGAATCCCGGCTTCGCAGGTGAAGCGCCGGTCGTGTATCCCGCGCAGGTGCCCTGCACACCGGTCGTCGTCTACGCCAACGGGCCGGACGGCGTGTACCAATCCGCGGGAACCACCGCGTGGCCGGGGCCGATCGCGGTCGCGGCGACGTGGAACCTCGAACTCGGCGAGCAGAAGGCGGCGGCGCACGGCAGCGAGTCGTTCGACAAGCGCAGTGCTGTCGTCCTCGGACCCGGCATCGCGTCGGGCCGGACGCCGCTGTCCGGGCGGGGATCGGAGTACTTCGGCGAGGACCCCGTGCTCTCGGGTCTCATGGCGGCGGCGAATGTGCGCGGCCTCGAGGACGGCAATCCCGACAAGCCGGTGATCGCGAACCTCAAGCACTACGTCGCGAACGAGCAGGAGATCGCACGGCAGTCCAGCTCGTCCAACATCGACGAGCGCACGTTCAAGCAGATCTACGACCTGCCGTATGAGATCGCCGTCCGCAAGAGCGACCCCGGCAGCCTGATGTGCTCGTACAACCAGGTCAACGGCACCTGGGCGTGCGAGAACGAGATCCTGACGACGAGCCTGCGCGAGGACTACCCCTTCGAGGGCTACGTGATGAGCGACTTCGGATCGGTGCACTCGACCGCGCCGTCGCTGAACGCCGGTCTGGACCAGGAGCTGAACCGGCCGCGCTGGTTCACCCCCGCGCGTCTGGATGCCGCGCTCGCCGCCGGGCAGATCACGCAGGAGCGGATCGACGAGGCCGCCTTCCGGGTCGTGCGCTCGTACATCGATGGCGGTCTGTTCGACCACCCCGTGCCGGCGACGCCGGTCGCCAACGTCTCCACGGCGGAGCACAAGGCGCTCGCCCGCGAAATCGCCGAGCAGGGCACCGTACTGCTGAAGAACGACGGCGTGCTCCCGCTCACCGACGGGGACATCACCGTCGCCGTCATCGGGCAGACGGCGTCCAGCGTCCCCACCGGCGATGTCAGCGCGAAGACCGGCTGCGGCTGGGACTTCCCGTTCGGACCCGGCGGGCCGGTGCTCAACTGCAACGCGCTCGTCGATCCGCTGGCGGCCCTCACCGACCGCGTCACGCAGGCCGGCGGCGACGTCGTGTACGACAACGGCGCCGACCCGGCGCAGGCCGCGGCGGTGGCCGCCGCCGCCGACGTGGCCCTCGTCTTCGGGCACTACACGATGGGCGAGACCCAGGACCTGGCCGACCTCCGGCTCGACGGCAACGGCGACGCGCTGATCACGGCGGTGGCGGCATCCGCTCCCTCCACCGTGGCGGTGCTCAACGCGGGCTCCGCCGTGGAGATGCCGTGGATCGACGACGTCGACGCGGTGCTGCACGCCTGGCACTCGGGCGAGCAGTTCGGGCCGGCGCTCGCGGCCCTGGTGTACGGCGACGTGAACCCGTCGGGAAAGCTGCCGATGACGTTCCCCGCCTCGCTCCAGGACACGCCGACGGCGGGATCCGTGGCGCAGTACCCGGGCCTGCCCGACGGGCAGGGCATCCTGCAGGTCGACTACAGCGAAGGCCTCGAGGTGGGCTACCGGTGGTACGAGGCGGAGGGCATCGAGCCGCTGTTCGAGTTCGGGCACGGCCTGAGCTACACCGAGTTCGCGTACGACAAGGTGACCGTGACACCCAGATCGACCACGGGCGACAAGGAGATCCGGGTGCGGTTCAAGCTCACGAACACGGGCGAGGTCGCCGGCACCGAGGTGGCCCAGGTCTACCTCGAGCTGCCCGACGCCTCGGGCGAGCCGTCGAAGCGGCTGATCGCGTGGGAGCGCGTGACCCTCGAGCCGGGTGAGCACCGCAATGTCGAAGTGACCCTCTCGCCCGAGGATCTCGCCGACATGCACCTGCTCGAGTACTGGGACACCGCGGCGTCGGCCTGGACCACAGCCCCCGGCACCTACGCGGTGACGGTCGGCGGCTCGATGGACGCCGACGCCGAGGCGACCTTCTCGATCCGCTGATCATGGCGCCGGATGGGACGGTGGCGGCACCTGCCGTCCCATCCGGCGTCGGTGCCGTCGCCCTCGCCATTACCCTCATGTCATGACAGTCGATCGACATCGCGCGGCCACCATTGAAGACGTCGCCGTCGCGGCGGGTGTCTCGCGCGCTGCGGTGTCGAAGGTGCTGCGCAACGCCTACGGCGTGAGCGACGCGATGCGCGAGCGGGTCACCGCCGCGATGACCGAGCTGAACTACCGGCCGAGGATCGCCGCCCGCGCGATGCGGGGGCGCACGTACACCCTCGGCATCGAGCTGCCGGACCTGACCAACCACTTCTTCGCGCGGATCGTCCGCGGTGCGACCGGGGCCCTCGAGGGCACGCCCTACCAGCTCATCCTCGCGCCCGCCGAAGCAGGATCCCGCGAGGGGCTCCGCGCGCTCGAGGCTCTCGTCGATCGCCAGGTGGACGGCGTCATCGCGGTCTCGCCTCGCGTCGACGAAGCCGGGCTGGAGCGGATCTCGGCATCGGTTCCGGTGGTGATGTTCGGTCGCCACGACACGTCGGACCGCTACGACGTCGTCGCCGGCGATGACGTCAGGGGAGCGCAGGCCGCGATGCGGCACCTGCTGAGCCTCGGCCACACGCAGATCGCCCACCTCACGCTGCCCGAAGCCGACGAGGCCGAGCCGTTCCCGCACGGCGTGCGGTTGCGCGAGTATGCCGCGGCGATGGCCGCCGCGGGCCACGGTGACCGTGCCGTCGTCTGGCGCACCGACGAGGGCGAGGGGAACGCCTACGAGGCCGTGCGGCGCACGCTCGAGGCCGGCACTGCGGTCACCGCGGTGTTCGCGGCTCACGACGAGCTCGCGTTCGGGGCGATGCGCGCCGCCGCCGAGCTCGGGCGGCGCCTCTCCGTCGTCGGCTATGACGACGTGCCGATGGCGTCGCACCCCGCTCTCGGCCTCACCACCGTGCACCAGCCGGGCGAGGCCATGGGGGCGAGGGCCGTCGAGATGCTCCTGGAGCGCTTCGCCGGGCGGACGGAGCCGGTGCACGAGGGCTTCGAGATCGAGCTGAAGGTGCGGACGTCGACGTCGGCGCCCTGACCGGCGCGGCGCCTCCATCTCCCCGCCGGACGAAGGTCGCCGTTCCGCGCTGACGGCGCGCGGACCTCGACCGCACGACATGGCGACTCTTCGTCATGTCGTGCTCTCGCCAGCCTTCGCGGGACGAGCGCCCGTGGAGCGGGCGGCGGCATGCGGCTCAGACGTCCGACACGACCGCGTTGTCGAGCTCGTCCGGGTCGACGCCGGGCCGCTCCGCCCGGTTCGTCAGCAGCACCCACGCGACGCCCGCGGTGGGGTGCACCCAGAACTCGGTGCCCGCCCAGCCGGCGTGGCCGTACACGTCGCGGTCGATGAGACCCGGCGCGCGCGTGCGGAGGTTGAACGTGAAGCCCCAGTCCTGCCCGCGCTCGGCGGGATACGGCTCGAGGCGCGGGATGTCTGCGGTGAGCGGGCGGCGCATCATCGCCAGGGTCGCCGGCTGCACGACACCGCCGGCCTCGCCCTGCCCGATGCGCAGCAGCGCCGAGCCGAGCGCGAGGAGATCGCCCGCTGTGCCGACCATGCCCGCACCGGGGTTGCGGTGGCTGGCGAATCCGCGCATGTCCAGGCCGAGACGCTCGGCGTCGACGACCGTGTGGGGCTCGACGGCCGGGTCGAGCGTGAGCCCGGTCGCGCCGAGCGCGGTGGCCCACTCCGTGACGTCGGCATCCCACGTCCGCCCCGTGGTGTGACGAACGAGCTCGGCGATGCCGTCGAACGCCACCGTCGAGTAGCGCGAGGCGGTGCCGGCGGCGAAGTCGCGGCCGGGAGTGAGCAGCGCGGCGCGCAGCCCCTCCGCGGGGTCGAGCGTGGGTTCGGGGATGCCGGCCGTATGGCTCACGAGGTGGCGGAGGCGCACGACGTCGTAGCGGCCGGCTCCGAACTCGGCAAGCGCCGCGGTGAGCGGCGTCTCGGTGGTGAGCAGGCCGCGCTCGATCGCGCGTGCGGCGGTGAGGCCGGTGAGCACTTTGGTGATCGAGAACAGCCAGTAAGGATCCTCGATCTGTGCCGTTCGTCCGTCCGTCGCGCCGAACGCATCGAGCGCGACGACGCCGTCGGCGGTCGCGATGCCCAGGACCGCGCTGGGCAGGCGCCCCGCCGCCACGTGCCGTCGCGCCCAGTCGAACGCTGCCCCGTAGCCGCTCACGAGCGGGGATCGTACCGCTCAGGAGACACGGATGCCGCCACCACGCGTCGCAGATCCTCGAGGGTCG
Organism: Microbacterium sp. Soil_C_42; assembly: GCF_057656735.1. Taxonomy (NCBI): domain Bacteria; kingdom Bacillati; phylum Actinomycetota; class Actinomycetes; order Micrococcales; family Microbacteriaceae; genus Microbacterium; species Microbacterium sp. Soil_C_42. Next base: position 9,029 of record NZ_JBDGJU010000013.1, read on the forward strand.
CGTCGGGGCCGAACCAGCCGTGCGCGCGCGCCTGCACGAGCACATTGCCGAGGGCTGTCGCCTCGACCGGGCCGGCGAGCACCGGCAGGCCCGACCGGTCGGCCGTCGCCTGGCACAGGAGCCGGTTGAGCGCGCCGCCGCCGACGATGTGGATCACGTCGATGTTCCGGCCCGAGAGCCGGGCCGCCGTCGCAAGCGCGTCCGCGAACGCCTGGGCGATGCTCTCGACGATCGTGCGGGCGAACGCCGCGCGGGTCGTCGGTACCGCTGCACCGCTCTCGCCGAGCACCGCCGCGATGCGCGCGGGCATGTCGCCGGGAGCCGACAGACGCGGGTCGTTGGCGTCGAACAGCGCGATGTCGCCGGAGACGGATGCCGCAGCATCCAGCAATTCCGGAAGATCGATCGCCGCGCCGTCCTCGGCCTCCCAGGTGCGCACGGCCTCGCTCAGCAGCCAGAGGCCGGTGACGTTGTGGAGGAAGCGCACGCGTCCGTCGACACCGCCCTCGTTCGTGAAGTTCGCTTTGCGGGCCGCGTCGCTCACGACGGGCTCGTCGAGCTCGACGCCGACCAGGCCCCACGTGCCGCACGAGATGTACGCGGCATCGGGGGTGCTGAGCGGCACCGCGACGACGGCCGAGGCGGTGTCGTGCGAGCCGACCGCGATCACCTCGAGCGCTGCGCCGACGCGCTCGCGCGCTTCGCCGTGCAGCGTGCCGAGGGGGGCGCCGGGATCGACGAGGGCGGGAAGCACGGATGCCGGAATCCCCAGCTTCGCGGCGAGTTCGAGGTCCCACGCGCCGGTGTTCACGTCGACCAGCCCGGTCGTGGACGCGTTGGTGCGCTCGGCGACGCGCGCACCGGTCAGCAGGAACGCGACGAGATCGGGAATCAGCAGCGCAGAGCTCGCGTCCTGCAGCGCCGACTCGACGACGTACTGGTACAGCGTGTTGAAGGGCAGGAACTGCAGCCCGTTGCGGCGGTAGAGCTCGTCGAACGGCACCCGTGCGTGCACCATCTCGACGCCGCGCGCGGTGCGCTCATCGCGATAGTGGAACGGCTCGCCGAGCAGCTCCTCGCCGTTCACCAGGCCGTAGTCGACGGCCCACGAGTCGATGCCGATGCTGGCGATGCCGCTCTCGCGACGCAGCGCCTCGGCGAGGCCGTCGACGATGTGGCGGTACAGCGCCGAGAAGTCCCAGTGCAGCGAATCGTCGGCCCCGGGCACCGGACCGTTCGGGAAGCGCGAGACCTGCTCGAGCCGCAGCATCCCGTCGTCCACGTAGCCGAGCATCACGCGTCCGCTGGTCGCGCCGAGGTCGACGGCGGCGACGACGCCGCCACGCGGGTGCGCGGCGGCGTCGGTCGAGATCGAATCCGTCATCGCAGGAAGGCGGCGGCGACGCCGGAGTCGACGGGGATGTGCAGGCCGGTGGTGCGGCTGAGCTCGGGGCCGGTGAGGACGTAGACCGCGTCGGCGACGTTCTCGGGCACGACCTCGCGCTTGAGGATCGTGCGGTTGGCGTAGAACTGACCGAGGTCCTCTTCCTTGACACCGTAGGTGGCGGCGCGGTTGGCGCCCCAGCCGGCGGCGAAGATGCCAGAGCCGCGCACGACGCCGTCGGGGTTGATGCCGTTCACGCGCACGCCGTGCTCGCCGAGCTCGACCGCGAGCAGGCGCACCTGGTGCGCCTGGTCGGCCTTGGTCGCCGAGTACGCGATGTTGTTCGGGCCGGCGAAGACGGAGTTCTTCGACGAGATGTAGATGACGTCGCCGCCGAGCTTCTGCTCGATGAGGATCTTCGCCGCCGCCTTCGACACGAGGAACGAGCCCTTGGCCATGACGTCGTGCTGCAGGTCCCAGTCCTTCTCGGTGGTCTCCAGCAGCGGCTTCGACAGCGACAGCCCGGCGTTGTTGACGACGAGGTCCACGCCGCCGAATGCGAGCACGGCGGCGTCGAACGCGGCCTGGATCTGGTCGGCGTCGGCGACGTTCGCGGCGACGCCGATGGCGACATCCGTGTTGCCGAGCTCGGCGGCGGCGGCCTGCGCCTTCTCGAGGTCGAGGTCGGCGACGACGACGCAGGCGCCCTCGGCGGCGAGACGGACCGCGATGGCCTTGCCGATGCCGGATGCCGCACCCGTGACGAGCGCGATACGGCCCTGGTGGGTCTTGGGCTTGGGCATGCGCTGCAGCTTCGCCTCTTCGAGGGCCCAGTACTCGATGCGGAACTTCTCCGCGTCGGAGATGGGGGCGTAGGTCGAGAGGGCCTCGGCGCCGCGCATCACGTTGATCGCGTTGACGTAGAACTCGCCGGCGACGCGCGCGGTCTGCTTGTTCGCGCCGTACGAGAACATGCCGACGCCGGGGATGAGGACGATGAGCGGGTCGGCGCCGCGGATCGCCGGGGACTCGGCCGTCGCGTGCGCGTCGTAGTAGGCCTGGTAGTCGGCGCGGTACTCCTCGTGCAGCTCCTTCAGGCGCGCGATGCTCTCGTCGGCCGAGGCGTCGGCCGGCAGGTCGAGGATGAGCGGCTTGACCTTGGTGCGCAGGAAGTGGTCGGGGCAGCTGGTACCGAGCGCGGCGAGCTCGGGAGCGCGCTCGGACGCGAGGAAGTCGGTGACGACGGCAGCGTCGGTGAAGTGACCGACCATGGGCTTGTCGGTCGACGCGAGACCGCGGATCGTCGCGGCAAGCGCGGCGGCCTTGGCGCGGCGCTCGGTCTCGGGGAGGGCCTCGAAGCCGGCGCGGACGCCGCCGAACGGGTCGGCCTTGCCGTTGGCGTCGATGTACGCCTGCGCGGTCTCGATGATCCACAGCGAGTTGGCTTCGGCCTCGTCCGACGTGTCGCCCCACGCGGTGATGCCGTGGCCGCCGAGGATCGTGCCGATGGCCTGCGGGTTCTGCTCCTTGATGGCCGCGATGTCCAGACCCAGCTGGAAGCCCGGGCGACGCCACGGCACCCACACGACCTTGTCGCCGAAGATCTTCGCGGTCAGCTCCTCGCCGTCCGCGGCGGTCGCGATCGCGATGCCCGAGTCGGGGTGCAGGTGGTCGACGTGCGCCGCGTCGACGAGGCCGTGCATCGCGGTGTCGATCGACGGCGCCGCGCCGCCCTTGCCGTGCAGGCAGTAGTCGAACGCGGCGACCATCTCGTCCTCGCGGTCGACGCCGGGGTAGACGTCGACGAGGGCGCGCATGCGGTCCAGGCGCAGCACTGCGAGGCCGGACTCCTTGAGCGTGCCGAGGTCGCCGCCCGAGCCCTTGACCCACAGCAGCTCGACGGGCTCACCGGTGACCGGATCGGTCTCGGTGCCCTTCGCCGACGTGTTGCCGCCGGCGTAGTTCGTGTTCTTCGGGTCCGCGCCGAGGCGGTTCGACCGCGTGATCAGGTCGGTGACGGCCGGGTTGGTCATTTCGTGTCCTTCGAGTTCTTGCTGCTCCGCAGTCGGTTTGTGCGGTTCGCGGGCGGGTTGAATTGGCAGAAGCTGACTGCGGAACAGGGGTGGCTAGAGGTGGGCGGGAATCGAAGCGGGGAGGGCGGCGAGGCGGGTTGCGAAGCGCCCGATGGTGACGGATGCTGCGGCCTCGTGCGGCCGGTTCAGATGGCCGTGCTCGGTGCCGGGCTCGGTTACGACGTCGACCGTGCGGCCGGCGGCGCGCAGAGAGGCGGCGAACGCCTCGCCCGAGACGCGGAGCTCGTCGACGTCGCCGTTGACGATGAGGGCGGGCGGGAACTGCACGAGGTCGACGGGGCGGGCGAGGCCAGGGATCGCGCCGAGCGGGGCGCGCTCGAGGGGGCCGCCGAGGTAGTTCTCGTACATGGCGCGCACCACGTCGGCGCCGAAGCGGTCGGCCCCGGGCTGCGCGTCGAGCGCGGCCCGCAGCGCGGCGTAGGGCGCCGGCTGCACGGCCAGCAGTGTCGGGTACGCGAGCAGCACGAGCGCGGGGAGCGCCGCGCGCCGTTCGATGAGGCGCAGCGTCGCACCTGCGGCGAGGTTGCCGCCGGCGCTCGTGCCGCCGATGGCGATGCGCTCGCGATCGACACGCAGGCGGCCGGCATTGTCGGCGAGCCACGACCACGCCGTGAGGATGTCATCGGATGCCGCGGGGTAATGGTGTCCGCCGGGCGGCCGGCCCGCAGCATCCGTCGTCCATCCGTTGGGAACCGGTGCGAGGCGGTAGTCGACCGACACGACCGTCGTGCCCCGCGCGGCGAGCTGAGACGCCACCCAATCGGACTCGGGCATGTCGAGGTCGCCGAAGGCGAAGCCGCCGCCGTGCGCCCACACGAGTCCGGTGCCGTTCGGCTCTCGCGCGGGGTACACGCGCACGAGTCCGTCGGCGGCGGAGTAGGGCTCGCTCATGTCGGTCCTTCACATCGTTGCTCCGCAGTCACTTTCTGCGGCTTCGGATCAGGCGACTCCGCAGTTTCTGACTGCGGAGCTGCCGACCTGGTGGTGCACCGGGGGCGCGGGGATCGGCATCCCACGCCCCCGGTGGGTCTCAGGGGACGGGGTCAGGCGCCCCAGCCGGCCTGCGTGCCGCCGACGCGGTCCGCGGCGATCTTCTGCTGGTAGCCGGATGCCGCGTACGCGGCCATCGGGTCGGCCGCCAGTCCGCGCGACTCGCGCCACTCGGCGAGCGCCGGGCGCACGTCGGTGTAGAAGGCGTCCATGAAGACGGCGTTCGCGGCGAGCACGTCGTTCGCCTGCTGCGCGGCGGCCAGGGCGTCGCGGTCGACGAGGAGGGCGCGGGCGGTCATCTCCTGGACGTTGAGCACCGAGCGGATCTGCCCGGGGATCTTGTCCTCGACGTTGTGGCACTGGTCGAGCATGAACGCCACGTCGGGGTTGTTGAGGCCCCCGCCGCGCACCACCTCGAAGATGATGCGGAACAGCTGGAACGGGTCGGCCGCGCCCACGATGAGGTCGTCGTCGGCGTAGAAGCGCGAGTTGAAGTCGAACGAGCCGAGCTTGCCGAGGCGCAGCAGCTGCATGACGATGAACTCGATGTTGGTGCCCGGGGCGTGGTGGCCGGTGTCGAGGCAGACCATCGCCTTGTCGCCGAGCGAGGAGACCTGGGCGTAGGAGGTGCCCCAGTCGGGAACGTCGGTGTGGTAGAACGCCGGCTCGAAGAACTTGTACTCGAGCACGAGGCGCTGCTCGTCCGAGAGGCGGTCGTAGATCTTCTGCAGCGAGTCCTGCAGGCGGTCCTGGCGGGCGCGGATGTCGGCCTGCCCCGGGTAGTTCGAGCCCTCGGCGAGCCAGATCTTGAGGTCGCGCGAGCCGGTCGCATCCATGATGTCGATGCACTCGAGGTGGTGGTCGATCGCCTTGTTCCGGATGCGGTCGTCGTGGTGCGTGAGCGCCCCGAACTTGTAGTCCTCGTCCTGGAAGGTGTTCGAGTTGATGGTGCCGAGCTCGACGCCGAGGTCCTCCGCGTGGCGGCGGAGGTCCGAGTAGTCGTCGACCTTGTCCCACGGGATGTGCAGGGCCACGCTCGGCGCGAGCTTCGTGTAGGCGTTGACCTGCGCGGCGTCCGCGATCTTCTCGTACGGGTTGCGGGGCGTCCCGGGCGTCGTGAACACGCGGAAGCGCGTGCCGGAGTTGCCGAACGCCCAGCTGGGCAGCTCGATGCCCTGGCCTTCGAGTGCGGACAGGATGTCGGGTGACAGCGTCGTCATGATGCGGTGCCTTCTTCGGTGGTGTCGGTCGCCGCGCCCCGGGCGGCGGCGAGTTGGTCGTGCAGGTTGAAGAGCTCGGTGAGCGGGGTGGCGGCCTGGTCGGGCCGGCCCTCGAGGCCGACGAAGAAACGGCCCATCTCGGCCTCCCAGCGCGCGGCGACCTCGGAACCGGCGAGGTAGGCCTGTGCGGCCTCGTCGTCATCGGTCTCGTAGTAGCCGACCAGGCGCCCGCCTTCGCCCAGGAAGAGCGAGTAGTTGCGGCGGCCCGAGGCGGCGATCTCGGCGAGCATCTCGGGCCACACCGGCGTGTGGCGGGCGATGTACTCGTCCAGCAGCTCGGGTCGCACCGTCAGCTGGAAGCAGACGCGCTTCGTCGCGGTCGCGCTGGTCATGGGTCGGACGCCTCTCGGGTGGCCGGCGATGTCGGCTGCGACACCACCGGTGCGATGAATCGTTTCAAAGATAAACGGCGAGCACGCTTTCCGCAAGCGGGAGAGCGTTTTCCGTTGAATCGTACGACGCGGGCCGCGGTGTGTCGATAGCGTGAGAGCCGATTCGACGCGAGGGAGCACGGATGGAGCATCAGGAGCGGGCGCTGGCCGCCTACGTGGAGACGGTGCGGGAGCAGCCGGGGGCACTGGGAGTGGTGCTCGTCGGATCGGTCGCCCAGGGCAGGGAACGCGAGGACTCCGACGTCGACGTGTACCTCGTCGTCGACGACGAGCGCTTCGCCGCCGAGACCGCGCAGGGCCGGTTCGCGTGGATCGAGCGGAAGGAGCTCGACTACCCGGGCTCGTACATCGACATCAAGCTCGTCAGCCCGTCGTACCTCGCCACGGCGGTCGACAGAGCCGACGACCCGACGCGCGCGTCGTTCATCGGCGCCCGGATCGCATGGAGCGTGCTGCCCGGGCTCGACGAGACGATCGCCCGCATCGTGGAGCTGCCCGACCACGTGTGGGACGACCGCGTGCGCTCCTTCGTTGCGCAGGCGCACCTGTACGGCGGCTACTTCCTGCGCCAGGCCGTCGATCGTGGCGACGGATTCCTCCGCCGCCACGCCGGACTGCACCTCGCCCTGGCCGCCGCACGCGCGGCGCTGGCGGCGAACCGAGTGATGCTTCCCGGCCCGAAGTACGTCTCGAAGCTGGTCAACGCCGTTTCGACGCCCGACGGCTTCGTCGAGGCATGGAGTCAGGTCGTCGACGAGCCGGGGATCGATGCCGCGGGCGAGCTGATGCGCATCCTCGACGAGTGGGTCGGGGACGGCCTCACCCCCGACGAGGCGCTGTCGACGTTCATCCGCGACAACGAACTCGCCTGGCTCCGGGGGAGCGTCCCCGCGGAGTTCTGGTGAAGCCACCGCCCATCACCCCTTGACCGCTCCGCTGGTCATGCCCGCGACGATCTGCCGGTTGAAGAAGATGTACATGATCAGCGGCGGGATGGTCGTGAGCAGGATGTACATGAACAGCAGGTTGAACTGGCTCACGGTCTGGCTCTGGAAGTTGTACAGGCCGAGCTGCACCGTGGGGTAGTCGTTGCCGGGCAGGAAGTACAGCGGGTTCTGGAAGTCGCTGAAGACGAAGACCGCCTGGACCACGATCACGGTGACGATGACCGGCTTGAGCAGCGGGAGCACGACCGCGAAGAACAGCCGCATGGGTCCCGCACCGTCGATGATGGCGGCCTCGTCCAGCTCCTTGGGGATCGTGGCGACGAACGCGCGGAACAGCAGGACGCAGAACGCCAGTCCGAACGTGGCCTCGATCAGGATCATGCCCGGGATGGTCTTGAACAGCCCGACCCCCTGGAGCACCCAGATCGTGGGCACGACGGCCGGCGGCACGATGAGCGCGGCGAGCACCATGAAGTTGATGACCGGGTTCCACCGGGAGCGCTTGCGCTGCAGCACGTAGCCGACCATTGCGGCGAACACCACCATGATGGCGCAGCTGAAGACGGTGATGATCGTGGTCCAGAGGAAGGCCCACAGCACCTGGTAGTCGTTCTTCTGCAGCACCTCCACGAGGTTGTCCCAGAACAGCCACTCCGTCGGCAGGCTGAACTCGACGAGTCCGGCTTCCTGCGAGGTCTTCGAGGACTGCAGGAAGACGAACACGAACGGCAGGATGAAGACCACGACCGACACGACGATCGCGATGATCCCGACGAGGTACTTGCGAATCCAGCGGCGCGCCGTCATCGGGCGGCGGTCCTCCTTGGGGCGGCGGCCGCCGCGGAGCTTGCGGGCGTCGGCGGTGGTGATTCTCTCGGTGACGGTCACAGCTCCGCCTCCCTTCGGTTGAGGAGCCAGGAAACCGGCACCATGACGGCGGTGACCACCAGGAAGAGGATGACGTTGCCTGCGGTGGACAGGCCGAAGAAGCCGGCCTGGTACTGCTTGTAGATGACCGACGCGATCACGTCGCTCGAGAAGCCGGGGCCGCCCTTGGTCATCGCCCAGATCATGGCGAACTCGCGGAGGCCGCCGATGAGGGACAGGATGATCACGGTCGCGGTCGCGGGGCGGACCAGCGGCAGGGTGATGTTGCGGAAGATCGACCACGCCCCGGCGCCGTCCATGCGGGCGGCCTCGAAATACTCATGCGGGATGGCGACGATGCCGGCCATGAAGATGAGGGTGGCGATGCCGACGCCCTTCCAGATGTCGACACCGGCGACCGTGAGCAGTGCCAGGTTCGGGTCGGTGTACCAGCCGGGCTCGGGCAGGTTGAAGAAGCCGAGGATGTTGTTGACGACGCCGTGGAACGGGTCGAGCAGGGCCTTGAAGGTGAGGCCGACGCCGATCGTCGAGACCAGCACCGGGAAGAACACCACGGCGCGCAGATAGCCGCGGCCGAGGATCGGGCCGGTCAGCAGCAGCGCCAGCGCGAGGCCCAGCACGACCTTCGCGGCCGAGGTGACGAAGCCGTAGATGAAGGTGTTGATGAAGCCCTGAACCAGCTGGGGCTCCTGGAAGAACTGCACGAAGTTGTCGAAGCCGATGAACTGGACGTCGAACAGCGTCCAGCGCGTCAGCGAGAAGTAGAAGGACGCGAACGTGGGCACCGCGAAGAACACGATGAACAGCACGGCGGCGGGAATGTAGAACCAGGTCGGGTACGGGCTGCGGATGCCCTTGCGCTTCGGCTCGGTCTTGCCCGATCGGGTGGCGGGCGGTGCCGCGCCGGTCGGTGCTACTGCGGTCGTCATTTGATCACTCCTTTGTGAAGAGGGGCCGGCGGCGTGCCGCCGCCGGCCCCTGTGTTACCTGATCTCAGCGGATCCGGATGCGGTTCACCAGCCCTCGAGGCCGAGCTGCTGGGCCTGCTTCTTCACGTCCTCGTCGTACTGCGCGGCGCCGTCTTCGGCGCTGGTGATGCCGGAGCCGACGGCGACCGTGATGTTCTCGAGGTTCGGTCCCTTGATGGGCGAGAGGAACTCGAGCGCGGAGCCGGTCTTGCCGGAGTCGAAGTACGCCTGGATGTCGCCGACCAGGTCGGGCACGTCGTCGGGCAGGGTGCAGGCGCTGGTGACGTAGGGCCCGGCGATCGAGCCGCCCTCGTTCTGCACCTGGCAGCCCTCCTCGGAGTTCGCGAACGCCACGAACTTCTTGGCTGCCTCGAGCTTGTCGCCCTCGGTCGACTTCGCGATGTAGATCGCGTTCGGCTGCCACATCGTGATCGACGTGTCGGCGGCGTCCGCGGCCGGCAGCGCGAACACGCCGATGTCGTTGACGTTGTCGGGGTAGTCCTGCTGCACCGCCGAGATCGTCGCCGACAGCATCGGGTACTGCGCCCCGGCGCCGGTCGCCAGCGCGGCCATCGCCTGCGCGTTCGTCATCGACGGGAAGTCCTCGTTGAGCAGGCCCTTCTCGAAGACCTCTGCGCCGTGCGCGAACCCGGCAAGAGCCGGCTCCTCGACGTACTTCGCGTTCGGGTCGTTGGCGGTGTACTCCTCGGCCCAGTCGGGGTTGACCGCCGACACGTTCGCGAAGTCTCCGAGCACGAACAGCTGGCTGGTCCAGGTGTCACCGAACGACTGCAGGATCGGGGCGACGCCGCCGCCCTCGGCCTTGATCTTCTCGCTGTTCGCGATGAACTCGTCCCACGTCGTCGGGATCTCGAGGCCGAGCTGCTCGTAGACCTTCTTGTTGTACAGAACGGCGCCGGCGAACGAGGTGCCCCACGGGGCGCCGTACAGGCCGTTGTCGGTCGAGACGACTGCCTTGAAGTCGTCGGTGAGGTCGCTGACCCAGTCCTCATCGCTCAGGTTCACGAGCGTCTGGTCGGGGTTCAGTGCCTGCAGCAGCGAGCCCGAGTTGTAGTGGAAGACGTCGTTCATCGAGTCGGTCGAGAGCTTCGTCTTCATGAGGTTGTCGCCCTCGGTGCCGCCGGGCTGCGTCTCGAGCTTGACGGTGATGTCGGGGTTGGCCTTCTCGAAGGCTGCGATGAGCGCTTTCGCCTGGTTGGTGTTGGCGTCGTCGCTCTGGGTGAGATAGCTGATCTCGACCTTGCCGTCGTCGGAACCGCCACCGCCGCTGCACGCGGCCAGTGGCACGGCGAGTGCCACGATGCCCGCACTCGCGAGGAGCACTCTCCGGGTCGAAGAGCTCTTCATCTTTACCTCCTTGTAAAGCCGAGCGGATGATCCGCCCACGCTGCCGGAATCCCTGGTGCTGCATTGAGAGGATCGCTGCCCGGGTGGCATTGAAACCATTCAACCCTCGTAAGGTACGTCCGTTCGCGGGCGGGGTCAACAGGGGGATCCGAACTGATCCGTCACGATCGTATAACGGTCTACACTGCGATTGACAAGAGCCATGAATCGTTTCACGATTGTGGAGCGGGTCGGCGACGCGGCCGACCCCCGAAAGGACCCAGCCATGACGGCTCTTCCCTCTCCCACCGCAGTCGACGACGCCGTTCGGGTCGTCGGGCTTCGCTCCCAGCACGGCCCGGGGCTGCTCGGGGTGCCGCGCGCCGGACTGCGCCTGAGCTGGCGTGCCGAGAGCGACGACCCCGATGCCCGCCTCCTCGGCCATCAGCTGCGCGCGGGCGCCGAAGGCGCCGAGCCCACCGCGGCAGAGCCTGTCGCCGACTCCCGGACGGTCGGCATCGCCATCCCGGTCGAGCTCGCCCCCCGCGAGCGACGCGCCTTCTCGGTGCGCGTCGCGACGCCGCGCGGCTGGAGCGCGTGGAGCGAGGCTCTGGTCGTCGAAGCCGGCGTCGACGGACCGGGGCTCGAGGCCTCCGTCATCGGCGCCGATACCCCGCCCGACGGGCCCGTTCCGGTGCTGCGCACCGAGTTCGTCCTCGACGAGAAGCCGACGACGGCCCGGCTGCGGCTGAGCGCGCTCGGTCTCGTCGACGCCTGGATCAACGGCGAGCGCGCGACCGACGCCCTGCTCACCCCCGGCTGGACCTCCTACCAGGAGCGCGTCCTCGTCGACAGCCTGGACGTGACCCCGCTCCTGCGCCAGGGCGCGAACGTCGTCGTGCTCGCTGTCGCCGACGGGTGGTACCGCGGCAGCTTCGGGTTCGCGCGGCGCCAGGCGATCTACGGCGACCGCACCGGGGCGCTCGCGCAGCTGGAGGCCGACGGCGAGATCGTGGCGAAGACGGATGCCTCGTGGCAGACCGGACCCGGACCGCTCCGCAGCGCCAGCATCTACGACGGCACCGTGACCGACCTGCGCCTCGACGACCCCGCCGTGCACGAGCCCGGGTTCGCGGGCGACGGCTGGGTCGCAGCATCCGTCGTCGCCTTCGACGCGGAGCGATTCGAGCCCCGCTCGGCGCCGCCGGTGCGCGTGGTGGCGGAGCTGCCGATGGCGCCCACGCCGCACGACGGACGCACGCGCCTGGATGGCGGGCAGAACCTGTCGGGCTGGGTGCGCCTCGTGGTGCGCGGCCGCGCGGGCGATGTCGTCACGGTCCGCCACGCCGAGGTGCTCGAGCCGTCGGGCGACCTGCACGTCAAGGCGCTGCGGTCGGCGAAGGCCACCGACGTCTACACGCTCGACCGTGACGGCGAGCACACGCTGGAGCCCGCGTTCACGTTCCACGGCTTCCGCTACGCCGACGTCGAGGGTGCCGAGGTCGTCTCGGCGACGGCCGTCGCGATCTCGAGCGATCTCGCGCCGCGCAGCACCTTCGCATCGTCGCACCAGGCGCTCGACCGGTTCCACTCGAACGTCTTCTGGTCGCAGCGCGACAACTTCGTGTCGGTGCCCACCGACTGCCCGCAGCGCGACGAGCGGCTCGGCTGGACCGGCGACGCGCAGGCGTTCGCGGCGACGGCGAACACCCTCATGGACACCGAGTCGTTCTGGATGTCGTGGCTGCGCGATCTGGAGATCGACCAGACCGACTCCGGCGGCGTGCCCGCGGTCGTGCCCGACATCATCCGCCCCCAGGACATGCTCATGGGCGGCGTACCCACCGAGAACATGGGCAGGGCGGGATGGGCGGATGCCGCCACCATCGTGCCGCTCGCGGTCTACGAGTCCTACGGCTCGACGGAGGTGCTCGCGCGTCAGCGCAGCAGCATGCGGCGCTGGGTGGAGCACCTGCGCCGTCGCGCCGGCGACGGGGTCGTGCTGCCGGGCGGCGACTTCCAGTTCGGCGACTGGCTCGACCCCGACGCCCCCGGTGAGCGGCCCTGGGAGGCGAAGGTCTCGAGCGAGTTCGTGTCGAACGCGTTCTACTCGTGGTCGGCGCGCCTGCTCGCCCGGGCCGAGCGCATCCTCGGCGACGCCGACAGCGCCGACGAATACGAGGCCCTGGCCGAGCGCGTCGGAGCCGCGACGTTCGAACGCTGGGGCGAGGAGGCGATCCTCACCCAGAGCGGTGCGGCGATCGCCCTCGAGTTCGCCCTGGCGCCCGCCGAGCGCCGCACCGAGATCGCGGACGCGCTCGCCGAGAACGTGCGCCGCGAGAACGGCCGCATCGCGACCGGCTTCCTCGGCACGCCCCTCGTGCTCTTCGCGCTGTCGAACTCGGGCCATCTCGACGAGGCGTACCTCATGCTGCTGCGCCGCGAGGCGCCCTCCTGGCTCTACCAGGTCGACCGCGGCGCGACGACGGTGTGGGAGCGCTGGGACGCCATCCTCCCCGACGGCAGCATCCACTCCGGGGCCATGGACGCCCTGCCCACCGAGGACGCGTCCGAAGCCGAGACCGGCATGCTCTCGTTCAACCACTACGCGTACGGCGCGATGATCGACTGGGTCTACCGCACGGTCGCCGGACTCGCTCCGGATGCCGAAGACCCCGGCTACCGCACCGTGCATGTCGCGCCGCGCCCCGCGGTGGGGCTCGAGCATGCGTCGGCGTCGATCCAGACCCCGCAGGGGCGCCTCGCGATCGACTGGCACGTCGACGGCGACGTCTTCGAAGCCACACTCGAGGTGCCCTTCGGCTCGCGCGCCCTGCTCGACCTCCCGGTCACCGCGCGCTCGGCGACGACCGTCGACGGCGCTCCGGCCCCCACCGAGCTCGGCCACGGCACGCATCGCATCACGGTCACCGCGCCCGCCGTCGCGATGCCCGGCGCCGTCATCCTGGCCTGATCGCCGCATCCGTCAGCCCTGCACCCACCCCCAGACCCACACCCGAGGAGTGCCATGACCGGCCCCGTTCCCCACATCGTCATCGACGCGCCGTACCGCAGCGACGTCGTCGCCTCACCGGCCCCCGAGATCGGCTGGCGCACCGAGACCGACATCCCCGGCTGGCTGCAGGCCGGGGCCGAGGTCGAGGTCACCCGAGCAGGCGAGGTGTCGTCGCACCGTGTCGACGGACGTGCCTCCACGCGCGTCGCGTGGCCGTTCGCCCCGCTCGCCGCGCGCGAGGAGGCCTCGCTGCGCGTGCGGGTCACCGGCGTCGACGGCGCCCTCGGCGACTGGAGCGAGCCGCGGCGCGTCGTCGCCGGGTTCCTCGCCGAGGGGGAGTGGCAGGCCGTGACGATCGGCCTCGCCGCGCCCGCCGCGAACGCCCAGCCCGCGTATCTGCGGACGGAGTTCGACGTGACCGGCCCGGTGGCGCGCGCCACGCTCTACGCGACGGCACTGGGCGTGTACCAGGTGGCGATCGGCGGCGTCGACGTCGACGACCAGGTGATGAAGCCCGGCTGGACGCCGTATGCGCACCGCACGATCCACGAGACCACCGACGTCACCGCTCTCATCGCGGAGGGCCGCAACGCCATCGGCGTGCGCCTGGCCGGCGCGTGGGCGACGGAGAGCTTCGGGTTCCGCGAGAACGCGCGTCCCCTCTACGCCGACCAGCCGCGCTTCGCGTGTCAGCTGCTCATCGAGTACGCCGATGGGTCGAGCGAATGGATCGTCACGGATGCCTCGTGGCAGGCATCCACCGGACCCCTCACTGCGAGCGGGCTCTACGCGGGCGAGGACCACGACGCCCGGCTCGCCCTCGTCGACCGCGACGGCCGGGGCTTCGCCGAGGCGGGGTATGCGGCCGGCGGCTGGGCACCCGTCGCCGAGCTCGACGCGCTGCGCACGCCCGAGGCTCGCGTGTCGCCGTTCGTTCGCCGCGTCGAAGACCTCGCGGTGCGCGAGGTCATCACCACCCCGAGCGGCAGGACCGTCCTCGACTTCGGGCAGAACCTGGTCGGACGCCTCCGCATCCGGGTCTCGGGTCCCGCGGGCACCGTGGTCACACTGCGGCACGCCGAGGTGCTCGAGCACGGCGAGCTCGGCACGCGGCCGCTGCGCGCCGCCGCCGCGACCGACCACTACACGCTGTCCGGCCAGGGCGCCGAGGAGTGGGAGCCGGAGTTCACGTTCCACGGCTTCCGCTACGCCGAGATCGACGGCTGGCCGGGCGAGTTCGACCCCTCCGCCGTCACCGCGGTCGTCATCCACAGCGACATGGAGCGCACGGGCTGGTTCGAGGCATCCCATCCGCTCGTCAACCAGCTGCACGAGAACATCGTGTGGGGCCTGCGCGGCAACTTCCTGTACCTCCCGACCGACTGCCCGCAGCGCGATGAGCGTCTCGGCTGGACGGGCGACATCCAGGTGTTCGCGCCGACGGCGTCGTTCCTCTACGACGTGCGCGGCTTCCTCGACTCGTGGCTGCGCGACCTCGCGCTCGAGCAGGTCGACGGCGTGGTGCCGTTCGTCGTGCCGAACGCGCTCGGCGCCGCCCGTCCCGCCGCCGCGTGGGGCGATGCCGCCACGATCGTGCCGTGGGTGCTCCACGAGCGCTACGCCGACGTCGCCACCGTCGAGCGCCAGTACCCCAGCATGAAGGGCTGGGCGGACGTGCTCATCCGGCTGGCCGGCCCGCGCCGGCTGTGGGAGGGCATGTTCCAGTTCGGCGACTGGCTCGACCCCGACGCGCCGCCGCACCTGCCCGCGAACGCGAAGACCGATGCCGACATCGTGGCGTCGGCGTATCTCTTCCGTTCGGCGGACGCCGTCGCCCGCGCCGCCGCGCTCCTCGGCAAGGACGACGAGGCCCGGGAGTACGCGCAGATCGCGGAGGAGGTGCGCGCCGCGTTCCTCGCGGAGTACGTGACGCCCGCCGGGCGCATGATGTCGGACGCGCAGACCGCGTACGCGATGGCGATCGTCTTCGACATCGTCCCCGCCGACCAGCAGGAGGTGCTCGGCGCCCGGCTCGCCGAGCTGACACGCCTGTCGGGCTACCGCATCAGCACCGGCTTCGTCGGCACCCCGATCATCCAGGATGCCCTCACGCGCACCGGCAACCTCGAGACCGCGCGCCGCCTGCTGGTGCAGACGGAGAACCCGTCGTGGCTGTACCCGGTCACCATGGGGGCGACCACCATCTGGGAGCGGTGGGACTCGATGCTCCCCGACGGATCGATCAACCCGGGTGAGATGACGTCGTTCAACCACTACGCGCTCGGCGCGGTCGGCGACTGGCTGCATCGCGTCGTCGCGGGCCTCGCGCCCGACGCACCGGGATACGAGCGGATCCGCATCCAGCCGCGCCCGCTCGCCGAGTTCGACCACGCGTGGGCCGAGCACCTCACGCCGTACGGCACCGCGCGTGCGGGCTGGTCGCGCCAGGGCGGCGTCATCCGCGTCGAGGCCACGGTGCCGCCGAACACGACCGCCGTCGTCGTGCTGCCCGACGGGCGTGAGTTCGAGGTCGGCTCGGGAGCCCACGGCTGGGAGGTCGCCGACACCGCGCCGGCGGCCGCCGCCTCGCGGATCGGCCTGGACTCGACCCTCGCCGCCGTCATCGACGACCTCGAGGCCTACGAGGCCATCGGACAGGTGCTCGAGGCCTCGAGCCCCGAGGCCGCGCACGGCTTCCGCACGCACACGAAATGGTCGGGCGCCCGCGAACTCGGGGAGGCGCTGTTCATGCACGCCGGCCCCGAGACGCAGCAGGAGATCGCCGCGGCGCTCGCCGCGCTGTCGGCGCAGCGCGAGGGGGCGACGGCCGATGCGTGAGGCCGGACGGGGCGTGGGGGAGACCGCTTGCCCCGTGGCCTACACTCGCGGGAAGCGGATCTGAACACGGGGGTGTCATGGTGGTGAGCGTGCGCGATGTCGCGGCTGCGGCATCCGTTTCCGTCGGCACGGTCTCGAACGTGCTCAATCGTCCCGAGAAGGTGTCGCCCGCGACCGTCGAGCGGGTGACACAGGCGATCGAGGAGCTCGGCTTCGTGCGCAACGACGCCGCCCGGCAGCTCAGGGCCGGTCGCAGCCGCAGCATCGCCCTGATCGTGCTCGACGCGGGCAACCCGTTCTTCGCCGAGGTCGCCCGCGGGGCCGAGGACCGCGCCGCCGAGGCCGGGATGAGCGTGCTGCTCGGCAACAGCGACGAGCGCTCCGACCGCGAGGACGCCTACCTCGAGCTCTTCCGCGAGCAGCGGGTGAACGGCGTGCTCGTCACGCCTGTCGACGGCGACCTCGCCGGGCTCGCGCGGCTGCACGCCGGCGGGGTGCCCGTGGTGCTCGTCGACCACGAGGACTCCGAGCGGGCGTTCGGATCGGTCTCGGTCGACGACGTCGAGGGCGGCTACCTCGCGGTCTCGCACCTCCTGTCGACCGGGCGCCGGCGCATCGCCTTCATCGGGGGTCCTCGCACGATCCGCCAGGTGGCGGACCGTCTCGAGGGTGCGCGTCGCGCCGTCGCCGAGGTGGAGGGGGCGACCCTCGAAGTCGTCGAGATGTCGGCGCTGTCGGTGCTGCAGGGGCGCGAGGCGGGAGAGCTCCTCCGCGGACGCGCGGCGGCAGACCGGCCGGACGCCGTGTTCGCTGCGAACGACCTGCTCGCCGTCGGCGCGCTGCAGGCTTTCACGCTGATGTCGGACGTGCGGGTGCCGCGCGACATCGCGCTGATCGGCTACGACGACATCGACTTCGCGTCGGCGACCGTCGTGCCGCTGAGCTCGATCCGCCAGCCGGCCCACCTCATCGGGTACACCGCCGTCGACCTGCTCCTCAAGGACATCGAAGAGCCCGACGGCGACCACGCGCGCACCGTGCGCTTCCAGCCCGAGCTCGTCGTGCGGGAGTCCACGGCCGGCTGACCTCACGGGGCCGAGGCCGGCCGGGTGGCCTCCTCCAGCAGCTCGAGCACGTGGCGGTAGTCGGCTCCCGTCGCGCGCGTCATCCCCAGCTCGCACGTGCGGTTGCACGACGCGTGCGCATCGGCGCCCAGGGCCCGCACCTCGGCGGCCTCGGCGGCCGTGGCGGACGCGGTGAGCTCGGGATGCAGCATCCCGCGGTCTCCGGCGAAGCCGCAGCACGACCACGCGTCCGGCACGACCACCTCGGTGGCGACGGCCGCGGCCACGCGGCGCAGGGCGGGGTCCAGGCCGAGCTGCATCGACGAGCAGGTGGGGTGCAGCGCCAGCGAGCCGACGAGCGGCGCCACCTCGCCCAGTCGGGGGAGCAGCACGCGCTCGGCGAAGGCGACGGCGTCTTCGACGCGGGCGTCGACGCCGGCCTCGGCGAGCAGGTGGATCAGGCCCTCGGTGCAGCTCGAGGCATCCGTCACGATCGTGAGCGCGCCGCCGTGCGACGCGTCCGTGATCGACGCGGCCACCCGGCGGGCCATCACCTCACGCCCGCCCGCGTGGCCCTTCGAGGTCCAGGGTGTGCTGCAGCACAGCGCGTCGACGCCGTCCGGCACCGCGAGCCGGACGCCCGCGCGTTCGGCGAGCCGGCGGAACGCCTCGGTCACCCCGGCCCCGTCGCCCGCAGGCCCGAACATCGCGTTGACGCAGGCGGGGAGGAAGACCGCGACCGGCGCTTCGTCGCCCGCGCCGACGCCGGTACCGAGGCGTGAGCGCGCGCGTCCGCCGCGGGGGAGGTCGTCCGAGTAGCGCGGCACGGTGTCTGCGCCGAGCACGGCGCGGCCGAGGTCGGTGACGGCGCCGACAGCGCGGGCCGGAAGGCGGTCGGCCACCGTGAGGCCGAGGCTCGCGACCCGGGTCGCCCCCGCCCACGCGTGCGCGGCCCCCTTCCACGCCGCGTTCGCCACCGAGCCGGCATCCTCGCGGCGCAGGCGCTTCACGAGGGTGCCCGTGTTGATCAGCACGGGGCACGCGGTCTGGCACATGCCGTCGACGGCGCACGTGTCCACGCCCGCGTAGTCGTAGTCGCGTTCCAGCTCGCGCACGAGCGCGTGATCGCCGGATGCCTCGGCCCGGGCGATCGCGCGCCGCGTCACGATCCGCTGGCGCGGTGTGAGGGTGAGGTCGCGGCTCGGGCACACCGGCTCGCAGTAGCCGCACTCGACGCAGCGGTCGGCCTCCGGCTCGATCGGGTCGGCCAGCTTGATGTTGCGCAGATGCGCCTCGGGGTCGTCGTCGATGATGACGCCCGGGTTGAGGATCCCGGCCGGGTCGCACAGTCGCTTGAGGTCGCGCATGACGTCGTAGAGCTCGTCGCCGTACTGCCGGCGCACGTACGGCGCCATGACGCGGCCGGTGCCGTGCTCGGCTTTGAGGTTGCCGCCGGCGTCGAGCACGAGCTCGACCATGTCCTCGGTGAACGCACGGTAGCGGGCGAGCTGATCGGCCGACTCGAAGCGGTCCGTCAGCATGAAGTGGATGTTGCCGTCCTTCGCGTGCCCGAAGATGACGCTGTCGTCGTAGGCGTACCGCTCGAACAGCGCCTGCAGCGTCGCGCACGTCGGCGCGAGGCGGTCGACGGGCACGACGACATCCTCGAGCAGCGCCGTGGTGCCGCTCGGGCGTGCACCGGCGACCGAGGCGTACAGGCCCTTGCGCAGCTTCCACGCGGCGGCGCGCGCCACCGGATCGGACGAGAAGGATGCCGCGGCCTCGAGCGGCTGCCCCGCGAGGGTCTGCGCGCCCCGCGCGACGCGCTGAGCGAGCTCGTCGTCGTCGTGCGCGTGGAACTCGACGAGGAGCGCCGCCTGGTCGCGCACCGTGAGCCCCGTGATCTCGCGTGGGGCTCCGGCGAGCGACTGCCCGACCCGGAGCGACGTCGCATCCATGAGCTCGAGCGTCGCCGCACCCGTCGCGACGAGTTCGGGGAGGGCGCGGGTCGCGGCCGCGAGATCGGGGAAGACCGTGAGCGCCGTCGCCATGCGCGGCAGGATCGGCACCGTGCGGTAGGTCGCCTCCGCGACGAACGCCAGCGTCCCTTCGCTGCCGACCACGAGGTGCGCGAGCAGCTCTGCCGGAGTGTCGAAGTCGAGGAACGCGTTGACGGCGTACCCCATCGTGTTCTTCATCGCGAACTGCCGGCGGATGATCTCGACCGACTGCGGGTTCGACACCACCCGTTCGCGCACTCGCATCAGGCCGTCGACCAGATCAGGCTCGGCGGCGCGGAGTGCCGCGTCGGCATCGGGTGCGCCCGAGTCGACGACCGTGCCCGACGGCAGCACGAACACGAGCGACTCGAGCGTCTGGTACGTGTTCTCGGTGATGCCACACGCCATGCCGCTGGAGTTGTTGTTGACGACCCCGCCGATCGTGCAGGCGAGCTCGCTCGCCGGGTCGGGGCCGAGCCGGAAGCCGTGCCGCGCGAGCCGCGCATTGACCTGTCGCACCGTCGCGCCGGGCTGCACGCGCACGCGGCGCCCGCCGTCGAGCACGTCGATGCGGCGGAATCGCTGCCGCACATCGACGAGCAGCCCGTCGGTCGACGCCTGGCCCGAGAGGCTCGTGCCGCCCGAGCGGAACGTGAGGCTCGTCCCGCTGCGGCCGGCCTCGCGCATCACGCGGCCGACCTCGGCCGCGTCGGCGGCGACGAGCACCGCCTCGGGGGTGAGCAGGAAGTGGGAGGCGTCGCTCGCGTACGCGACGCGGTCGATGGCGCGGGTCTTGAGGCGCGATGCCTCGCCGACGGCGTGCGCGATTGCGTCCGCACCGCCGGCGGCGGGCGGGGTCGCGGGGGCGGCGCTTCTTGCCATGGGAACTCCTCGCTGAGCTAGACTGCAATCACATTCAAGAGAGAATGGATATGCAAGCTCCTATGGACATGCAGACTAGCGGATCGTCCACCGTGATCTCCACGGGCCCCGACCTCTCCCGCGATGGCGTCGAGCGGTACTGGGAGAGCACCGCTCCGGGAGCGGGACGACGGATGCCGCGGGCCGACGCCGTCAGCGATGCCGCGACGGTCGACCTCAACGGGGTGTGGCGCTTCCGGCTCTCGCCGACGGCGGCGGGCACGGGGGCGGCATGGATCGCCGACGACTTCGACGACGCGGGCTGGGACGCGATGCCGGTGCCGTCGCACTGGGTGCTCGAGGAGTTCACACCGCTTGCGGGGGGCCCGCCGCGCCGCATGCTCGGCACCGACGAGGGGCCGCTCTACACGAACACGGCCTACCCGATCCCGCTCGATCCGCCCCGCGTCTCGACGGAGAATCCGACGGGCGACTACCGGCTGGTCTTCGACGTCCCCGAGGGCTTCGGCCCGGCGGCGCTGCGCTTCGAGGGCGTCGACTCGTGCGCGAAGGTCTGGCTGAACGGCGAGGAGCTCGGCTGGTCGACCGGCAGCCGCCTGCCGTTCGAGTTCGACGCACGGGTGAGATCCGGGCGCAACGTGCTGTGCGTGCGCGTGCACCGCTGGTCGGCCGGCACGTACCTCGAGGACCAGGACATGTGGTGGCTCCCGGGCATCTTCCGCGACGTGCAGCTGCGTGCGCGTCCGGCCGGTGCGATCGACGACCACTTCGTGCACGCCGACTACGACGCCGCGACGGGCATCGGCACGCTGCGGGTGGATGCCTCGACCCGGGCCGTCGTCGAGATCCCCGAGCTCGGCATCCGTGTCGCGGCCGGCGAGACCGTGACGGCTCCCGTCGAGCCGTGGAGCGCGGAGCGGCCGCGTCTGTACCGCGGAACCCTGCGCTCGAGCGGCGAGACGGTCGAGCTCGCGGTCGGGTTCCGGCACGTGGAGGTCGTCGGCGGCGTGTTCACGGTGAACGGGCGGCCGGTGACGTTCCGAGGCGTCAACCGGCACGAGCACCACCCCGACACCGGTCGCACGCTCGATCGCGAAACGATGATCCACGACATCGTGCTCATGAAGCGCGCGAACATCGACGCCGTGCGCACCAGCCACTACCCGCCGCATCCGGAGTTCCTTCGCCTGTGCGACGAGTACGGGCTGTGGGTGATCGTCGAGGTCGACCTCGAGACGCACGGGTTCATCTACGAGGGATGGGCGCACAATCCGCCCGCGCTGCCCGAGTGGCGCGACGCGGTCATGGACCGCCTCGCGCGAACGGTCGAGCCGCACAAGAACCACCCGAGCATCGTCGTCTGGTCGCTCGCCAACGAGAGCATGACCGGCGACGGCTTCGCCGAGATGCGCCGCCGGCTCGACGAACGCGATCCGTCGCGCGCCGTGCTCTACGAGCGCGATCCGAGCTACCGCGACTCCGACTTCTACTCGCTCATGTATCCGTCGCTCGAGCTGCTCGACCAGATCGGCCGGCGCGAGGAGCCCCGCGGGGGGCGGCTGAGCATGCACGGCATGGTGTTCACCGACTCGGGCGGGGTCGCGCCGCTGCCGGAGGGTGTCACCGAGGCCGACGAGGAGCGCCGGCGCGCCCTCCCCTTCCTCCTCGTCGAGTACGCCCACGCGCAGGGCAACGGCCCCGGATCCCTGCAGGACTACTGGCGCATCATCCGCGCCCACGACCGCCTCTGCGGCGCGTTCGTGTGGGAATGGATCGACCACGGCTGGAACGCCGTGACCGACGACGGGGTGCCGTTCGTCATGCACGGCGACGACGTCGACTTCGAGCCGCGCGGCGGCCGGTTCAGCCTCCACGGGCTGGTGTTCAGCGACCGCACGCCGACTCCCGGCCTCATCGAACTGGCGAAGGGGCACGAGACCATCGGGATCACGGTGGAGGGCGGCGCCGTGCGCGTCGAGAACGACCGGCACACCGCCGACACTGCGGACGTGGCGTTCCGCTGGTCGGTCGAGGCCGACGGCGAGGTCGCCGCGAGCGGCTCGCTGACGGTTCCCGTCCTCGCGCCGGGGGAGTCCGTGGCGGTCTCGATTCCGGATGCTGCCGCCACCGCTCTCGCGTCGGGCGCGGGCGACATCGTGCTCACGGTCGAGGCGGCGCTCGCCGCGGACGAGCTGTGGGCGCCGGCCGGGCACGTCGTGGCGTGGGGGCAGCGGGTGCTCGAACCCGCGCCCGCGGACGCAGGAACCGAGGCCGGGATGCCGCAGACCGATCGAGACACCGCGCGTGCCGCGGTTTCTCCGCAGCTTCGTGATGTCTCGCGCACTGCCGGCGAGATCCGGCTCGGATCGGCCACGTTCGATGCGACGACGGGCCGCCTGCGGCGGCTCGGCGATCTCGAGCTCGACGGCCCGGTGCTCGACCTGTATCGCGCCCCGACCGAGAACGATCACGGCCAGGGCGAGACCAACAACATCGCCGGCGTCTGGCGAAAGACGATGCTGCACCGGCTGCTGCATCGTGTCGACGAGATCGACGCGCGCGACGGAAGGCTCCGGGTGAGCGGGCGCACGGCGCCGCGCACGCACCCGCACGGCGTCGCCTGGACGATGACGTGGACCGCCGACGGCGACGGGCTCGTGCTCGAGGTCGACGCCGACTTCGTCGGGCCGTGGACGGACACCCCGTACATGCGTCGCGACATCCTCGTCCCGCGGCTCGGTCTGCTGTTCGGCCTTCCCGGTGCCGCCGAGCGGGTGACGTGGTTCGGCCGGGGCCCGGGCGAGACCTACGTCGACTCGTTCGAGGCCTCACGCGTCGGGCGCTACGGCCGGTCGATCGACGACCTCCAGGTGCCGTACCCGGTGCCGCAGGAGAACGGCAACCACGTCGAGACGCGATGGCTCGAGGTCGCCGGCGCGGGCATCCCCTCCCTGCGGGTCGAGGGCCGGCCGGAGTTCGACTTCACCGCCCGCCGCTGGACCTCGCACGACCTCGATCGCGCCGTCAAGCCGCACGACCTCGTCGACTCGGGTCGGGTGTGGCTCAACATCGATCACGCGCAGCAGGGTGTGGGCTCAGCATCCGTCGGTCCTGCTCTTCCGGAGAAGTACCGGATCCCGCGTCAGCCCACGACGTGGAGCGTGCGGCTCGAGGCAGGCTGAAATCCTCCGCCCGCGCACGCACCGCGTGCCGGGATCCCCGATTCTCGCGGGTCGTCGCGTCAGAAGCCGTGGCTGAGCAGGGTCGCGCCTGCGCCCGCTCGCAGCGCGCCGAGCGCCTCGCGCTCGTACTCGGGCATGCGGTCGGGGAGGGCGTCGAGGTCGAACCAGGCGAGCTCGGCGCACTTGCGCGGCTCGAGGATCTCGGGCTCCCCCTCCCACTCGTCGCACACGAAGAACCAGTCGACGCGCTGCTCGATCGGGTCGTCGGTGCCGTCCGTGCGCTGCATGACAGCGACCGGCGTCAGCGTCGGGGCGGCGAGGGCCACCCCGAGCTCTTCGCGGACCTCGCGGATCGCGGCGTCGGCGGCGGTCTCGCCGAGCTCGATGTGGCCTGCGGCGCCGGCGGCCCAGCATCCGTCCATGTAGCCGGTGTTCTGACGCAGCTGCAGCAGCACCGCCCCGCCGCGGCGGAGATAGACGTACGAAGAGGGGACGACGGAGAAGCGGGCCACGGCGACCCAACCTACCGTCAGCCGAGCGCGGCGACGTCGGTGAACAGGGCGTCGGCCCCCACCTGCCCGCCCTTGAGGAGCAGCTCGAGTCCGTCGATCGCGGGGTCCGCGGCGTGCGCCCGCAGCAGCACGACGTTGCCCCACGGGTTCGCGGCGATCGAGAGCGACTCCACGCCGAGCAGGCGCGTGACGCGGCTCGACGTGTCGCCACCGCACACGATCACGCGGCGTGCCGCTGCGTCGCGGGCGACGGCGGAGATGACGGATGCTGCCGCCTCCGCGATCATCTCGAGCACGGGGCGGTCGCCGGCCGAGGTCGCGTCGGCGTCGTCCGACGTGAGCACGACGCCGCGCCCGGCGCGCAGCGCGGCGATCACGTCGGGCACGACGGCCTCCCGCGCAGGCCCGCCGAGGGGCAGCGGCTGCACCAGCCAGCCCGCGGCGGCCGCGGCATCCGCCTGCCTCCGCGTCTGCGCCGAACGGCTGCCCGACACGACGAGCACCGGCCCGGCCGAAGGGGTGGATGCCGGGATGGTCGGGCCGCCGCGCGGGTTCGCCGCGGCGATGCCGTGGGAGAGACCGCCCGACCCGATCGCGAACACCGGAGCGGGAAGCGCCGCGACAGCCTCGCCGACCGTCACGAGGTGCTCGTCGGTCAGGGCGTCGAGGACCACCGCCGACTCGGCGGAGCTGCGCAGCAGCGCCCCGAGATCGTCGAAGGCGACGAGCGGGATGGAGCCCACGGGCAGGTCGGTCTGGCGGCCGATGTGGACCGCGAGGTCGGCCTCGGTCATCGGCGTCGAGGGGTGGTGCGACATCGTCGGCTGCCGGTCGAGCCGGTAGACCGTGCCCCGCTCGGCGGCGAAATGCTGGCCGAACAGCGTGTACCGGCCGAAGTCGGGCTGAGCGAACAGCATCGGCACCGGGCGCTCGCCGAACGATGCGCGCGCGAGCTCGACGACGCGGCCGAGACTGCCCACACCCGGCGCGGAGTCGGCCGTGGAGCACGCCTTGTACTGCACGATCGCCGGATCGAGCTCTGCGAACGCGGCGAACACCGGGCGCAGCTCGGCGTCCATCTCGTCGGGCGCGAGGGAGCGCGAGATGCCGGCCACGCCGACCACGTCCACCTCGTCCGCCGCGCGACGCAGGGTGGCAGCATCCGGGAGTCCCGTGAAGAGGCGCCCCGTCCAGCCGCGCCGCGCGAACTGCAGGAGCGCGTCGACGCTGCCGGTGAAGTCGTCGCCGTAGAACGCCACGGCGCCGCGAGCGGCTCTAGGCACGGACCGGACCGAAGAGCTCGGCGGCCCGGCGGAGCGCGGTAGAGCTCTCGTAGGCGTCTTCGATGCTCTCGCCGCGTGCCGCCGAGGCCCACGCGTCGCGCATGCTCGCGACGCCGGCTGCCGCGCCGTCGGGATGACCGTGGATGCCGCCGCCGGCGAGCACGAGGAGGTCGGTCGTGCCGACCGCGGCATAGGTGGCGTGCGCGAGCCCGCCCCACTGTCCTGACGACAGCACGGGGAGCGTCGGCGTCAGGCCGAGGAGGGGCTCACGCACCGCGGCGATGGAGTCGAGCACCTGTTCGTCCGTCTCGTAGAACTTGTTGCTGATGCCGTTCGTGTGCAGGTGGTCGGCGCCGGCGAGGCGCGCGAGCTTCTGCCACGCACGGAACCCTATCCCGACCTGCTCGGAGCGCCCGAACGAGCCGAACATCGCACGGTGTCCGTGGATCGGCACGCTGCTGTGGCTGCGGAGGAACTCGAGGCCCGGCAGGCCGATGAGGTTGATGCAGGCCATCACGCACGTGCCGCCGGCGGCCACCACGAGGTCGTGGTTCGCCTCCAGCCGCCCGATGTCGTCGGTGATGTTGAACGCGTACATGGGCTTGCGGCCGGTGCGGTCGGCGTAGCGCTCGAGCACGGGCATGACCGCGGCGACCCGCGCGGCCAGCGGCGCGCTCGGCCCGTTGCCCTGCAGCTCGTCGTCCTTGATGAAGTCGATGCCCGATTCGGCCAGCTGACCGACGACCTCGGCGAGGTCGTCGGGGGACAGGCCGATGCTGGGCTTGACGATCGTGCCGATGAGCGCGCCCTCGGGGCGCCCGACCAGCCGGCGCGTGCCCTCGACCCCGAACGCGGGACCGGGGTAGCGCTCGGCGAACGCCGGCGGCAGCTCGAGGTCGACGAGCCGGATCGCCGCCAGCTCTTTGATCTCGAAGAGGTTGCCGGCGACGGCGGCGAGCAGGTTCGGAAGCGACGGGCCGAAGTTGTCGAGCGGGAACCGCAGCCGCAGCCGTGCGCGTCGCCGCAGCGCCGGGTCGCCGACGGCTCCCGGCAGGGGCGAGGCGCCGGTGAGGGGCAGCTCGTCGAGGGATTCGACCTGGGCGGCGAAGCGCGCGCGCAGGTCGTCGGACTCGCGCTCGACGCGGACGAACGTGCCGGTGGACTGCTCGCCGGCGAGCACCTCGGCGGCCTGCCGCAGGGGCAGCGAGGTCTCGATGACGTACGTCGCGATGACGTGCGGGGACGTGAAGGATGACGAAGGCATGCGCGTCACCAGACCAGCGGGAGCCAGACCGACATCTCGCCGGCACCGCGATTGCCCCACGCGAAGTAGGGGATCAACCGCACAGGTGCCGTCGCGAGCGCGGTGTCTGCGAGGTCGTCGTACAGCGCGTCCTCGTCGGACCCGGGAAGGATCACCGCCTCGGTCTCGAGGGCGACCACACGGTGGCCGGCGACTTCGGCCTCGGCCGGGGTCAACGCCGCGCGGCGCCGGAGCGCGACCTGTTCGAGCACGACCCCCTCGGGAAGATCGGCGGTCTCGACGCAGTACACGACAGGTCCGCGGCGCACGGCGACCTGGTTGGTCGCCTCCTCCGCGAGCCGATGGGCGCGCAGCACCCGCACCGGCATCGGCAGCGTCAGAGCGACGACGTCGCCGGCCCGCCACTCGCGCTCGATGCGCGTATACGTCCCCGGCTCGGTCACCGCCACCGCGGCGCCGTTCACCGTGAGCGTCGCGCCCGACGACCAGCCGGGGATGCGGAGGTGAAGGGGGATGCCGCCGGCTGCGGCATCCGTCACGGTGAACGTGATCTGCTCGCTCCAGGGGTAGTCCCCGTCTTCGCGCAGGGCGAGACGGCGTCCGTCGCCGGACGTCACGTCGAGCGCGCTGCCGCCGTAGAGGTGGACGAACACGCCCTCGTCCCCGATCGACGCCGCGCGCTCGTGGAACCGTGCGAGCGTGCGCGCGATGTTGGGCGGGCAGCAGAAGCAGCTGAGGTACGGCTCGCGCAGTCGCTCGTCCGACGGCGGGGGCGCCGGCACCGGGTGGAGGGCGGTGTCGCCCGGCCGGCGAAGCGGATAGGGGAGGTCCCGCACCTGCCGCAGCGCGTTCGTGTAGAAGTACTCGGAGCCCGCGAGGCTGATGCTCGACAGGAGGCTGTTGAAGGCCACCTGCTCGATGACGTCGGCGTAGGTCGCGTCGCCCCTGAGCGCCAGCATCCGCTCGCCCCACAGGATCAGGCCGATGTTCGCGCACGACTCGTTGTGCGCGGTCGTGTGGGGCAGCTGGTACGCGCGACCGTAGGCCTGGTGCACGCGGCTGATCTGGTTCTGCCACGGCGAGCCGTCGGGGGAGGCCCCGTCGTAGAGCGCGCCGGCACCACCGGTGATGTACAGCTTCGTGTCGACGACGTCGCGCCACAGGTTCTCGAGCACCGCCTCGAGCTCCTCGTCACCGGTCTCGGCGACGAGGTCGGCGAGACCCGCGTAAAGGTAATTGGCCCGCACCGCGTGGCCGGCGACGACCGTCTGCTCGCGGACGGGGACGCGGTCCTGGTTGTCGTCGCCGCCCTCGAAGTCGTCGCGGACGCGGATGAACGCCTCGGACAGGCGCAGGTACTGCTCGTCGCCGGTCGCGCGGTAGAGGTCGATGACCGCCATGTAGTGCGACGGGCAGATGGCGCTGCGGGCGAGCTCGAGCGGCTTGTTGGTCGCGAGGTCCTCGAGGAAGGCCGCCGCCTTGCGGGCGGCGTCCAGCAGGGTGGTCGACCCCGTCACCTCGTAGTGGCGGACGCCGGCCGTGATGAGGTGGCCGAGGTTGTATGTCTCGAAGTTGAAGCGGTCGGCGAGCGCCAGCACGTCCTCGTGGTTGCGCGTCGAGATGATGGTCGGCGTGTGGAGGTAGCCGTCCTCGCGCTGGACCGAGGCGATGAGCCGGGCGATCTCTTCGATCCGGGCGGCGAGCTCGGGGTCGGGGTCCGTCTCGAGGCGCGCGATGGCGGCCTCGAGCCACTTGTAGAAGTCGCCGTCCATGAAGGGCGGTCCGGCGTGCGCGCCCTCCTCGAGTCCTGCGGCGATGCGGAAGTTGGTGAGCCCGGCGCTGACGGCCGGGTCGCTCAGGGAGGACCAGATCTGGGGGATGGTGACGTCGCGCGTGCGGTCGTGGACGTCTCCCCAGAAGCCGCTCGCCCAGCGCGCGCTGTCGGCGCCGAGGGGTCGCAGCCGGGCATGGGCCCTGGTCGCGGTGGTGGCGGTCATCGTCGTTCCTTCCGAGTGGCGTTCAGTCTCGTGCTGGTCGCTGCGTCGCGGCAAGCCTGGGCTGATCCGAGTGAGAGGAGACAGCTCTGCAACTTCTCGCAATGCTGCATGGAAATGCAGTCTAACCCCTGAATCGTCTCAAAGTGAATAGAATTTCAGTACTGACTGTTGACACACGTCGAAATCGTGCCTACTGTCGTGCTCGTACCTTTCACCCGCATGGTCGTCGTCAAGGAGGACGCTATGAACACCCGCAGCAACCGCCGCCGCATCGCGGCGCTGGGAATCGCACTGGCCGCGGTGCTGCCGCTGGCCGCCTGTGCCGGTAGCAGCGCGCCCGACACCGGATCGTCGGAGGGTGGCGGCGCCGGCGCCGGCGGCACCGATCCCGAGACCTTCACCGTCATGACGGCGAACGAGAACCCGGTGCTGGAAGAGCAGCTCACCGCTCTCTCCGAGGGTGCCTGCAAGGCCGAGAACGAGGCCCTGCCGCTCGAGCACCAGAAGGTGGCCCAGGCCGACACCGTTCAGAAGGTGACGCTCCTCGCCAGCCAGGGCGCGCTGCCGACGCACACCATCGCGGGCACCGCGCTCATCCGCCCCGACGGCGACCTCAACGCGGCCGGACTGGTCGGCGACCTCAAGGCCGCGCTCGAGGGATCCGGCGCGTGGGACAACGTGCTCCCCGCGGCGGCGTCCACCGTCGAGCAGGTCTACGGCGGCATGTACTCGATGCCGTACCAGTACAACGTCGAGGGCATCTTCTACAACAAGGAGATCTTCGCCGACAACGGCATCGAAGAGCCCCAGACCTGGGACGACCTCCTCGACGCCTCCGCGACACTGCAAGAAGCCGGCATCACGCCGATGACCGAAGCCGGTGCCGCCGGCTGGCCCCTCACGCGCATCATGGGCATGTACATCTTCCGCAACGTCGGCCCCGACGCCATGGCAGCCGTCCGCGACGGCGACGCCCAGCTGACGGAGCCCGAGTACGTCGCCGGCGCGCAGGCGCTCGCGGACTACGCCGAGGCCGGCTACTTCGGCGAGGGCTTCTCGACGCGCGACGGCGACACGTCCTCGAACATGTTCCTCACCGGCAAGGCCGCGATGACCTACGACGGGTCCTGGCTGCTCAGCGCGATCAACGACCCCGAGCGCAACCAGATCGGCGGCGAGAACGTCGGCTTCATGCCGTTCCCCGAGGTCGACGGCGGCGCGGGCTCGATCGACCAGTACGCCGCGAATGCCGGCGCTCCGATGATCATCAACGCCGAGCAGTTCGGCCCGAAGGTCGTCGACTGGGTCAGCTGCATCGCTGAGAACTACGGCCAGCAGGCGCTGCAGGACGCGGGCGTGATCTCGGGCTTCGAGGTCAACGGCGACGTCACCGACATCTCGGAGAACACCGCGGAGATCCAGGAGCGGATCGCGGGCATCGACCAGACCGTACTGTGGTTCGAGGCGCTGATGGACTCGAAGAGCAACTCGCTCGCCTCGACCAACGCGACGCTGCTGACGACCGGCCAGATGACCGCCGAGGACTACATGGCCCAGCTCCAGGCGAGCATCGACGCCAACGGCTGAGACCCCGTACCGGCTCCCCGGGCACCCGCCCGGGGAGCCGGCTCTTCGAGAGAGAAAGCAGTTCGCAGATGAACTCGATCTTCGGAGATCGGAAGACGATCTTCATCCTGCTAGCACCGGCCCTGGTGCTCTACACCCTGCTGAAGGTGGTGCCAGTCGGCTGGTCGCTCGGCCTCTCCTTCTTCGAGGGCAACTCGCTCCGCGGGTTCGAGTGGGTGGGCGTCCAGAACTTCATCACCTTCTTCAGCGACCCGAACGCCCTGCAGTCGATGTGGGTGAGCGTGTTCTTCGCGATCGTCGCCACGATCGGCCAGGTCGCCCTCGGTTACGGCCTCGCGCTCCTGTACGTCTTCGTCCTGCGCAAGGGCTCGACGCTCGTGCGGACGTTCGTGTTCTTCCCGACCGTGCTCCCGACCGTCGCCGTCGCGCTGCTGTTCCGCAGTTTCGTCGCCGTCGGCGAGAACCAGGGACCGGTCAACGACATCATCAACTTCTTCGGCGGCGAGAGCGTCGAGGTGCTCGCCTCCACCGTGGGCACGATGACCCTCGCGATCCTCATGACGCTGTGGAGCTCGATGGGCTTCTACGCCGTCCTCCTCTACGCCGGACTCCTCGACATCCCCGAAGAGGTCATCGAGTCTGCCCGTCTCGACGGCGCCAACGGCCTGAAGCTCGTCCGCCACATCGTCGTGCCGCTGTCGCTGCCGATCCTGCTGTCGTCGATCATCTTCAGCCTCAACGCCACGCTCAAGGTGTTCGACAGCCTGCTCGCCCTCAACGGCGGCGGACCCGGCACGTCGACCGCGCCGATGACGCTGTACATGTACCGCACCGCCTTCGAGTACGCCGAGTACGGCTACGGCTCGACGATCGCCGTCCTCCTCACCGCGCTCTGCCTGGTGTTCACCCTGGCGATCTTCCGATCGTCGCGCCGCAAGGCGGAGGTCTGACATGACTCTGACGCACACCGACAAGCCTGCGTACACCGTCGCGACCCCGACGGTCCGGCGGCCCAGCTCGGGCCGCGCCCGGCGCACCGCCGTGAAGGCGCTCCGTCGGCTGCCGGTCTGGATCCTCGTCGCCGTCCTGATGGTCGTGGTGCTGTACCCGCAGATCTGGATGGTGCTCGGCTCGTTCAAGACGCAGTCCGAGTTCCTCTCGAACCCCGCGCTGTCGCTGCCCGAGACCTGGAACTTCGACAACTACGTCGCCGCCCTCACCAACGGCAACGTCGCTCGCAACTGGCTCAACAGCGTCCTGGTGACGATCCCGTCGGTCATCTTCATCGTCTTCATCGGCGTCGCCGCCGGGTACGCGCTCGAGGTGATGATCTGGAAGGGCCGCAACGGCGTCCTGCTCTACATCCTCGCGGGCATCATGGTGCCCGGTCAGATGATCCTCGTCCCGCTGTTCATCACGTACTTCCGCATCGGCATCACCGACACGCTGTGGCCGCTCATCATCACCTACACCGTGATGGGACTCCCGCTGACGACGTTCCTCATGGCGACGTACTTCCGGTCTGTGCCGCGCGAGATCTTCGAGGCCGCGACCGTCGACGGTTCGGGCCCGCTGCGATCGTTCTTCGTGATCGGCGTCCCGATGATGAAGAACGCGATCCTCACGATCGGCCTGGTGCAGTTCTTCAGCGTGTGGAACGACCTGCTGATCGCCCTGACGTTCACGACCCGTCCCGAGCTCGCGACGATCCAGGTGGGCCTCTTGAGCCTGAGCGACGAGTACGGGTCGACGCAGTACGGTCCGCTGTTCGCGGCCGTCAGCATCAACATCGTGGTGCTGCTGATCCTGTTCCTCACGCTCAACAAGAAGATCATGGCCGGCATGTCCGGCGGCGCCCTCAAGGGCTGAGAGCTGAAAGGCTGGGTGCATGAGCTCCTCCGCGCCACGCATCGCGTTCCTCCACACCGGAGCCGTCAACATCGCGCCGTTCGGCGCACTGGCGGCGGAGTTCCTCCCCGGTGCGACTGTCGTGAACTACCTCGACGACCGCATCGTGGCCGACCTCGGCGACGAGGCGCGTGCGGACTCGGTGCCCGAGCGCATCGGCGACCTCGTGCGCGCGGCGGCGGCCGGGGGAGCGGATGCCGTGATGTTCACGTGCTCGTCGATCTCCGAGCTCGCCGCTCCCGCCGCCGCGGCGGCCGGCGTGCCCGTCCTCCGCGTCGATGAAGCGATGGCGGATGCTGCGGTGCGCAGCGGTCGCCGCATCCGCGTGCTCGCGACCCTGCCGACGACGTGCCGTCCGACCCTGGGTCTGCTGCAGGAGCGCGCGGCGCTCGCCGGCGTCGAGCCGGAGTTCACGAGCGAGGTCATCGATGGCGCGTTCGCGGCCGTCGCCGGCGGCGACCGCCCGACCCACGACCGCCTCGTCGCCGCCGCCATCGAGCGCGGCGCTGCCGAGGCCGACGTCATCGTGCTGGCTCAAGCCTCCATGGCCTCCGCCGCCGAGGCCGTGTCGGTCGCTGTGCCGGTGCTCACGAGCCCGCGCCTGGGCGTCGAGCGCCTGGCACAGTCCCTCGCGGCGCGCTGAGACCCCGCGGCGCCTCCGCGGCCCTGCGCCGTGCGTGCGCGTTTCGCGTCCTCGTTTGAGGACGGGAGCCGGAACGAGGATGCCTCAGCCCTGGACCGCCCTCATCTCGGCCCTCATCCTCATTTGAGGAGCACTGGCTCGGGATTTGAGGAGTGCTGGCTCGGGCTCGGGCTCGGGCTCGGGCTCGGGATAGGGCTCTGGCTCGTGCTCGGGCTCGTGCTCGTGCGCGCTCGGGCCTCGTCCTCATTTGAGGAGCGCTGGCTCGGGCTCGTGCTCGTGCGCGCGCATCGGGCGGGGAGATCGACCCCGGTCAGTCAGCGGTCGGCGAGGGCCTCGGCCGAGCGCAGGTCGGTCACGAGCGTCGTGACCCAGTCGCCGGCCAGGGCGCCGTGGATCGCCTCGAGCTTGCGCTCGCCGCCGGCGATGCCGACGCGGCGAGGAATCCGGCGGAGGTTCTCGACGGTGATGGCGATGATGCGGTCGTCGAGCGCGCCGCGCACCAGCGAGCCGTCCGCGCGGAAGATGCGGTGGCAGATGTCGCCGACGGCGCCCTCGTCGAGGAGGGCCTGACGCTCCTCGGCGGCGAAGGCGTTGCCGCTCGCGGCGAGGGCGTCGGAGGGTTCGATGCTGCCGATGCCCATGATCGCCATCGTGAGCTCGTTCCAGTGGCGCGCGACCTCCTGCATCGAGGGGTCCTGCAGCAGGCTGTCGCGGATCGCCGGGTCGCCGACGACGCCCGGAGCCTGCACGTAGACGGGTTCCGCGCCGAGCGTGCGCGCGAGTTCGCCGAGCAGCCGGTTCGAGTGGCTCTGCGCCTCCGGGGCGCCGACGCCGCCGAGCAGCTGCACGACCTCGGTCGCGCCGCGCACCGTGAACGGGCGCATGCGATCGACCATGGCGAGGATCGTCTGGCTCCACGATGAGACGCCGATGCGGTCGGCGCCCGAGAGGGTCGCCTCGAGGTACGCGGCAGCGCCCGCCCCGAGCGAGGCGAGCAGCTCGCCCTCGTCGGCCTCAGGGTCGACGTCGACGACGACGGCCTCGGCGAGGCCGTACTTCTCCTCGAGCTGCTCCTCGAGCTCGGCGTAGACGCCCGGGGCGACGGTGACGATGGTGCGCACGATGCCCACGGATTCCGCCCGCTTGAGCAGACGGGAGACCTTCGCCTGTGAGATATTGAGCGCGGCCGCGATGTCGGCCTGTCGCACGCCGCGCTCGTGGTACATGCGCGCGACCTTCGTGAGCAGGCGTACCTGCCCGTCCGCGGGCCGGGTGTAGGGCGTCAGGGGCACGGCGTCTCCGTTCGTGGCGATCCCAGGTGTATTCGGATTCGCTAACGAAAGGATATTCACTCTCCGCGCAGAACGCCAGCCCCGAGGGCGGGGGATTCTCACGGCGACCGGGGATTTCGGATGCCGCGGGCCGCAGCATCCGAAATCCCACACGGTCAGCAGGGGACCGGACTGTGGATCAGGCGGGGACGACGGCCTCCGCCGGCAGGGGCACCACGCGGGTGTGCGTGCCCGGAGCAAGGGTCTCCTCGTCGGCGCCGTCGAGGTCGAGCACGGCCTCGGCGCCGACGGGAACCGTCGCCTGGACGTGGAGCTGGCCGTCGTCGATGCGCCACGAGATCGCCGCCTCGCCGTACGCGGTGAGCTGGCGCGCCGAGGCGGACGTCAGCCCGCCGCCGGGGCGCGGTGCGAAGCGGATGCGTCGGTAGCCGGGGGCGTCGGGGGCGAGCCCGCCGATGACCCGGTGCATCCAGTCGGCGACGGCGCCGAGCGCGTAGTGGTTGAACGACGTCATCTGCCCCGGGTTGACGGTGCCGTCCGGCAGCAGCGAGTCCCACCGCTCCCACACCGTCGTCGCACCCTGCTCCACCTGGTAGAGCCACGAGGGGCACTCGCGCTCGAGCAGGAGGTCGTACGCAGCCGCGACCTGGCCGCCCGAGCTCAGGGCGTCGGAGACGAGCGGCGTGCCGACGAAGCCCGTCGCGATGCGGTTGCCCGCGGCGTGCACGAGGTCGGCGAGGCGCGTGGCCGCAGCATCCCGTTTCACCGGATCGGTGATCAGGTCGAACTGCAGGCCGAGCGCGTACGCCGTCTGGGCATCGCTGGTCATCGTGCCGTCGGCGTTCACGTATGCGGCCTCGAAAGCGGCGACAACCTGGTCGGCGAGCGCGTCGTAGTGCGCCCGCTCGTCGGCGAGCCCGAGCACCTCGGCCATGCGCGCCACCGTCCGCGCCGACTTCGCGAAGTACGCGGTCGCGACGAGGTAGCGGTCGGTGAGGGCGTCGGCGGGGTCGTCCGGCGGAGCGGCCGGGTCGAGCCAGTCGCCCAGCTGGAAGCCCGAGTCCCAGAGCCGCGAAGGCCCTGCGAGGCGCTCGAGCAGGTCGACCCAGCGGTGCGCGCTGTCCCACTGGGCCTGGAGCACGCCCACGTCGCCGAACCGGTCGTAGAGGGTCCATGGGAGCAGTGTCGCCACGTCGCCCCACGCGGCGCCCGGACGCATCGGCGTCCACGCCTTGTCGGCGGGGATCACCGGTACGTACCAGGGCACGGTGCCGTCGGGCAGCTGCTCGATCGCGAGGTCCTGCAGCCACCCCGAGAGCATGCCCGAGACGTCGTAGAGGGTGGAGGCCGTCGGCCCGAAGACCTGGATGTCGCCGGTCCAGCCGATCCGCTCGTCGCGCTGCGGGCAGTCGGTGGGGATGTCGACGAAGTTCCCGCGCATGCCCCAGCGCACGTTCTCGTGGAGGCGGTTCAGCGCCGGATCCGAGGACTCGAACCAGCCGGTGCGCTCGAGATCCGTGTGGTAGACCCGGGCGACGAGGGCTCCGGCGGCGGCATCGGCGTCGAGGTCGCCCGGCCAGCCGGTGACCTCGACGTAGCGGAAGCCGTGGAAGGTGAAGCGGGGTTCCCACTCCTCGACCTCGCGGCCCGCGAGCGTGTAGTTGTCGGTCGAGCGCGCGGCGCGGAGCGGCCGCGTGTAGATCTCGCCGTCCTGCATGACCTCGGCGGTGCGCAGGCTGACCGTGGTGCCGGCCTCGCCGGAGACCCGGATCCGCACGCGGCCCACCAGGTTCTGGCCGAAGTCGAGGATGCGCGAGCCGCTGGGCCCGGTCAGCACCGCGACGGGGTGGACCTCCTCGGTCGAGCGCACCGGGGGAGCGGTGGGCGCGACGAGCGTCGCGGGATCGCGGTGGCGCTCCTGCACTCCCTCCCACGCCGAGTCGTCGTAGCCGGGGGTGGACCAGCCGGGCAGCTCCTCGCGTGCGTCGTAGTCCTCGCCGTCGTAGATGCCGCTCGCGAGGATCGGGCTCGGCGCCGAACGCCACGAGTGGTCGGTCGCGACGATCTCGCGGGATCCGTCGCTGTAGGTGAACTCGAGCTGGCCGAGAAACGACTGATCGTCGCCGTACAGGTTGCGAAAGCCCCCGCGCCAGCCGAGCCGCCCGCGGTACCAGCCGTCGCCGAGCCACGCGCCGAGGGCGTTGGGGCCGGGCGTCACGAGGTCGGTCACGTCATACGTGTAGTACCGCAGGCGCTTGCCGTACACGGTCCAGCCGGGGGAGAGCGTGTCGTCGCCGACCCGGGCGCCGTTGAGCTCGGCCTCGTACACGCCGTGCGCGGTCGCGTACAGGCGGGCGCGCACGAGCCCCTCGCGCACGTCGAAGCCGCGGCGGACGAGCGAGGGGCGCCGCTGGTCCGACATCGGGTTCTCGTTGCGGGTCGCCCCCACGGGCCGCGCGACCCAGTCCGAGGGCTCGAGCAGCCCGGCCTCGAGGACGGTGGGGACGGATGCTGCGGACCACGCGCCGTCCTCACCGCGCACGCAGATCCGCACCGAGACGATCTCCCGCGAGCGCAGCGGTTCGGCGGGCCACGCCACGAGCACCTGCTCGCCGGAGTCGACGACGTAGGTGGTGACCTCGCCGCCCCGGTCGACCTCGACCGAGTACGAGGCCTGCCGCCAGCCGGCCGGCGCCGAGCCGACGCGCCACGAGAGCCGCGGCATCCGCTCTCCGATGCCGAGCGGCTCGCGATGGTGTTCGATGCGGGGTGCGTCGACGATGACGGACATCGGGGTCCCTTCCGAGAGAACTGAAACGTTTCGGTTTCAACGTGTACAGTGAGTGTCGCACCGAATTCGAAACGTTTCAAGCTGCGGTCGAGGTGCGAGTACACGGAGGTACGACATGAGGATCGGCGTCACCGGCAGCGGAGGCAAGCTCGGGCGGGCCACGGTGGAGCGGCTGCGCGCCGACGGCCACGTCGTGTCGGGCTTC
Source organism: Microbacterium sp. Soil_C_42 (assembly GCF_057656735.1). NCBI lineage: Bacteria > Bacillati > Actinomycetota > Actinomycetes > Micrococcales > Microbacteriaceae > Microbacterium > Microbacterium sp. Soil_C_42. Next base: position 45,782 of record NZ_JBDGJU010000013.1, read on the forward strand.
GACCTCGCAGGTACACCGGGCCCCGGCTTCACGCGCGTCGACCTCACCGACTTCGGCCAGACGCTCGACGCGTTCCTCTCGGTCACCGCGCGCCATGACGGGCTCGACGCCCTCGTGCATCTCGCGGCGATCCCGGTGAACGGGCTGGTGCCCGATGCGGCGACCTTCCACAACAACGTCACGGTGTCGTTCAACGCGCTGTTCGCCGCGCATCGCGCCGGCGTCCGCACGATCGTGCTGGCGTCGAGCATCACCGCGATGGGCTTCCCCTTCGACGAGGCGCCGCCGTCGCTGCCGGTCGACGAGACGTACACGAGCGCCAACAACACCTATGGCCTCGGCAAGGTGGCGGAGGAGGCGATCGCCGCCCAGCTCGTGCGATGGACGCCCGAGACCTCGATCACCGCCCTCCGCTTCACCAACGTGGTCGCACCCGACGAGTACGCGACGTTCGAGAGAGCCGCCGAGCCCGGCTACCGCCGTGACCTCGTGGGCTCGTGGGTCGATGCGCGCGACGGGGCGCTCGCGGTCGCCCTGGCGCTGGAGGCCGCCGAACCCGGGTTCGAGGTGTACAACGTCGCGGCGCCGGAGTCCGGCAACGCGCAGCCCTCCCGCGAGGTCGCCGAGCGCTGGTTCCCCGGCACCCCCGTCGCCTCCGACCTCGGCGAGTTCGAGTCGCTCATGTCGACCCGCAAGATCCGCGATCGGCTCGGGTTCGTCGCCGAGCACGACTGGCGCTGACATGTCGCGCCCCGGCATCCGCCAGGTGGCCGCCCGCGCCGGTGTCGCGGTGGGGACGGTCTCGGCCTACCTCAACCACCCCGACCGCGTGTCGGCCGAGCGGGCGCGCCGCATCGCCGAGGCGATCGACGAACTCGGCTTCGTGCCGTCCAGTGCCGGCCGCCAGCTGCGCCTGGGCGTGAGCAGCCTCATCGGCTACCTCTCGCCCGACGTGAGCAACCCCCACTTCAGCGAGATCGCCCAGGAGGTCGAGTACCGCGCCGAGCGGCTCGGCATGACGGTGTTCTTCGCCCACTCGCACGGCGACCGCGAGCGCGAGGACGCGTACCTCGAGGCCTTCGAGCAGCGCCAGGTGCGCGGCATCCTGGTGTCTTCGTTCCAGCCGATCGAGGCGAGACTCGCCGCGATGCGCGAGCGCGGCACCCCCTCGGTCCTCGTCGGCCGGCGGGCGTGCGACGACCTCCAGCCGTCGGTGTCGATCGACGACGTCTCGGGCGGACGGCAGGCGGGCGAGCACCTCATCGCGATCGGATGCCGCCGCCTCGCCTTCGTCGGCGGTCCGCTGCCCGTGCAGCAGGTGGCCGATCGGCTCGAGGGGGTGCGCAGCGCGGCGGCGGCAGCATCCGTCGACGCTCCCGAGGTGATCGAGGTCGCCGAGCGGTCGATCGCGGTCGGGCGCGCGATCGGCGCGGCGCTGGCTGCGCGCCCCACGGCCCAGCGCCCGGACGCCGTGTTCGCCGCCAACGACGTGCTCGCGCTCGGACTGCTGCAGGCGCTCGTGGCCGGCGGCGTCTCGGTGCCCGGCGAGGTCGCGCTCGTCGGGTACGACGACAACGAGTTCGCCGAGGCGTCCCTGATCCCGCTCACGAGCGTCCGCGCGCGTCACGACGACTTCGGTGCGGCCGCGGTCGACCTGCTGTTCGAGGCGATCGAGCACGGGACGGGCCCGCGCTGCGGCGCCACGACGCAGCGCGTCTACGAGCCTGAGCTGATCGTGCGCGAGAGCTCGCGCCGCGCGCACTGAACCCCCGCCTCACACGGATACGACGTCGAAGGAGAATCCCCGTGTCCTCAGCGCTGCGCGCTCCCCAGTCCGAGCTGTACCGCCCCGTCGAGCTGGCCTTCAGCGGCACCGACGTGATCCCCGCGGACCGCACGCCCGTCACCGTGCACGCGCGGCATGGGGCATCCGGAGCCGAGTGCGTGGTCCCCGGCTTCTGGGACGGCGGCACCACCTACCGTGTGCGGTTCGCCCCCGATCTCGAGGGGGAGTGGTCGTGGACGAGCGAGAGCACGGATGCTGCGCTCTCGGGCCGGTCCGGCTCGTTCGAGGTCGTGCGCGCCGGCGACCACGGGCCGGTGCGCGTCGCCCACCGCTTCCACTTCGCGCACGCCGACGGCACGCCGTTCCGGCCCGTCGGTGCGACCGCCTACAACTGGCTCCACCAGGACGAGCCGCTCTTCTCGTCGACCGTAGACGGGATCGCCGGGGCGGGCTTCAACAAGCTCCGCTTCATGGTGTTCCCGCAGGGCGGCGGGTACATCGAGCACGTCCCGACGCTCATGCCGTTCGAGAAGACCGACGGGCGCTGGGATGTCACCAAGCCCGTGCCGGAGTTCTTCCAGCGCCTCGACCGCGCCGTCGAGGTGCTCGGGCAGCGCGGCATCCAGGCCGACGTGCTGATCTACAACGCGTACGACCGCGGCCAGTTCGGGCTGAACGAGCTCACCGAGCAGGAGGACGCGATCTACCTGCGCTACCTCGTCGCGCGGCTCGCCGCCCATCCCCACGTGTGGTGGTCGCTGTGCAACGAATTCGACCAGCTCGAGCGCCCGGACGACCGCTGGGATCGCACCGGCGAACTGCTCGCCGAGATCGACCCGTACGACCACCTCCGCTCGATCCACAACTGGATCGAGCTGTACGACAACAACCAGCCGTGGGTCACCCACGCCTCCATCCAGAACGGCGCGGTCACCACCGACTTCGGCCGCGCGAACCTCTACCGCGACGTCTACGGCAAGCCGGTCGTGCTCGACGAGATCAAGTACGAGGGCGACATCCCCGACCGCTGGGGACACCTCGACGCCGAGCAGCTCGTGCACCAGTTCTGGATCGCCACGGTCGCCGGCACGTACGCGTCGCACGGCGAGAGCTTCGTCACCGAGTCGGGGAGCCTCCACATGGTCGAGGGCGGACCGCTGCGCGGCGACGCGCCGGCGCGGCTCGGCTTCCTGCGCGAGATCCTCGAGGAGGTCGACGGCGCGGGCCTCGACCCGATCGACAAGTGGGACGACCCGGCGTATGTCGCCGGCATCCCGCGCCGCCTCTACGTGCAGTACCTCGGCGCCTCGGCACCGGCGACGTGGGACTTCCGCCTCCCGATCGGCTTCCCGGGCGAGCGGCCGGAGCCCGGCGACCGGTTCGAAGTCGACGTCATCGACACCTGGAACATGACCGTGACCCCGATCGGCCGGACCTTCACGCTCGACGATGTGCAGCGCAACGACGCCTACGATCGTGCCTCGGCCCCGGTCGAGCTGCCCGAGGGCGAGGCGCTCGCGCTGCGCATCACGCGGGTCGGGGACTGAGCCGTGGCATCCGTCGATCGCCTGCGCGCGTGGCGGGGCGGCCCGCGGCTCGGCACGGCGTACTACAACGAGTACCTGCCCGATCCGGACCGGCTCGAGACCGACCTCCGGCTGATGACGGGTGCCGGGATCACGTGCATCCGCGTCGGCGAGTCGGTCTGGTCCACGTGGGAGCCCCGCGACGGCGAGTTCGACCTCGACTGGATGACGCCGATCCTCGATGCGGCCGAGCGCCACGGGATCGGCGTCATCCTCGGCACCCCGACCTACGCGGTGCCGCCGTGGCTGGCGCGGGCACACCCGGAGCTCGCGGTCGTGCGCCGCGACGGCTCGCCGGTGCCGTGGGGCGGCCGGCAGGAGGCCGACTACACGTCGGAGCTCTTCCGCGGCTACGCCGAGCGGGTGATCCGTGCCGTCGTCGGCCGCCACGGCCGACACCCCGCCGTGATCGGGGTGCAGCTCGACAATGAGGCGGGCCTGCACCTCATCCACAACGACGACGTCGTGCAGCGCTTCCGCGAGTGGGTCGCCGAGCGCTACGGCGATGTCGAGACCCTCAATCGGGAGTGGGGACTGACGTACTGGTCGCACCGCATCGCCGACTGGGACGAGCTATGGGCGCCGGCCGGCAACACCACGCCCGCCTACGACCTCGCGTGGCGCCGGTTCCAGGCGGAGCTCACAACGGAATTCATCGGGTGGCAGGCCGGCATCGTCCGCGAGCTCGTCGACGACGACACCTTCCTGACGACGTGCATCGCCTACCAGCGCCCCGCGATGGACGACGTCGCGGTCGGCGCGCAGCTCGACATCGCCAGCGGCAACGCCTACTACCTCGCTCAGGACGCGCTCGACCTCTCCCTGGAGGGGGCGGGCGGGAACTGGTACGCCGACGATGTCCCGCAGCTCGTGCTCATGGCCGACCGCATGCGCGCCACGACGCAGGGGCCGTTCCTCGTCACCGAGACGGGTGCCGCGTCGATCGGCCCGGCGTGGCTCACGCGCCCGCCCTATGACGGGCAGCTCGCGCAGGCGGCCTGGCTGCTGGTCGCGCGCGGCGCGCGGCTCGTGTCGTACTGGCACTGGCACACGCTGCACTCGGGCGCCGAGGTGCACTGGGGCGGCATCCTCGGGCACGACTTGTCGCCAGGGCGTGTCTACGACGAGATCTCCGGGATCGGCCGCCAGTTCGCCGCGGCGGCGGAATGGCTGACGGATGCTGCGCCCGACGCCGACCTCGTGCTCCTGTCCGCGCACGACAGCGAGTGGATGATGGCGTTCGAGCCGCCGCTCGCGGCAGGGGCCGAGGGGGACCGCGGTTCCTACGCGCGGATCGTCGGAGCCTTCGGCCGCGCCGCGATCGATGCCGGGCTGCAGGTCGGGTCCGTCAACGAGCGGCAGCTGCCCGAAGCCGACGAACTCGTGCGCCGCTACCCGGTGCTCGTGGTCGCAGGGCTGGTCGCGGCATCCGATCCGACCCTCGAGACCCTTGCGGAGTACGCGCGTCTCGGCGGCCGGCTCGTGCTGGGCCCGCGGACGGGGTACGGCGACGACGAGGGCCGCATGCGCGCGGCGCTCGCGCCGGCGATCGTAGGTGCCGCGGCGGGCGTGGGGTACCGCGAGTTCGCCTCCCTCGCCGCGCCGGTCGACGTCGTCCAGGGTGGCGAGGTCGTCGGGAGCGCCCGCGGCTGGGTCGACGGGCTCGAGCCTGACGGAGCCGAGGTCGTGCTCGGCTACCGGCACGAGCTGTTCGGACGATGGGCGGCCGTGACGCGACGGGACGTCGGCGCGGGCTCGATCACCGTGGTGGGCTCGCTCCTCGACCGTGCGACGCTCGCCGAGGTGATCGGCGACGTGGCAGGATCGCCCGACGGGATCCTTGCGGCGCGGCCGAGCTCCGTCACGGCGCACTCCCTGACGGGAGAGCGGGGCCGTATCTGGGTCGTGCACAACTGGTCGGCCGAGCCCCGTCCCGTCGTGCTCGGCCGGGCTGCAGCATCCGTCCTCGACGACGCGGTGTTCGCGGCGGGCGCCGAGGTGTCGCTCGCCCCCTGGGACGTCCGCGTCTGGCGCGAGGCCTGACCCGCGCTCAGGCCAGGTCGGCCCGATGCGGCGGATCGTGCGTCGGAAGCGGCACGTGTGGCCGACACGGCGCGGGCCGGGGAAGGTCGAGTCGGCTCTCGATGCCGTGTCGCGCGTGAGTAGTGACGTCTTCGGCCGACTCGGCGCCGGCCGGGTGGACGGATGCGGAAGTCAGAGACGCGTGAACGTACCCGGGGCGAGCTCCGCGGTGCGGGACTCGCCGCCCGGGAGCTCGACCTCGATCGTGCGCGCACGGCGGTCGAGGTTGGCGACGAGCACCACGTCGCCGCCTGCGGTGCGGGCGCCGAGCGCCCAGACAAGCCCGTCGGGGGAGTCGCCGCGCAGGCCCGGCTCGCCGGCGCGCGCGGCGAGAGCGGCGACGGCATCGAACACGGGCAGGGTCGTGCCCTCGGCCGTGCGCAGCCCGCGCGGCCCCCATTCCTCGAAGTAGGCGAGCGTCGCGACGCCGGGCACCGCGAAGGCGGCCGCGCTGGCGACGGTCCACGCGGCCAGCTCGGGGGCGGCCTGGCGCGCGTCGACGGCGTCCGTCAGCGCCGAGCCGTAGCCGTCGCGCAGGTCGTCGTGGTCGGGCATCGGCGGCGGGGTCGTCGCCACGTCGTTGAAGTGCGGGCGCAGCGAGATCGGCCCGATGTGCACCGGCAGGCCGCCCGCGAGGCGCACGGCCTGCGCGGCGGCGACCCGCTGCATGGCGACGGACTCGACCAGCTGGGCGGTGCTCAGGCTGTGGAACAGCGGCGTGCTGCTGAACACGAGCCCGTCGAGGCCGCGCGGAAGGCGATGGTGCTCGCGGTTGAGTTCGGTGAAGTGCGAGCGTGCGCCGCCGACCACCTCGGCCTCGATGCCCGCCTCGGTGAGGGCGTGGCGGAGGGCGGCGATCGCATCGAGGTCGGAGACGTGTCGCGCCGGACCGGTCGGCGGGAACGCGGTGACGCGCGCGACCGACAGGCCGTGCAGCGCAGGTGCCGCACGGTCGATGGCGGCGGGGTCGGCGTCCGCGAGCACGAACCTCACGTCCAGGGGGAGTCCGGATGCCGCGGCGCGGTCGAGTGCCGCACGCCAGTTGCGCGTCGCGAGGTCGAGCTCGACGAGCACCGTTCCGCCGAGGGCTGCGAAGTCCGGGGCGGGGTCCGCAGCGGTCGATGCCGACACCCCGATCGCGGGCAGCGCCGGCCCCTCCTGGAGGCGGATGCGGGTCACCGGCTCGTCCACCACGGCGGCGGGGGTGCCCGATACGGCGATGTCGACCGATTGGACGACCCGCTCGCCCGCGGCGAGCAGGTAGGGGAAGGGGAGCGCGAGGGGACGGCTGTACGTCTTGTACGAGGCATCCGTCCAGTTGCGCTGGTCCTCCATCTCGAAGACGTCGCCCGCGAAACGCATGTCGACGTGGAGGCCGTCGTGCGTCCAGGCCAGGCCGGCGATGTCGAACGCGGGCTGATGAGGACTGATGCCGGCCGGGAACCGGGAGCGCACCACGGTGCCGTCGGAGTGGCGGACGTGCAGCGTGGAGCCCGCGAGCGTCGGCGGGTGGAGCACGACGAGGCCGGTGCGGTTGGTCTCGAACTCGGAGGCCGACTCGAGGTCGGCGAGCACGCGCAGGCGTCCGGCGCCGCGCACCTCGGCGCGGACGATGCCCCGGAGGTCGGAGCCGAGCCCGGTCGAGTGCACGTGCAGCGTCAGAGCGATGCCGGACGAGTCGATGCGGTCGACCACGAGACCGGCGGTGTCCCAGTTGCGATCGCGCACCACCGCGCGCACCGAGCGGAGCACGACGCTGCCGTGGTACGAGATGTCGGCGAGCTCGTCGTCACGGAGCTCGAGCGACCAAGGGCCGCTCCGCCACTCGCGCGCCGGTTCGCCGTTCCACAGGTCCGTCATCGTCCCATCCTCGTCCTCCGCGGTGAATCCTGCGCAACGTTCGTGGTTCTCGACCCTCGTCCCCCGTGTTCGGGGCGCGGAATCTCCGTTGGGGCGCAGAAGATGCGCCCCAACGGATGAAATGCGCCCCAAACCCCGAGTGGACGGGGGTCAGAGCGAGGTCATGCCGCCGTCGACCTGGAAGGTCGCACCCGTGGCGAAGGCGCCGTCGTCGCTGGCGAGGTACACCATGATGCCCGCGACGTCGTCGGGGGTGCCGGCGCGACCGATAGGGATGCGGCTGACGATCGCGGCGCGCGAGGCGGGGTCCTCGCTGATCGCGGCCACCAGCGGCGTCTCGGTGTAGGCGGGCTGCACCGTGTTCACGCGGATGCCGCGGTCGGCGTACGCCGCGGCGACCGTGCGGGCGAGGCCGTGCATACCGGCCTTCGACGCGCTGTAGGCGGTGAAGTCCTTGCCCTCGCCGTTGACCGCCGTCGGGCTGCCGGTGAGGATGATCGACCCGCCGCCTCGCGGCACCATGGTGCGCAGGGCGTGCTTGACCGTCAGGAACGTCCCTGTCAGGTTGATGTCGATCGTCCGGCGCCACACCTCCAGGTCGAGGTCGGCGGCCTGCGCATCCTGCCCGAACAGCTGCACGCCGGCGTTGGCCACCACGACGTCGGGCGCCCAACCGGCCGCCTCGACCTCGGCGAAGGCCGCGGCGACCGCGTCCTCGTCCGAGATGTCCATCGTGACGGCGCGGGCGTTCTCGCCGATCTCGGCGGCCGCCGCGGCCGCCCCCTCGCCGTTGCGGTCGGCGAGGATCACACGGGCCCCCTCACGGGCGAAGCGCCGGGCGACCGCGAGGCCGATGCCCAGTGCCCCGCCCGTGACGAGCGCGGTCTTGCCCTCGAGCTGTCCCATGGATCAGCGCTCGATGTGGTCGAGGTGGAGCATGCGCGCGAGGTTCTTGTCGAGCTCGTCGTCGCGGAAGATCTTCTTCCAGTCGTCCTTGATGATCGACTCGCGGCCGTAGTCCATGGCGATGAGGCACGCGTCCGAGAACGGGTTGTCGCCGCGCAGGCCGTTGGCGAGCGCCACCTGGGTGTGGCCGTACAGGATGCTGCGCGCCGCCGCCTCCGGAACGCCCATGGTGTTGATCGCCTCGTCGAGCGCCTCGTTGAGGAGCGCGCCGATCATGCAGGCGACGGTCTCTACGAGGGTCGGCTCGAGCTGCGCGAGCTGCTTGACGGTCACGAAGTGCACGTCGATGACGGGGGCGTAGATCGCGCGGACCGTGGCCTCGACGATGGCCTTGTGGGCCGGGTCGTCGCTCTCCACAGCCGCGATGGCGTCCTGCGGGGCGGCGATGCCGCCGAACGTGTCGGCCCACTCCTCCTTGGTGGTGCGCTCGAGGAACACCGACGGGTGGCACGGGTGCGCGACGGCCTGGATGACGTCCTCGCGGGTGGTGAGCAGGCCCGCATAGGCGGCGGCCGGGTCGAGCGTCAGCACGATCGCGCCCGACTTCAGCTGCGGCACGAGGTCGGCGGTGACGGGGCCGAGGGCGAGGTCGGGCACGGCCAGGACGACGATGTCGGCGTCGGCGACGGCGGTGGCGGCATCCGTCAGCTCACGACCGGCGTCGATGGTGCGCTGCTGGCCGGCGGGAGAGTTCTCGACGTACCAGACGGTGTGGTCGGTCTTGACGAGGTTGTTGGACACGCGCATGCCCATCTTCCCGCCGGCGCCGACGACGGCGATCTTGTACGTCTGTGTCGAAGTGGTGCTCATGTCGTGCTCCTCAGATATTCGATGGTGCGGCGGGTCCATTCCCGCTCGGTGCGGACGGTGGTCTCGGCATCCCCCTGCCAGGAGAGCCAGTGCTCGACGACCTCGTTGATTCCGCGCTCGCGAGGGCGCACGGTCTCGAGCAGGTGGGGGTAGTCGTGGAGGCCGTCGCCCATGGGCGCGCCCCCGTAGGTGAAGCCGACCCAGCCCGGCTGGCGGGCGAAGGCGAAGTCCTTGACGTGCACGTTCTTGACGTGCGCAGCGGTCTGCTCGACGCAGTCGCGCGGCCGCTCCAGGCGGGCGACGACGTTGGCGGGGTCGAGGCAGATGCCGATGTGCTCGCTGTCGATGCGCGCGACGAGGCCGACGAGGTCTTCCGTCGAGACCTGCTCGTAGGTCTCGAGGGCGAGTTCGACGCCGGCCGCCTCGAACGAGGGGAGCACGGCGCCGAGCCACTCCGCGGCCTGATCGAGGGTGGGACGGGTGTCTGCGGAGTAGAGCATGCTGCGCACCAGGGTGGTGTCGAACGCGCTCGCGAGATCGAGGAAACGGGTGAGCCGGTGCGGCTCGATGCCCTTGGTGCCCAGCTCGATCGTGAGCTCGAGGTCGCGCGCCGCGGCCGCAGCGTCGGCGAGCTCGGCGCCGGTCATGGTCTCGAGGGGTGCGTAGTCGCAGATCTGGAACAGGTCGACGCCGAGCTCCTTCGTCGCCTCGAACGCCCCGATGAGCGAGAGCGGCTCGGGCACCTGGTCGGAGTGCTGCCAGAAGAAGGCGTACGTCCCGAGGCCGATCATGCGTCCACCTCGCCCTCAGCCCTGTGAGACGACAGGTGGCCGCCGAGACCGTGGGGTTCAGGGCGTGTCGCGGCGAGCGCGGCGGCTTCGTCGAGGACGGCGGTGAGGGCGTCGGGGTCGTGGGCGAAGCGGCCGAGGAAGAGGCCGTCGACGGCTTGGCCGAGGCGGGTGAGCAGGCCGGGGCCGGCGGAGCCGCCGTAGATGACGACGCTGCCGGCGCGGTCGGGGTCGGCGTCGACGGCGGCGCGGAGGGCCCTGGTGACGGTGGCGATGTGCGTGTCGGGGGCGGGCTCGGCGGCGCCGATCGCCCACACCGGCTCGTACGCGACGATCACCGGACCGGCGGGGACGTCCTCGAGGTTCGCGGCGAGCTGCTCGACGTTCGCGAGCGCGGCGGCGGGCGCGCCGAGGTGCTCGGCTTCGCCGATGCAGAGCACCGGGGTGATGCCGTGGGTGAGGGCGGCGGTGGCTTTGCCGGCGGTGACGGTGTCGGTCTCGTCGAACAGGCGGCGGCGCTCGGCGTGGCCGATCTCGGCGACGGAGACGCCGACCTCGGCGAGCTCGGCCGCGGTGACCTCTCCGGTGTAGGCGCCGGGCGGGTAGGCGGAGACGTCCTGCGCGCCGACCAGCACCGGGGTGCCGGCGAACGCTTCGATGGCGGGGAGGATCTGCAGGTAGCTGGGGATGACGAAGAACCGCACGTCCCCGGCGGCCACGGCGGGGTGGCCGGCGGCGCGCTGCGCCACGTCGGCGAACCACGCGCGCGCCCGCTCGTGCCCGAAGTACGTCTTCAGGCTCACCCCGACCGTGACCTGCGCCATCAGCAGGACCCGGTGGTCTCGAACTCGTCGATGACGGCGACCTTGTCGGCGGACGCGGAGGTGGTGTCGAACCGGTAGGTCAGCCACTCGCGCACGAGGCGGCGGGCGAGCTCGATGCCGACGACGCGCTGGCCCATGGTGAGCACCTGCGCGTTGTTGGACAGCACGCCGCGCTCGACCGAGAACGAGTCGTGGGCGGTGACGGCGCGGATGCCGGGCACCTTGTTCGCCGCGATCGCGACGCCCAGGCCCGTGCCGCAGATCAGCAGCGCACGGTCGGCGTCACCGGCGGCGACCTGCTGGGCGGCCTCGATCGCGACCTTCGGGTACGGGGTGTGGCCGTCGGCGTCCACGCCCACGTCGATGACCTCGGCCACGCCGGGGTTGGCGAGGAGGTCCTTCTTCAGGATCTCCTTGTAATCGAAGCCGGCGTCGTCGGCGCCGATCACGATGCGCAGCGGCTCAGGGTTCTCAGACGGTGCCATGTGCGTTCTCCTTCTGGTCGTCGGCCGCGCGCGTCTGGGCGGCGAGTGTTTCTGCGATGGCGGTCACGATGAGCGCGAGCGAGATCGCGCCCGGGTCGGGGGTGCCCACGCTGTTCTGGCCGTGTGTGCGGGCGCGGCCCATGCGGGGCAGGAGCTCGGCGGTCGCGATCGCGGCGCGGGTGGCCGCATCCGCCGCCGCCCGCCACGCGTCGGTGAGGCCCGCGCCGGCATCCACGGCACCGGTGAGGGTGGTGCTGAACGGCACGAGCGCGTCGACGAGCGTCTTGTCGCCGACCTCGGCCTTGCCGTAGTCGGTGACCCCACGCGACCCTGCCGCGACCCCGGCGGCGATGGCGGCCGGATCGGGGCGGCCGGTGTCGCCGAGCTTCGCGGCGACGGCGTTCAAGATGACGCCCCACAGCGCGCCCGACGTGCCGCCGGCCTTGTCGGCCCACGCGTCGGCGGCGTGCGCGAGCGTGGTGCGCGCACCGGCACCGGCGTCGACGGCGACGGTCGCGGCGGCCAGCGCCGCGTGCGAGCCGCGCTGCATGCCGATGCCGTGGTCGCCGTCACCGGCGATCGCATCGATCCGGCCGAGCTCGTCGACGTGCTCGTCGACGGTGTCGACGATCGTGCGGACCGCGGCGAGCACGGTCCGGGCGACGGAACGGGATGCCTCGTCCCCGGGCTCGATCGCCTCGGCCACGGTCGCCGCGGTGTCGGCGACGGCGAGACGCTCCTGCGGGGCGACTGACCCGCGCCGGTAGGCGGGGGTGTCCACCGGGGTCTCCCACAGGCCGGCGAGCTCGTCGTCGAGCCAGAACAGCGTCAGCGACGTGCCGGCCATGTCGAAGCTCGTGCAGTACTCCCCGACGTGCGGGTCGACCAGCTCGAGGCCGGCGTCGGTGAGCAGCTGGGCGATGCGCCGGTAGACGACGAACATCTCCTCGTACTTCAACGACCCGAGGCCGTTCAGGATCGGCACCACCCGGGCGCCCGCGACCTGCACGCCGGCCGGCACCTCGCCCAGCAGGCGCGAGACCAGGAGTTCCGCGAGCCCGTCGGCGGTCGGGATGCCGGTCTCGTCGATGCCGGGTTCGCCGTGGATGCCGAGGCCGATCGCCATCCGCCCCTCCGGGACGGTGAACAGCGGCTTCTCGGCGCCGGGCAGCGTGCAGCCGGTGAACGCGACCCCGAACGAGCGGGTGCGCTCGTTCGCGTGACGGGCCAGCCGGGTGACCTCGGCGAGGTCGGCGCCCGCCTCGGCCGCGGCGCCCGCGATGCGGAACACCGTCAGGTCGCCCGCGATACCACGCCGCTTGTGCTTCTCGGAGGCGCTCGCGCTGACGATGTCGTCGGTCACCGTGACGGTCTCGCACGCGATGCCCTCAGCACGCAGCCGCTCCTGGGCCGCGTCGAAGTTGAGCACGTCGCCGGCGTAGTTGCCATAGGAGAAGAAGACGCCCGCGCCGTTGTCAGCGGCCTTCGCCACGTTGTACACCTGCTGCGTCGAGGGCGACGCGAACAGGTTGCCCATCGCCGCGCCGTGCGCGAGCCCCGGACCCACCAGCCCGCCGAACGCCGGGTAGTGGCCCGAGCCGCCGCCCACCACGACCGCAACCTGACCCGCCGGCGACACCGTCGAACGCACCACGCCGCCCGGCACCCGTCGCACGTACCGCTCGTTCGCCGCGACGAACCCGTCGATCATCTCGTCGGCGAAATCCGCCGGCTCATTCCACAACCGCGTCATCGCGCATCCCCCTGGGGGTCTGCCGCGGTGTGCAGAGCCTCGGCGTCCACGGCGGGTGCCGTGTGCGTGCTCTCCGCTGCGTCGTCGACGACGACCGCGTTGATGCGGTTGCTGCGGGCCAGCAGCACCATCAGCACCGCCGAGACGAGCATGACGAAGCCGACGATGAACATCGGGACCTCGTAGCCGCCGGTCCAGTCGTGCACGAAGCCTGTGACGAACGGAGCCGAGAAGCCCGCCAGGTTGCCGATCGTGTTGATCAGCGCGACACCTGCGGCCGCAGCGGCGCCCGTGAGGAAGCGCGTCGGCAGCGTCCAGAAGTTCGGCAGCGCGGCGAAGATCGCGCACGCGGTGATCGTGATGACCGCGATGGTGGCCGCCGGCGAACCGGTGAAGAGGGCGATCGGGATGCTGACGGCACCGGCGATCGCGGGACCCGCGATGTGCCACGTCTTGAGGCCGCGCTTGGAGGCGTCTCGCGACCAGAAGTACATGACGACGGCGGCCGGCAGGTACGGGATCGCGGTGATGAGGCCCTTCTGGAGCGTGTCGAAGGTCTGACCGGTCTGGCTCTGGAACCCCTCGATGATCGTGGGGAGGAAGAACGCGAGTGCGTACAGGCCGTAGATGAAGCCGAAGTAGATGAACGAGAGCACCCACACGCGACCGCTCTTGAAAGCGAAGCGCGCCGACACGTGGCCGTGCTCCTTCTTCTGCGTGGCGGCCTTCTCGCGGTCGAGCGCGTCGGTCAGCCAGACCTGCTCGTCACGGGTGAGCCACTTCGCGTCGGCCGGCTTGTCCTTGAGGTAGAACCACGCGATGACACCGACGATGATCGCCGGGATCGCGACGCCGAAGAACATGAAGCGCCAGCCCTCGAGGCCGAAGAACACCTCGTGCTGCTGGATGAGCCATCCGGCCAGCGGGGCGCCGATGACGGTGGTGAGCGGCTGCGCCAGGTAGAAGAGCATGAGGATGCGGCCGCGGTACTGCGCGGGCACCCAGAGGCTGAGGAAGAGGATCGCGCCGGGGAAGAAGCCGGCCTCGGCGACGCCGAGGAGGAAGCGCAGCACGACGAGCTGCTCGAAGTTCTGCACCCACGTGAACAGCAGCGCGACGATGCCCCAGCTCACCATGATGCGCGAAAGCCAGCGGCGGGCGCCGAACTTGTGCAGCGCCAGGTTCGAGGGCACCTCGAGAAGGATGTAGCCGATGAAGAAGACGCCCGAGGCGAATCCGAACTGAGCGGCGCTCAGCGCGAGGTCTTCGTTCATGCCGTTGGGGGCGGCGAAGCCGATCGCGGTGCGGTCGAGGTAGTTGATGAAGAACATCAGCGCGACGAACGGCACGAGGCGGATCGACACCTTGCGGATGGCGGATCGCGCGACGGGGGGCGCGTCGGCGACGGTCTGGTTCTGGTCCACGGTGACTCCTGCTCATCGACGGTGATCGAGGTGGTTTCCGACGACCATTGTGACAAACCGGTTGACCAATTGCAAGTGAGAATGGATGCCGCGGCCGCGCGCTGCCGCGTCACCCGCGGCGCTGTGCCCACGCCGAACCGCGACGCAGCTCGGCGTCAGGCGACGCGGCGGGCTGCAGCATCCGCGATCTCGAACTCGAGCGTCTCGCCGCCGGGGCTCGTCGCGGAGATGCGCAGCTCGACATCGCCGAAGCGCTGCGTCCAGACGTCGGGCTCGCCCGCGTGTGCGGTGATCGCATCGTGCGCGGCGTCGTCGTCGAGCGTCTCGTACACGACCCAGCTTCCGCGGCCGACCCGCGCGGACCGCGAACGCTCGGGATCGCACAGCCAGGCGGCGATCAGCACGGTCGCGCCCGACTGCGCGTGGGCGCGCAGCGCCTCGAGCGTCGTGCGGGGGAGCCGGCTGCCCGCGACCACGACGAGACCGGCGTCGGCGAGCTGATCGGCACGCACGTGCTCGTCGAACACGAGGGTGCTGCGCGTCGGCTGGAACAGCCCGTGCATGCGGGTCGGCTCGGCGGCGCCCTCGTCGAGGGGGAACTGCGGACGGGGGATGCCGTTCAGCTCGTGGCGGGGGAAGTCGTAGCCGGGGATGTGGAGGCAGCTCCCGTGGTCGGGGAGCTGCCCGTGGCTGAGCGCGTTCCAGGCCGCGAAGACGCTGCGGGAGGTGGCGGGCGCCGTCGTCGCACGGTTGCCGAACGGCCGCGCGGCGCGGCCGAAGTCGCTGTCGTCGGCATGGACGAGGGCGATGTCGGGGCGGGCATCGCGATGGCTCCAGCGGAGCGGATGCCTCGGCACGAAGTCGCGGACGAACTCCCGCCACACCTCGCCGTGGGCGGTGCGCTCGAACGCCCCCGCACCGCGGTGCCGCACGAGCACGTCGATGTTCTCGACGAACAGCCGCGTCGGGGCGAACAGGTACGCCAGGCGCAGCGCCGACGCGAACTCGGCAGGCGAGTGCCCGGGAAAGCCCGGGGCGCGGGTGAGCCAGGGCCCGATGTCGGGGCCCCAGAGATCCGCGCAGATCCACAGCTCGCGCCCGTACTGGAGGGCCGCACCCAGAGCGGTGCCCAGTTGCAGCGGCTGGAACGACTCCTTCATCACCTTGGGTGTCGGCGTCATCCCGGCGCGGGCGAGCGTATGGAACATCACCGGGAACACCTGCTCGGCGAGCACCGGAACAGCCGCGGAGCGCGCCGCGGCGGTCGCGGCGTGGATATCGCGCACGATGCCGCGCACGGTGTCGTCGATCACCGCGACGGCCTCGTCCGCCCCGAGACCCTCGGTCTGACCGAAGTGGGGCAGGTGGGCGTCATGGCGGTACTGATCGGCGTGGATCTGGAGGTGTTCGGGCTCGTCGTACAGCACGCCGGCGAGCACGCCGGCGGCCGCGGCATCCCGGATCAACTCGGCCGGGAGGTCGTACCGGTTCGTGCCGTCGGTGAAGGGCCCGTTGATGTTGCCGTACTCGTTGCCCAGCACGAGGTCGATACCGGCGTCGGCGAGATCGCCGAGCAGTGCGCCGTGGTCGGCGTGGGTCGGGATCACGTGATGCACGTAGAAGTCGGCGCCGAGGTCACCGAGCACTCCCACGAACTCGCGCGGCGTCGGCGGCGGATCCTGCGACGGGATGGGGATGCCGGTCCCCGTGCGCATGATCTCGTCCGAGGCGGCCCCCGCCCAGGGGTCCTGGAACGCGACCACCGGCCCCTGGATGCCGAGGGACGGCCGGCTCGGGGCGGGGCTGGATGAGGGGGCTGCGGATTCGTCGACGGGCACGGGGAGGCTCCTCGGAGGTGGAAGGGAGGTGCGTGCGGCGGCCGACGTCGCGTGGAGCCGGCCGCCGCGCGGGACGGGTTACTGGTTCAGCACCACGTCCATCTCGGCGAAGAACTGCTCGACGGCCTGGTCGACCGTGAGCGTGCCGAAGTTCAGCTCCTCCGTCAGCTCGCGGAACTTCTCGTGCAGCGAGCCGTAGCCGACGACCGGCGCCGGCGGCGCGTCGCCCAGCCGGTCGGCGATCGACGCCTCGTAGTCAACGATGTCCTGGCTCACCGGGTCCAGCTCCGCGGCATCCCGTGCCGTCGCCGAAGCCGGCAGGCCGCGGTTGGTGCCGAAGATCTCGCCCGACTCCGGCGAGTTGATGAGGAAGTCGATGAGCGTGGCCGCCGCGGCGGGGTGCTCCGAGTTCGCCGCGATGGAGTACATCTGCGACGCCTTGAGGTAGAGGTCCTTCGCGCCGTCCACCGACAGCGGAGGTGCCTGCAGCGTGACCTCGTTGCCCTCGCCCAGGTTCGCGAGGTAGCCCGCGAGGAAGTTGTCCGTCTGCGTGTCGCTCGCGCCGAGTCCGGCGTCGAAGGCGGTCAGCGGCTGCACCTCGGCGACCCGCTGCTGGGGCACGAAGGCGCCGCCCTCGCGCGCGTCGGCGCCCTCTTCCCAGTACTCCGTGAGGCGCTCCTCGTCGAAGCCGGGGTTGCCCTCGTCGTCGAAGAGGTCCTTGCCCTCGGCGCGCAGCTGCATCTCGAAGTTCACGAAGCGCGAGGACGGGTCGACGCCGCCCCAGACGTCCGGCACGCCGGCTGCCTGCGCGGCGTCGGTCACCTCGGCGACCCACTCGTAGTACTCATCCCACGTCCCGCCGGCGAACGGCTCGACGCCGACCTCGTCGAGGGTCGTCGTGTTCATGAACATCGACCAGGCGTTCGTGGAGATCGGCACCGCCGTGGTGACCCCCTCGACCACGCCGGCGCCGAGCACCGACGGCTCGATCGGATCGGTCTGGATGATGCTGCCGAGGTACGGCTCGAGGTCGAGCAGCGAGCCGCTCTGCGAGTACTGGCGGATGTAGGCGAGATCCATCGTGACCACGTCGGGCAGGCCCCCGCCGCTGGCCTCGATCTGGCGCTTCTCCCAGTAGTCGTTGGGGGAGAGGAACAGCACGGAGACATCGATGTTGGGGTTCTGCTCCTCGAACACGGCGATCGCCTCGTTGTAGAGCTCGGCGCGCACGTCGTTGCCCCAGAAGGTGAAGGTGATCGACGCTTCCTCGTCGGGGTCGAGGGTCGGCTGGCTGCTCGCGGGGGCGGCGGACGCGCAGCCCGTGAGTCCGGCGAGGGCGATCAGGCCCACCCCCGCCACTCCCGCGATGAGCTTCCTGGTTCGGAACTTCATTGTGATCGACCTCTCGTCTTCGAGCTTCAGGAAACGTTTTCTTGTTTAGCTGTGAGAAAGGCGACCGACGTCGCCTGTGCACAGTCTGACAAACCGGTTGACCGAAAGCAATCCCGGAATCGTCGCGACTGCCGTAAGTTGTTCGCATGCCCGCCTACCCCGACGATCGCTCGGCCGAGATCACGGCGGCCCTGGGCGCCCTTCCGACCGGCACACCGGTGTCAGAGGTCGCCCGCCGCCTGATGGACCTCTTCACGAGCGGCGACCTCGAGGCCGGCACCCGTCTGCCCCCGGAGCGACAGCTGGCCACGACGCTCGGCGTCGGGCGGTCCGCGGTGCGAGAGGCGCTCGCGGCGCTGGAGATCCTCGGCATCGTCGACGTGCGTCCCGGCTCGGGCACGTACCTCCGCGGCACCGCGAGCGAGCTGCTTCCGCAGACGCTGCGCTGGGGGCTCCTCATCGGACAGAAGAACACGGCCGAGCTGCTCGAGCTGCGCTCGGGGCTCGAGATCTACGTCGCGCGGCTCGCCGCGGGCAGGGCCGCGGCATCCGATCTCCGCGCGATCGCAGGGTCCCTCGAGCGCATGCGGTCCGGAGTGGGCGACCTCAAGGCCTTCGCGCGCGCGGACCTCGACTTCCACCACGCGCTCGCCGCGGCCGCGGGCAACGACACGCTGATCGACCTGCTGCACGTGGTGCGGTCGCTGCTGCAGGTGTACGCCGACCGGGCCGTCCACGACGAGGCCGAGGCGCGCACCGCCATCGACGAGCACGACGCCGTCTTCCGCGCGATCGAGGCGCAGGACGAGGACGGCGCCGCCTCCGCGATGGCCCTCCACATGGCGACCGCCTCGCAGCGCCTCGCGGCCGAAGCCGCACACTGACCCGGATCGTCCGAAGGAGGCGCGATGCCGCGCAATTGGGCTGGAACGTACGAGTACGCCGCGCACCGGATCGTCGAGGCGACGTCGGTCGACGACGTCCAGCGGGTGCTGCGTGAGCCGGGGCGCGTGCGCGCGCTCGGCACGCGGCACTCGTTCACCGATCTCCCCGACACCACCGGCACGCTCGTCGATGTGACCGGGTTCGCGGCCGAGTTCGAGCTCGACGAGGCCGCGCAGACGGTCACGGTGCCCGCCGGCATCCGCTACGGAGTGCTCGCCGTGTGGCTCGACGACCGCGGGTGGGCGCTCGGGAACATGGGTTCGCTGCCGCACATCAACGTCGGCGGGGCGACGGCGACGGGCACTCACGGCTCGGGCGACGCGAATCCGGTGCTCTCGGCCTCCGTCCGGGCACTGCGCTACGTCGGAGCCGACGCCGAGATGCACGAGGTGCGCCGCGGCGACCCCGTCTTCGACGCCCTCGTCGTGGGCCTCGGCGCCTACGGCATCGTGGTGTCGCTCACCCTCGACGTCGTGCCCGCGTTCCGTGTGCGGCAGGACATCTACACCGGCATCACGTGGGAGGCCGCTCTCGCCGACTACGACGCCCTCACCTCCGCCGGATACAGCGTGTCGGTGTTCTCGCGCTGGGAGGAGCCGTCGGTCGGCTACGTGTGGCTGAAGACGCGCCTGGACGCGGACGACGACCCCGTGCCCGACACGATCCTCGACGGCGTCCGCGCGACGGAGGGCGACTCGCCCCTCGGCGTGGAGGACAACATCACCGAGATCGCAGGCGTCCCCGGACCGTGGATGCTGCGCCTGCCGCACTTCCGCCTCGACGCCGAGCCGTCGTTCGGCGACGAGATCCAGAGCGAGTACTTCGTGGCACGCGCCGATGCGCGGGCAGCGCTGGAGGCGGTGCGGACGCTGGGCGACAGCATCCGTCCCCATCTCATCTGGACCGAGCTGCGCACCGCCGCCGCCGACGAGCTGTGGCTGAGCCCGGCCTACCGTCGCGACGTCGTGATCATCCACTTCACCTGGTACAACCACCCCGACGACGTCGCCGCCGCCGTCGCACGCGTCGAGGCCGCGCTCGAGCCCTTCGACGCGCGCCCGCACTGGGGCAAGGTCCACGGCTTCGACCGCGCTGCGATCGAGCGCGTGCACCCGCGTCTCGCCGACGCGCGCGCGGTGTTCGAGCGCCTCGACCCCGAGGGCCGCTTCTCGAACGCGCACCTCGAGCGCCTCGGCGTGCGCGAAGCCCGCTGACCGGGCTCGATGGACGTCGCAATGAAGCCCCGGACGGTCGCGGCATGAGCGATCAGCGATTTCCGCGTGCGGTGTTCTCGCGAGGGACCGAGCCCGACGCCCGATTCACGCTCGCCAACGAGCGCACCTTTCTCGCGTGGATCCGCACGGCGCTCGCCCTGATCGCGGGCGGCGTCGCGCTCGAGGTGCTCGGGCTCGACCTCCACCCGGGGCTCCGCCTGGCGGCGTCCCTGGTGCTCGTCGCCGTCGGAATCCTCACGCCGGCGCTCGCCTGGCTCGGCTGGATGCGCACCGAGCTCGCGCTCCGCGAGCGCAGGCCCCTGCCGACCTCGCCGCTCGGGGTCATCCTCGGCTCCTCGGTGACGCTGGCCGGCATCCTCGTGATCCTGGCGATCCTGCTGCGATGACCGCGCTCTTCGACGACGGCCTGCAGCCCGAGCGCACCGAACTGGCGTGGCGGCGCACAGCCCTGGCACTCGCCGTGGGCTCGCTCGTGGCGTTCCGTCTCCTGCCCTCGGCGTTCGGCGATGCCTGGTGGGCGCTCGGCGGCGTCGTCGGCCTGCTGGCCGCCGGATGGCTCTACCTCGGCGCGCGACGGCGCTACCGCCGCGTGAACGAGGTTCTCCGCCGGGAGGGCGACAGGGCGAGGATGCCGAGCGCCGGTGTCCTCGGCATGCTCGCCCTGTTCGTCCTCGGTGTCGGGATCACGAGCCTCGCGGTCGTTCTCGCCGTGGCCGCAGGCGGCGGCGCAGCGGTCTGATCGGCGTCGCTCGCGCGGCAGCCCGCGTGCCCGGATCCGGTCAGTCGGCGACGCGGATCGCGCGCACGGCCATGAACTGGCGGCCGGGAAGCGGCACCCGCACCGTGGTGCGGTGGGTGCCCTCCAGGCGCTCGACGGTCATGTTCCACGTGTCGATGACGTCGATCGTCCATTCCCCGTCGCCGAGCACGACGTTGCGGAAGCGGGGACGGTTGAAGCCGAAGTAGCCGACGCGGTGGGCGTCACTGCCGCCCCAGGGCACGTCCCAGTCGGAGGGGAGGGGGTCCCAGACTCCGTCGGGGGCGTCGGCGAGCAGCCGCTCGAGGAAGCCGATGCGGTCGGGGGAGGTGCCGTGCAGGGCGCCGCCCTTCGACCACCACAAGACCTCGTCGTCGAGCCCGAGCGCCGAGGGGAGGTAGGTCTCTCCGTGGCCGACGTAGCCGCCGCGGACCGCACCCTCCCAGAAGCGGCGGGTCATCTCCTCGCCCGTGATATTGCCCCAGCCCTGGTCGATGTCGCCTTCGTAGGCGCACTCGTCGATCACGACGGGCTTGCCCCACTTCTCGCGCCACTCGTCGGTGTTCTCGGCGGTGCGGTAGACGTCGACGCGCTGGATGCTCACGTGGGTGATCCACGGCTTGGCGTAGTCGTAGAGCGGGCGGCAGTTGTGGATCGAGTTGAGGTGGCCGAACGGGTCCTCCTCGCCGACGATCGCGGCCAGGCGCTCCCAGTCGGCACCGGTCTTCGACCACAGCAGGTCGTACTCGTTCGCCATCGACCACCACACGTTCGAGAACGCGGCGAGGCGGCGCACCGCGTAGCGCAGGTACCGCTCGTCGACGGCGGGCCCGAGGTCGGCGAAGCCCCACCGGTCGTACGCGTGGAACAGGATGAGGTCGGCCTCGATGCCCAGCTCGCCGAGCTGCGCGATGCGCTGCTCGAGCCGCCGGAAGTGCGCGGGGTCGAACCGCACGAGATCGAACCCGTCCTCGAGCGAGCCGGGGAACACGAAGTCGGCCGGCTCGTTCGCGTTGAACAGGTACGACTTCGGGAACAGGCACATGCGGATCTTCGTGAACGGCGCCTCGGCGAGCGTCCGCAGCGTCTGCTCCTGCAGTTCGTCGCTCTGGTGGGTCCACACGTACGCGGTCGTGCCGAGCGGACGGTGGCGCGTGCCGTCGGCGTGACGGAAGTGGAACCCGTCCACCCGCACGGGTCCGTGCGAGCCGTCGCGCGCGGCGGTCACCGTGACGGTGCCGGCGATCGCGTCGAGGGAGCGCGCGGTCGACCGGGTCACGAAGGTCCAGTCGCCCTCGGCGTCGGCGAGGGCGCGCACGAGGTAGCGGCCGTCGCCGTCGTAGAAGCCCCCCACGCGGACCGTCGAGCCGTCGGGCCGTGTGAACACGGCATCGAGCTCGACGTCGACGAACGGGTTGCCGTGGCTGGGCCCTTCGAAGCCCACCTCGAGAACGCCCCACTGCGGCGTCGGGGAGGGAAGGACGACGGATGCTGAGCCCCGCGTCACCTCGTCGCCCTCGTAGGCCGGGTCGGGGCTGATCGCCGGCGCGTAGGGCGCTCGTTCGTCGTCGCCGTCCTCGATGCCCGCGAGCGCCTCCCACAGGAGTTCCTGCGCCTCGGGGTCCTCGAGGGCGGGGACGAGCGCCACGAGCTGACCGAGCCGCACGCCGCGGTACTGCGCCGCCATCGGCGACGCCGCGATGCCGGGCAGATGGGTCTCGAGCACGGCGCGGCCGGCGGGGCTGTCGAGGGTGTCTCCGAAGGTGGAGGCGCGGTCGAACACGGGGTTCCTTCCGGTCAGCGGGTGGAGTTCAGAGGGCGGCGGTGTGTGGCGGTGCCCGACAGCGGCGCGGGTGCCGTCATTCGTCGTCTCCTTCCGCGACCCAGCGCAGCACGGCGACGTCGCCCTGGACGGCGTACACGCCGATGACGCGACCGGTGAACGACTCGGTGACCTCGGAGGAGAGGAAGCGGCCGTCGATCTGGGCGAGTTCGACGCGCCCGCCGCCGTCGGGGGTGAACCCGAGGTGGAACATGTCGCTGGTCGAGACGATGCCCCGTCCCGGTGCCGGCCGGCGCGAGTCGAGGTGCAGGTCGACGACGTCCGTGGCGAGCGGGGCGCTCCATTCCTGGTGCAGCCCGCCGAGCGAGGCGCGGGCCGTGACGGTTCCGTCGCCGGCCTCGACCTCGATGCGGAAGCCCTCGTCGTAGCGCACCGCGAGCCCGCCGACGCCGGCGCTCACGTCGATGCGCACGGTGACCGCGTTGTTCAGGTGCTCCTGACGGCGGCCCACGAAGACCGGTCGCGAGTCGGCGAGCGTGGTGCCGTCGGCGTGCAGTACGAGCGCACCCGAGCGTGCGTCGAGGTCGGCGATCTCGGTGGGCAGGCGTCGGACGGCGATCCACTCGCGGTCGAGCGGGGCGTCGAAGCCGACCTCGACGCGCGTGCCCGGCCGGGGGTTGCGCTCGACCGGGGCGATCGTCGGCCAGCCGTCGGTCCACGTGACGGGGGTGACGAACGTCTCGCGGCCGAGCGCCGAGAACGCGCGGGTTCCGCTGCGCGGGCGCACCCCCAGGAGCACGCAGAGCCACTGCCCGCCGGGGCCGACGACGAGGTCGCCGTGGCCGGTGTTCTGGATCGGGCGCGGCGTCGAGCGTGCCGAGACGAGCGGGTTGCCCGGTGCGCCGGTGAACGGGCCCTCGGGCGAGTCGCCGCGCGCGATCGAGATCGAGTGCCCGCGCTCGGTGCCGCCCTCGGCGATCAGCAGGTACCACGCGCCGTCGACCTCGTAGATGTGCGGGGCCTCCGGGAACATCAGCCCGGTGCCTGACCACAGCGAGCGCGGCTCCTCGAGCGCGCGGTGCGTCGCCAGGTCCACCCGCACCTGCTGGATGCCGAGGTGCGCGGGCTGGTTGGGGTCGAGCGACCCGGTCAGCTGCAGCCCCGAGAACGTCACGTAGCAGGTGCCGGCGGCATCCCAGGCGATGTCGGGGTCGATGCCCTCGATCGTGCCGGTGCCGTCGGCCTTGACGAGCAGCGTGCCGTCGCTCCACGGGCCCGCGGCATCCGTCGCCGTGAAGTGCAGCATGCCGCGGCCCATCGCGTCGGTGATGACGAGGTGGAACTCGCCGTCGTGATGACGGATCGTCGGCGCCCACGCGCCGCCCCCGGTCGGCACGGTCTCGACGCCGAGCTGGCCCGGGCGCGTGGCCACGTGGCCGATGAGCTCCCACGTCTCGAAGTCGGTCGAGCGGTGGATCGGGATGCCCGGCAGATACTCGAACGTCGAGGTCGCGAGGTAGTACACGCCGTCCACCGCCACGACGCTGGGGTCGGGGTGGAAGCCGTTGATGAGGGGGTTGTAGAGCGTGGTCACGAGGTTCCTTCCGAGGCGAGGGTCAGGACGAGAGACGGATGCCGAGTTCCCGGGCGAGCGCCACGGCGCGCGGGTCCGCCCCGCCCGGCCACGGGCCGCGCGCGATGGTCCACGCGAACGCGAGGCCGGTGTCGGGGTCGACGCAGGCCAGCGCGCCGGCCGCGCCGTCGTGGCCGAACGCGCGCGGCCCGCCGAACGCGAGCTGCTGCGACGGCTTCTGGAACACGATCGCGTGCGCCCGGTCCTGCTGGTGCAGCACCTCGTCGTAGCCGCGGATCTGCTGCTGGCCGATCGCGGCGACGGTGTCGGCGCTGAGGAAGGGGCCGGCGCCGCCGACGCCGGTGACGGCCGCCGCGAACAGGCGTGCGATGCCACGGGCCGTGCCGGTGCCCGAGCCGGCGGGATGCCCGTACTGCCAGCTGCGACGCGAGTTGGCGAGGTCGACCTCACCGCCCATCGAGCCGAAGACGACCGGGCCGAGCGCCGAGAACGTCGGGGCGGACGTGTCGGACACCGGCCTGATCATCGGCAGGACGTCGACGCGGCGCGACTCGTGCTCGGCCGGGAGGCCGAGGAAGAAGTCGATGCCGTGCGGGGCGCGGATCTCCTGCTCGTAGAACTGGTGGAGCGTGCGGCCGGTCACCCGGAAGACGAGCTCGTCGCCGAGGTTGCCGATCGTGATGGCGTGATAGCCGAACGCGCTCCCCGGGTGCCAGTACGGCCGGCTCGCGGCCAGGCGCTCTGCCGCCGCATGGTGGTCGAGCAGCTCGTCCCAGCTGAGCGCGGGGTCTGCCTGCGGGAGGCCCGCCTGGTGCGACAGCAGCTGCCGCACCGTGACCTGCGCTTTGCCCTTCGCTGCGAACTCTGGCCAGTAGGTCGCGACGCGCTCATCGAGGTCGAGCTCTCCGCGCTCGACGAGCAGGCCGACCGAGAGCCCGATCGTGTTCTTCGTGACCGAGTAAGGCACGATGACCGAGTCCTCGGCCAGGTGCGGTCCGCCCCACGCGTCGAGCACCGGCCTGCCGTCGTGGAACGCCGCGACCTGGAACGACAGATCGGGGTCGGCGGCGAGCAGTCCGTCGAGGCGCGTGACGACCTCCTCCAGCCGCTCGTCTGCGCTCCCGCTCAGGTGGGGGGTGTCGAGCGCCTTCACGCCGCGGTCCAGTCGACCGCGAGCGGCAGGTCCACCACCGAGGCGCCGGCGCGGAGCGTGAACGCGCCCGGCTCGACGACCCACTCGCCCGCCCAGTGGGCGAGGCGGCGGGCGGGCACGGGGACGGTCGCGGTGACGGTCTCGCCAGGTGCGGCGTGCACGGTCGCGAAGCCGACGAGCCAGCGCTCGGGGCGCTCCACCGAGGACTCCGCGCGCTCGGCGTACACCTGCACGACCTGCTTGCCGGCGCGCTCGCCGGTGTTCGCGAGCGTCACCTCGACCGTGTCGCCGATGCGCTGCGCCGCACCCCACGACCAGGTCGTGTAACCGAGTCCGTGGCCGAACGGGAACGCCGGCTCGGCGTCGGCCTTCAGCCACGCGCGGTAGCCGATGTGCAGCCCTTCCTGGTAGTCGAGGCGGCCATCGATCGGAACGACCTCGGTCACCGGCACGTCGGCGAGGGCCGCCGGCCACGTCGTGGGCAGGCGCCCGCCGGGCTCGGCGGCTCCGGTCAGGACGTCGGCGATCGCGTGCCCGAACTCCTGGCCCCCGAAGTACCCCTGCACGACGGCCGCGACCTCGTCCGCCCACGGCAGCACGACCGGCGAACCGGCGTTCACCACGACGACCGTCGGGGTCCCGGTGGCGGCGACGGCGCGCACCAGGTCGTCCTGGCGGCCGGGGAGGTCGAGGCTGGTGCGGTCGTACCCCTCCGACTCGACCTTCGCGTTCGTGCCCACGACGACGATCGCGACCTCGGATGCCGCGGCCTCCGCGACCGCGCGCGCGATGAGCTCGTCGGGATCGGTGCGTTCGGGCGCGATGCCCAGCGTCGCGCTGAGGGCGCCGGACAGCGCGCCGTGGCTCTCGCGCGTGAACTCCACGCGGACCGCGGTCTCGCGACCGGCCTCGACGGCCACCGTGGCGGTGATCGACGGCGGGTTGAGGAAGGCCGCACCCAGGTCGGTGCCCTCGATGACCGGGGCGTCGTCGAGGACGAGACGCCCGTCGACATAGAGCTTGCCCGGGTTCGCGCCGGCGAAGCCGAGCTCGATGTCGCCCGACTCGGCGGGCGTGTACACCGTCTCGAACACCACCGTGGCGCTCGCCGAGATCGGGGCGTCGCCGCCGAACCAGACCAGCGCCGTGGAACGACGGTTCTCGGCGAAGAGCTCGGTGCCGTCGGCGTCGAAGAACGCGACGCGGATGCCGGCCTCGCCGGTGGCCGGGTTGGTCAGCTGGGCGAGCGGGATCTCGGCGACCCCCTCCTGCACGACCGCGCCGATCTCGAAGTTCAGCTCGGCCGCCGGCACCGCGGCGCGGATCGCCTCGAGCGGCGAGACCACGGACTCGGGGATCACCGTGGCGCTGCCGCCGCCCTGCGTGCGGGCCTCGCGGGCGTTCTGCCCGATGACGGCGACGCGGCCGAGGGACGAGGCATCCAGCGGCAGAACCCCCTCGTTGCGCAGCAGCACCGTGCCCTCGATGGCGGCGTCGCGAGCGAACGCGGGGCCGTCGAGCGGAGCGGGCTCGAGAGGGGTCGCGTCACCGAGGGCGCCGACGCGCTCGGCGAGCAGCAGCAGGCGCAGCACCTTGCGGTCGAGGTCGGCCTCGTTCACGCGGCCGTCGCGGATCGCGTCCACCAGGTCTGCCCACGCGGGAGCGGGACCGGGCATCGCGAGGTCCTGCGCGGCCGGCACGGAGCCGAGCGAACGGACGGCGGTCCAGTCGCTGATCACGACGCCGTCGAAGCCCCACTCCGAGTTGAGCGGCGTCTCGAGCAGGTCGTTCTCGGTCATCGTGACGCCGTCGACCGCGTTGTAGGCGCTCATGATGGTCCAGGCCCCCGCTTCGACGGCGCGCTCGAACGGGGCGAGGTAGAGCTCCCGCAGCGCGCGCTCGTCGACGCGGACGTCGACGGTGAAGCGGTCGGTCTCGGAGTCGTTGGCGACGTAGTGCTTCGGCGTCGCGGCGACGCCGTTGTCCTGCAGGCCCCGCACGTACGCGGCGGCGAGCTCGGCGCTCAACTCGGGATCCTCGCTGAAGCACTCGAAGTGCCGGCCGCCGAGCGGCGAGCGGTGCAGGTTGATCGTCGGTCCGAGGACGACGTCGACACCCTTGCGACGGGCCTCGGATGCTGCGGCCGCCCCGTACCGGTACGCCAGGTCGACGTCCCACGAGGCGGCGAGCGCCGACCCCGACGGCAGGTTGAGCGACGGCTCGCGCTCGTCCCAGCGAGGACCGCGGACACCGGCCGGGCCGTCCGACAGGGTCATCGCGCGGAGCCCGATCTCGGGCACGGGGACGGTCGTCCAGAAGTCGGCACCCTGCACGAGAGCCGCCTTCTGCTCGAGGGTGAGGCGCTCGAGCAGCGGCACGAGGTGCAGCACCGACTCGGGGTGCGTGGAGGTGGCGGTCTCGGTCATCGGGGGAGGTTTCCGTTCTCGGAGGGAGGATCAGAGGGGCGGATGCAGCGACCCGGCCCGCGAGGGCCGGGTCGCCGCATCCGTCGGGTCAGATGACGCCCGCAGCCGCCTCGGCGTCGAGGAGTGCGCGCCGCGCGATGCGGCGCTCCTCCTGCTTGTCGGGGTCGGGCACGGGCGCGGCCATGAACAGCCGCTGGGTGTAGGGGTGCTGGGGGTCTGAGGTCACCCGGTCGCCGTCGCCCGTCTCGACGATCTCGCCGCGGTACATCACCGCGACGCGGTGGCTGATGTGGCGCACCACCGCGAGATCGTGCGTGACGAAGAGGTAGGCGACACCGGTGCGGTTCTGGATGTCGATGAAGAGGTCAAGCACGCGGGCCTGGGTCGACAGATCGAGCGCCGACACCGGCTCGTCGCACACGATGAGCCGCGGTCGCAGGGCGAGCGCCCGGGCGATCGCGACGCGCTGGCGCTGACCGCCTGAGAACTCGCGGGGGAGGCGTCCACGCGCGTCGGCGGGCAGCCCCACCTGATCGAGCAGATCGCGCACCCGCGACTTCGCCTCGCTCGACGAGACGCCCGCCGCGGTGAGCGGCTCGGCGAGGATCTGCTCGATCGTCATCGACGGGTTCAGCGACGAGTACGGGTCCTGGAAGACGACCTGGATCTCGGAGCTGAGCGCGCGGCGCTCCTGGCGCTTGAGGTGCGAGATGTCCTTGCCGCCGTAGAAGATCGACCCCTCGGTCACCGGTGCGAGGCCCAGGGCCGCGCGGCCGAGCGTGGTCTTGCCCGACCCCGACTCGCCGACGAGTCCGACCGTCTCACCCGGAAGGATGTTGAGCGACACGCCCTTGAGGGCCCGGAACGGCTGGGCTCGGAAGCCCTTGCCCGGGTACTCGACGACGAGGTCCTTGATGTCCAGCAGCGGAGTGCTCATGCCCGTGCTCCCTTCGTGACGAGCGGACCGCGGGCGGGACCCTCGTCGAGGATCGCGTCCAGCAGCGCCCGCGTGTACGGGTGCTGCGCGTCGTTGAAGATCGCGCGCACCGGTCCCTGCTCGACGAACCGGCCACTCTGCATGACGGTCACCCGGTCGCACAGGTCCGCGACGACGCCGAAGTTGTGGGTCACCAGGAGCATCGCCATGTGGCGCTCGGCCTGCAGGTCGCGCAGCAGCTCGAGCACCTCCGCCTGCACCGTGACGTCCAGGGCCGTGGTCGGCTCGTCGGCGATGATGAGGTCGGGGTCGGTCGACACGGCGCCTGCGATGAGCACGCGCTGCGCCATGCCGCCCGAGACTTCGAACGGGTACGCGTCGAACGTGCGCTTCGGGTTGGGGATGCCGACCCGGGCGAGCAGCTCGAGCGAGCGGTCGGTGGCCGCCTTCTTCGAGAGACCGAGGTTCTTGCGCAGCGGCTCGACCAGCTGGCTGCCGATCGTGAACGACGGGTCGAGGTTCGACATCGGCTCCTGCGGGATGTACCCGATGCGCTTGCCGCGCAGGCCCGCGTAGGCGCGGTCGTCGCCATCGGCGATCTCGGTGCCCTCGTACAGGATGGAGCCGCCGGTGACGTGTCCGCCGCGGGGGAGCAGGCCCAGCACCGCGAACGCGGTCTGCGTCTTGCCCGAGCCGGACTCGCCGATGAGACCGTGCACCTCGCCCTTGCGGATGTCGAGCGAGACGCCGTGGACGACCTCGATGTGCGAGCCGTCGGGCTGGTCGTAGCCGACGTGCAGGTCGCGGACGTCGAGCACCTTCTCGGTCGCCTTGCTGCGCGCGTCGCCCTTGTGGACGATGACGCCGTCGGTCTCGAAGATCGGCGGCTCGTCGAGGTCGACGACGTCGCCCCCGCTGAGTCCCACCGACGTCGTGACGGCGGCGACCGAGCCGGTCGCGGTCGCGACCGCGCGGCGGCGCTTGCGCCGCACCGAGACGGTGCGCTCGATCTCGTCGCGCATCACGTTGGCCAGGAGCGTCAGCGCGATGCAGGTGAGGGCGATCGCGAGCGACGGCCAGAGCATCAGGAGGGGCTCCTTGTAGATGTTCTTGAAGCCGTCGTTGAGCATCTGGCCCCACGTGGGCACGGCGATGTCGCCGAGGCCGAGGAACTCGAGGCCGGACTGGATCGCGATGGCGATGCCGGCGATGATCGCGGACTGGATGATGATCGGCGCGCGCACGACCGAGAGCACGTGGCGGCCGATGATGCGCGTGTCGCTGAGGCCCGACACGCGGGCGGCGTCGACGTAGAGCTCGGTGCGCACCGCCGTCACCGACGCGTACACCAGTCGGTAGAACGCCGGCGCGAGCAGGATGCCGAAGATGAACATCGAGATCCAGACCGACGGGCCGAGCACGGCGCGCGCCGCGAGCAGCACCACGATGCCGGGAAGGGCCATGTTCAGCTCGGTGACCCACGTGGCAGCGTTGTTGAACCAGCCCTGGTAGTAGCCGGCGATGAGGCCGCTGACCACACCCAGGACGAGCGCGACCACGAGGGCGAGAAGAGCGGCCAGGACGGTCGTCTGGGTCGCGGCCAGCAGACGCGAGAACACGTCGCGGCCGCTGCCGTCGGTGCCGAGGAGGTGCTCTGCGCTGGGCGACGCGAGGACGTTGCGGATGTCGGCGTAGTTGGGGTCCTGCGGAGCGATCCACGGCCCGATGATCGCGATGATCCCCAGGAACACGAGGAAGATCAGCGAGGCGAGGCCGACGGGGCGGCGCACCAGCCGGCGCCAGAGCGAGACGCGTACCGGCGCGACCGGTACGTCGAGGGGGACGTCGATGGCGGTCATGAGAGTCGCACCTTCGGGTTCAGCGCCGCCTGGGCGAGGTCGATGAGGAGGTTCACGATGACGACGATGACCGCGAAGGCGATCACGACGCCCATGACGACCGGGATGTCGCCGAGGGTGGTGGCGCGGACGGTGAGCTGGCCCATACCGGGGATGGCGAAGACCTGCTCGACGATGACGGCCCCACCGAGAAGGCCGATGAACTGCACGGCGAGCACCGCCAGTGCGGGGCCGCCGGCGTTGCGGAGCACGTGGCGGTACACGACCGAGTTCGTGCTGAGGCCGCGCGAGCGGAGCGTGCGGACGTAGTCCCGCGACATCGCGTCGATGACCGAGCCGCGGACCTGCTGCGACACGGCCGCGATCGCGCCGATCGACAGCGCCACGATGGGCAGGGTCACGGACGAGAGCCAGCCCGACACCGAGGTGGTCGCAGGCACGTACCCGGTCGCCTTGAACCAGCCCAGGTTGATCGCGAACACGAGCACGAGGCCCAGTGCGATGAGGAAGCCGGGGATCGCGAAGCCGATGAGGGAGATCACCTGGACGCTGCCGTCGACCCAGCCGCCGCGGCGGGCGGCGAGGATGCCGAGGACGACCGCGACGATCGCCGAGACGAGGGTCGCACCGATCACGATCGCGAGGGTGACGGAGAGGCGGTTGCTGACGCTCGTCGAGACCAGCTCGCCGGTGAACCAGCTGCGACCGAGGTCGCCCGTGAGGGCGCCGGTGACCCAGTTCCAGTACTGCTGCAGCAGCGGCTGGTCCAGCCCGAGCTGTTCGGTCTTCTTGGCGACGGTCTCGGCGGTGGCGTTCTCGCCGAGGATGCGGCGGGCGATGTCGCCGCCCGCGGCGTACAGGAGGACGAACGCGAGGAACGAGATCACCGCGATGAGGATGACGCCCGACAGTACGCGCCGGAGGATGAATGAGAGCATGTCGCTTTCCCGTGGGTGGTGTCTCCCCGCCCGCCCGCGGCGTGCGGGCGGGCGGGGAGAGGTTTCAGTTCTTCGGCGAGAAGTCGAAGATCGACGGGTAGGCGTTGGTGGGCCAGAACTCGAGGTTCGTGTTCGCGTCGGTCGCGTACGTGCCCTGGACCCGGAAGAACGGCGCGAACCAGGCCTGCTCGACCAGGTAGGCGTTGAGGTCCTTCGTGGCCTGTTCCGCCTCCTCCGGCGTGCCCAGCTGGATCGTCGAGATGTACTCGTCGACCTGCGGGTCCTGCGAGTGGAACGGGTTGAACGTCGCATCAGGCGCGATCATGAAGTTGATCAGCTGCCAGTCGGGGTTCTGCTCGAGCGCCATCCACGTCGCCGGGTACTTCGGGGCGAGCATGTCGGTGATGAAGTTGCCCGTGCCGGGGTCGGTGTAGTTCACCGTGATCCCGATGTCGGCGAGCTGCTGCGCGACCAGGTCGAACGTGGTCTGGAACGCCGGGGTCGACATCATCTCGATCGAGAACCCGTCAGGGTAGCCCGCCTCGGCGAGGAGCTTCTTGGCGCCCTCGGGGTCGTACTCGTAGGTGCTGTCCAGGGCCTCGTCGTAGCCGACGGAGGTCGCAGGGAAGACCTGCTCGGTGACTGTTCCGTAGCCGGCCTGCAGCGCCTCCAGCAGCGCCTCGCGGTCGAACGCCATGTTGATCGCCTGGCGCACCTTGACGTCGGCGAGCTCGGGTGCCATCGTTCCGGCGCGGTCGAACAGCAGCAGGCCCTGGAAGTCGAGCTCGTTGGACTCGATCGTCCAGCCGGATGCCTCGATCTCGGGGATCGTGTCGTTGTTCACGATCTTCGCGCCGTTGGCCTCGCCGGCCTTGAGGGCGTTGAGCGTCGCGGTCGGGTCCTCGATCACATTGATCGTCAGGTTGTCGTACTTGACGGCGTCCGGGTTCCAGTAGTCCGGGTTGGCTGTATAGACGTAGGTGGTGCCGGTGACGGTCGACGCGGTGTCGAGCACGTACGGGCCGGAGCCGATCGGCTCGGTGGCCGAGTCGGGGTCGTCGAACGTGGACGGCGCCTGGATGAGACCGGGGGCGATCGAGAGCATGTTGACCAGGGACGGGTCGGGCGCGTCCTGCGTGATGGTCACGGTGGTGGCGTCGACGGCCGCGAACTCCTTGCCGGCCAGCGTCGCGGCCTGCGGCGAGGTGCCGTCGCGGAAGCGCTCGAGGCTCGCCACGACGGCGTCGGCGTCGAGCTTGGTGCCGTCGGTGAACTCGACGTCGTCGCGGAGCGTCAGCGTCAGCACGGTGTTGTCTTCGTTGTACTCCCACTCCGTGGCGAGCCAGGGCTCGATCTCACCGTCGGAGTTCTTCTGCAGCAGCGTGTCGAACACGGCCTGGAAGAAGGGGCTGCGGTTGCCGTACTCCGCTCCCTGTCCGATGTCGTAGCTCGTGGGCCCGATGATCGCAGTGAGCGTGAGCCGGTCTGCTCGGCCGGAGTCGCTGGCGCCCGACCCGTCGTCCCCGGCACCGGCGCAGCCGGTGAGGGCGAGAGCGGCGATCGCGATGGTGGCTGCTGTGGCCTTCCAACGGAACATCCTTGGTCCCTTCATCTGTGGCGATGCCCCTGCGGATCGCCTACTGCCGGGAGACGCTAACAGCAATTTCTAGTGCCCGCTAGGTTTTAGAGCCAAAAAACTAGCGAGCATTAGGAATTCGTTATAGAACGGAGGGAGAGGACCCCGACGGGCACCGACGGAGGTGCCCCGACTGATGCGGGGATACGGTGTGACGATGACCGAGACGACTGCCGCTCAGACAAAGGCGGGGACCGCTCCCACGAGAACGCGCAAGCCGCGGGGCGAGTACGCCAAGTCGGCAGAGACACGCACGGCGATCCTCGATGCCGCGCTCGAAGTGTTCTCGCAGTCGGGATACCGGGCCGGATCGCTCCGCGAGGTCGCGGAGCGCGTCGGCATGAGTGAGGCGGGGCTCCTGCACCACTTCCGGAGCAAGAGCGCCCTGCTGATGGCGCTGCTCGAGCACCGCGACGAGCTGTCGCGCGCCCGCGTCGACTTCGACCTCCCCGACGGCGTCGAGGCGCTGCGGGCGCTCGCCGAGCTGGCGCGGTTCAACGCGGCGCAGCCCGGCATCGTCGAGCTGTACACGACCCTGTCGGCAGAGGCCACCGCGCCGTCCCACCCCGCGCACGACTACTTCGTCAATCGCTACAACGAGGTCCGGACCAGCGTGACGGGCTCGTTCGAGCGCGCCGCCGCCGCAGGTCGCCTGGTCGACGGCGTCGACCCCCGGCGTGCGGCCGTCGCCATGATCGCGCTCATGGACGGTCTGCAGGTGCAGTGGCTGCTCGCTCCCGACTCGACCGACATGGCGGAGGCGCTCCACGAGACCCTCCGCGCCCTCATCCGCGGCTACGACCTCGTCTCGATCGAGAACGCTCTGGATGCGCAGGCGGCGGAGGCGGCATCCATCGAGGCCGGCACCACGCCCGCTTCGGAGGGGTCGGAGGGGCAGGCATGATCCGCGAGCCGTTTCTCGAGGGCTGGACAGCAGGCCCGAAGCTCGGGGCGTTCGAGGCGCCGACACCCGAATCCGCACCGCGGCCGGTGCGGCTGCCGCACGACGCGGTGCGGGACCTCCCGCGCTCGGCCGGCAGTGACCAGGGCGTGCACACCGGGTACGTCCCCGGTGGGGTCTTCGAGTACGCGAAGACGTTCGACGTTCCCGTCGACTGGCGCGACAAGACCGTGCGCCTCGAGTTCGAGGGCGTCTACCGCGACGCCGTCGTGTTCCTCAACGGCGACGCCGTGACGCACGAGCCGAACGGATACAACGCGTTCGAGGCTGTCCTCGACCCGTACCTGCGGCCCGGCGAGCCCAACCGCGTGACGGTCGAGGCCCGCGCGCACCGCGACAGCCGGTGGTATTCCGGCGCGGGAATCTATCGCCCGGTCCACCTCGTCGTCGCCGATCCCGTGCACATCCCGCTCGACGGCACGCGCGTCACCACACCCGACATCGACGCCGATCGGGCGGTGGTGCAGGTCGCGACCACGGTGCGAAACGGCACGCGCCGCACCCGCACGCTGCGACTCACCTGGACGGTGGAGGCGCCGGACGGCTCCGACGTCGCGACGGGAACGGCGCCGGTGACGGTGCTTGCGAACGCCGACGCCGTGGCCCGCGTGCGCCTCGCGGTCGACGGTCCTGCGCTGTGGAGCGTCGATGCCCCCGCGCTGCACCGCGTGCGGACGATCCTCACCGACGAGAGCGGGGACCTGATCGACACGGATGCCGCGACCTTCGGCATCCGTCGCCTGCAGGTCGATGCGGCGCGCGGGCTGCGGATCAACGGCGAGACCGTCACGCTGCGGGGCGCGTGCGTGCACCACGACAGCGGGCCGCTGGGCGCGGCGACGTTCGCCGCGGCCGAGGACCGGCGCGTGCGCCTGCTGAAGGCCGCCGGGTTCAACGCGCTGCGGAGCGCGCACAACCCCATGAGTCGCGCCATGCTCGACGCGTGCGACCGGCACGGCGTGCTCGTGATGGACGAGCTCACCGACACCTGGACCCGCTCCAAGGTCGCGTTCGACGCCGCTCCGGGCTTCCCCGACCGGTGGCGCCACGACGTCGCAGCGCTCGTCGCGAAGGACGTCAACCACCCGAGCGTCATCATGTACTCGATCGGGAATGAGATCCTCGAGCTGGCGACGCCTGCGGGGTCCGCGTGGAGCCGGCGACTCGCCGAGGCCTTCCGCGAGGCCGACGACACGCGCCTCGTCACGAACGGCATCAACGGGATCATCGCGAATCTCGACAAGATGGGCCGCCCCGAGGACTCCGATGAGACCGGGCCGACCGACCCGAACACGATGATGGCGACGATGGGCGACACGATGGCACGCGCCAATGCGTCGGAGCTCGTCACCGCGTCGACCGAGGAGTCGGCATCGGTGCTCGACGTCGTCGGGTTGAACTACGCCGAGTCGCGGTACGAACTCGATCGCGAGCTGTTCCCGAACCGTGTGATCGTCGGATCCGAGACCTTCCCGTCGCGCATCGAGAAGATGTGGGACCTCGTCGAGCGGCTCGACCACGTCGTCGGCGACTTCACCTGGACGGGCTGGGACTACCTCGGCGAGGCCGGCATCGGCCGCGTCGATTACACCGACGAGCCGGGCTACGAGCCGACCGGCACGGCGGGCCCGTATCCGCACCTGCTCGCCGGGTGCGGCGACATCGACATCACGGGCTTCCGGCGACCGGTCTCGTACTACCGCGAGATCGTGTTCGGCCTGCGCACCGAGCCGTACCTGGCCGTGCACCCGCCGCGGCATCACGGCCGGCCCACTGCGACGACGCCCTGGTCCTGGGACGAATCGGTGTCGTCATGGACGTGGGATGCCGAGCCCGGCGCCCCCGTGACGGTCGACGTCTACGCGCCTGCCGAGGAGGTCGAGCTGCTGCGGGATGGCGTCTCGCTCGGTGTGACCGCGGTCGGAGCCGAGAAGGCGTTCCGTGCCCGGTTCGAGACCGAGTACCGCCCGGGTGAGCTCGTCGCGATCGCCCGCACCGGCGGCGTCGAGGTCGGGCGCACGGCGTTGCGGACGGCCGGCGACGTGGGGCTCGCAGCATCCGTCGAGGAGTCCGAGATCTCTTCCGACGGGCTGGGGTTCGTCGCGATCTCGCTGGCCGACG
Source organism: Microbacterium sp. Soil_C_42 (assembly GCF_057656735.1). Lineage (NCBI taxonomy): Bacteria > Bacillati > Actinomycetota > Actinomycetes > Micrococcales > Microbacteriaceae > Microbacterium > Microbacterium sp. Soil_C_42. The sequence continues at coordinate 81,721 of NZ_JBDGJU010000013.1, forward strand.
CGGACGGCGTCGTCGCGGTCGACGCGGACCGGCTCGTCACGGTGGCCGTCGACGGCGACGCCGAACTCGTCGGACTCGGCACCGGACGCATCCGCACCGAGGAGTCGTTCGCGGGCCCCTCGGTCACCACGCACGACGGGCGCGCCCTCGCGATCGTGCGGCCCACCGGGCCGGGATCGGCGACGGTGACGGTGACCGCCGACGGGCTGGCCGCAGCATCCGTCGCGCTCACCGTCTCCTAAGTCGCGGGAGCGGCGGGTCAGCCGGCGCGGACCCGGGCCCGGAGCTTGTCTTCCTCGTCGCTCGGAAGCACGCGGATCGGCGTGGTGCCGGCGACCTCGTCGCTGAACTCCTCGGGGGCGACGATGGTGAGCGGTCGCGTCTCGTCGAGCGTGAGGCGGAACCGCTTCTGCTCGTGGCGGTGCAGGCGCCCCGACCAGAGCAGCCATGTGGCGCCGATCGCGAAGGCGACGAACGCGGCGACGGCACCGACGAGGATCGCCGCGCGCGGACCGAACTCGCCGGCCACCCATCCCACGATGGGCGCGCCGATCGGGGTGCCGCCCATGAGGATCGCCATGTACAGCGCGAGCACGCGGCCGCGCAGCACCGGGTCGGTGGTGGTCTGCACGTAGCCGTTCGCGGTGGTCATCATGGTGACGACGGAGAAGCCCGTGAACATGAGGGTGATCGCGTAGAGCCAGTACGTCGGCATGAACGCCGACACCACGGCGGCGATCCCGAACATCGCGGTGCCGCTGATGAGGACGCGCAGCCGTGCACGGTCGCGGCGGGCGGCCAGCAGGGCGCCTGCGACCGAACCGATCGCGAGGATCGAGCTGAGCAGGCCGAAGCCGTCGGCCTCTTTGCCGAACTCGACGGCCATGGTCGACGCGAGGATCGGGAAGTTCATGCCGAAAGCGCCGATGAGGAACACCATCGCGCACGTCACGATGAGGTCGGGGCGGCCGGCGACGTAGCGGAATCCGTCGGCGAGCCGCGAGGACTGCGGCGCCTTCACACGCGGCACGAGTTCATGGGTGCGGATCAGCACGAGCGCGGCGAGCATCGCGAGGAACGTCACGGCGTTGGCGACGAACACCCATCCGGTGCCGATCGCGACGATGACGATGCCCGCGACCGCGGGACCGATCATGCGGGCGCCGTTGAACGACGCCGCGTTGAGCGCGACCGCGTTCGACGCGTTCTCGCGGGCGACGAGGTCCGACACGAAGGCCTGGCGGGCGGGGTTGTCGAACGCGGCGACGACACCCAGCGCGAGTGCGAACCCGTACATGATCGGCAGCGTCATCGCGCCGGCGAAGATGAGCACGCCGATCGCGACGCCGAGCAGGAGCAGCAGGCTCTGCGTGACGAGGAGCAGCTTGCGGCGGTCGAAGCGGTCTGCGACCAGCCCGGTGACGCCGACGAGGAGCAGCGGCGGGGCGAACTGCAGCGCCATCGTGACGCCCATCGCGGCGGCGTCGTTGTCGGTCAGCTCGGTGAGCACCACCCAGCTGATCGCGGTGGACTGCATCCACGCGCCGATGTTCGACACCAGCGCGCCGATGAACCAGACGCGGTAGTTGAACGCGGAGAAGGAGCGGAACATGGCGCTCATCGGGCCACCATCCGCTCCATGATGTCGGCCGCGGCGGCGAGGGTCTCGCGCTCTGCGGGTGAGAGCTCGGCGAGCGAGGCCTCGACCCACGCATCGCGGCGGCGGGCGGTCTCTTCGACGACCGCCACGCCCTCGGGGGTGAGCGAGATGACGACCTTCCGGCCGTCGCGCTCGTCGGCGCCGCGCACGATGTAGCCGGAGTCCTGCAGGCAGTTGACGGTGCGATTCATCGACGGGGCCGAGACGCGTTCACGCTCGGCGAGATCGCCGAGCGTGTGGGGACCGTGCACCTTGAGGGCGGCGAGCACCGCGAACTGCCCGTCGCTCATCGAGTCGACGGCGCGCTGCGTGCGCATGCGCCGCGCGAGACGGAACGTCGCGATGCGCAGCTGCGAGGCGGCGGGGGAGAGGTCTGCGTGAGGGCCGGCATCGGAGCCGGTGTCTGAATCTGAAATCTCGTTGCTGCTCATCCGGATATTTAGCCTAGCTCATTAGTCTTGCTAAACAAAGTTCACATGGGACGGATGCTGCGGGCCGAGGCAACGCCGGGGCGTGGGGAGCGTCCCCCTAGACTTCTCCGCATGCCCGAGTTCATCGATGCGCACGACATCACGATCTACTACGACGTCCATCCGGCGCAGGTGGAGCCGCGCGCGATCGTGCAGCTGCTGCACGGCGTCGGTGAGCATGCCGGACGATACGGCGAGCTGATCGCCGCTCTCACCGGGGCCGGGTACATCGTGTACGCCGCCGATCACCGCGGCCACGGCCGCACGGGCATGAGGCAGCACGCCGGTGACGTCTCCCGCCTCGGTCATCTGGGTCCCGGCGGCCTGCGGGGAGCGCTCGCCACGATGTGGCAGTTCACTCAGCAGATCCGCGCCGAGAACCCGGGGCTGCCGCTGGTGCTGCTGGGCCACTCGGGCGGCTCGGTGCTCGCCCAGATGCTCGTCAACGAGCACCCCGATGCGTACGACGCGCTCGTGCTCACCGGCACGGCGCTGCGCATGCCGGGTTCGATCCACACCAGCGGCCTCAACAAGCCGTGGGACGGTCCAGGCGCCATGGGCACCGAGTGGCTGTCGAGCGACCTGTCGGTGGGGCGGGCGTTCCTCGACGATCCGCTCACCACGAGCGAGGATCCGATCAAGCTCATCGGTGTGATCGACTCCCTGCGCATGTACGGCAAGCCGCGCAAGGACCTCGGCGTCGACATCCCCACGATCCTCATGGTCGGCCGCGACGACACCGTGGGCGGTCCGCGCAGCGTCCACCGGCTGGCCGATGCGTACCGCACGCGCTCGGGCTTCACCGACGTGACGACGCTCGTGTACCCGGACGCGCGCCACGAGATCTTCAACGAGGTCATGCAGGCGGAGGTCCGCGCGGACCTGCTCGCCTGGCTCGACAAGCACATCGCCGACCGCACCTGAGTGCGGCGGCGGCGCCCGTCCGATCGGCGCCCGTGCCCGCCGCGCGAATAGGCTGAACCCCATGCACGGCGAATACAAGGTGCCCGGCGGCAAGCTCGTGGTCGTCGACCTCGAGGAGCGCGACGGACGCATCGCGGACTTCCACCTCGCGGGGGACTTCTTCCTCGAACCCGACGACGCACTCGCCGACATCGACGCCGCCGTCAACGGGCTCCCGATCGAGGCGGACGTCGCGGCCATCGCCACCGCCGTCCGCTCCGCTCTCCCCGACGGGGCTCAGCTGCTGGGCTTCACGCCGGAGGCGGTCGGCACCGCGGTCCGCCGCGCACTCGTGACGGCCCCGGGATGGCGCGACTTCGACTGGGAGATCGTGCACGACAAGCCGGTCTCGCCCCGCATGAACCTCGCGCTCGACGAGGTGCTCACCGGCCGGGTCGGCGACGGCCGCCGGCGGCCCACGCTGCGCATCTGGGAGTGGGACGAGAACGCCGTGGTGATCGGCTCGTTCCAGTCCCTCCGCAACGAGGTCGATCCCGACGGCGCTGCCGCCCACGGGTACGACATCGTCCGCCGCATCTCCGGGGGTGGCGCCATGCTCATGGGCGCGAACTCGATCGTCACGTACTCGCTGTACGTGCCGGCATCCCTCGTCGCCGGGCTCACGTTCGCGGACTCGTACGCGTTCCTCGACGACTGGGTGCTGCAGGCGCTGCGCGCGCTCGGCATCGAGGCGACCTACCAGCCGCTCAACGACATCGCCTCGCCGCAGGGCAAGATCGGCGGTGCCGCCCAGAAGCGCCTCGCGAACGGGGGAGTGCTGCACCACGCGACCCTCAGCTACGACATGGACGGCGAGGTCATGACCGAGGTGCTGCGCATCGGCCGCGAGAAGCTCAGCGACAAGGGCACGACGTCGGCGGCCAAGCGCGTCGATCCCCTGCGCCGCCAGACGGGCCTGCCCCGCGAGGCGATCATCGCCAAGCTCGAAGAGACCTTCACCCACCTCTACGGCGCGGTCCCCGGGCACATCGCCGACGACGAGTACGCCGAGGCCGAGGCCCTCGTGGCGTCGAAGTTCGCGACGGACGCATGGCTTCGCCGGGTCCCCTGATCGGGGCGCCGGGCCCCACGCCCCCTCCAGGCGCCGCCGGCGCGTCGCCCGGAGCCTCCGGGCGCGTGAGCCCGGCTGCACCTCCCGGCTCGGTCCAGATCCACCACGGTGACAACCTCGAGGTCTCCCGCACGCTGCCCGACGCGTCGTTCACCCTGATCTACCTGGATCCGCCCTTCAACACCGGGCGCCCGCAGGAGCGGTCCATCGAGACCGCGCGGTCCGCAGCATCCGTCTCCGCGTCGGTCGCTTCCCCCGCGAAAGGTCAGCTGGTCGACGAGGGAGCGGGAAGCAACCAGCCTCTCGGCGACCAGGTGGACTCTCGCGTATCGAGGACGGGGGCGCCCGGCGTCGTGCGGCGCGGGTTCCACGGGCGCGAGTACGAGCGGATCCGCGGCGATCTGCGCGCGTACGACGACCGGTTCGACGACTACTGGGGCTTCCTCGAGCCGCGGCTCATCGAGGCGTGGCGCCTGCTCGCCGATGACGGCACCCTGTACCTCCACCTCGACTACCGTGAGGCGCACTACGCGAAGGTGCTCATGGACGCGCTCGTCGGGCGCGAGCGGTTCCTCAACGAGCTGATCTGGGCCTACGACTACGGGGCGAAGACGCGCAAGCGGTGGCCCACGAAGCACGACACGATCCTCGTGTACGTGAAGGACCCGAAGTCGTACTGGTTCGACTCGGAGGCCGTCGACCGCGAGCCCTACATGGCGCCGGGCCTCGTCACCCCCGAGAAGGCCGAGCGCGGCAAGCTTCCGACCGACGTCTGGTGGCACACGATCGTGCCGACCACGGGCCGTGAGAAGACCGGGTACCCGACGCAGAAGCCCGAGGGGATCCTCCGGCGCATCGTGCAGGCCTCCTCGCGCCCCGGTGATCGGGTGCTCGACTTCTTCGCCGGCAGCGGTACGACCGGCGCGGTCGCGGCGGCGCTCGGCCGCGATGCGGTGCTCGTCGACCACAACCCCGCCGCGATCGCCGTGATGCGAGAACGGATGCCGCATGCTCGCGTGTTCGGAACCCCCGGTCGTTGAGCGAGCGAGGAACGAGCGAGTCGAAACGAGCTTCCCTAGGCTGGGGACCATGCGCTTCGGAACCTTCATCCCCCAAGGCTGGCGATTCGATCTCGTCGGCATCGATCCCTCCGAGCAGTGGGCGGTGATGAAGGGGCTCGCCCAACGCGCCGACGCCGGGCCGTGGGAGTCCCTCTGGGTCTACGACCACTTCCACACGACCCCGGTGCCGAGCGACGAGGCGACGCACGAGGCGTGGACGCTCATGGCGGCCTTCGCGGCCTCGACCGACCGCATCCGTCTCGGCCAGATGTGCACCTGCATGGGCTACCGCAACCCCGCCTACCTCGCCAAGGTCGCCGCCACCGTCGACATCGTCTCGGGCGGACGCACCGAGATGGGCATCGGCGGCGGGTGGTACGAGCACGAGTGGGAGGCGTACGGCTACGGCTTCCCGCCGGTTCCGGAGCGGCTGCGGATGCTGCGCGAGGGCGTCGACATCATGCAGCAGGCCTGGACGACCGGGCGTGCCACGCTCGACGGCAAGCACTATCAGGTGGACGGCGCCATCGTGCAGCCGCTGCCGCTGCAGGACGGCGGAATCCCCCTCTGGGTCGCCGGCGGCGGCGAGAAGGTCACGCTGAAGATCGCGGCGAAGTACGCGTCGTACACGAACTACGCCGGCTCGCTGGAGGACATCGATCGTAAGAGCGCCATCCTCCAGGGCCACTGCGACGCGCTCGGACGTGACTTCTCCGAGATCACGCGCACGTCGAACTTCAACACGATCGTCGGTGCGACCGAGGCCGAGGCGCGCGACCGCCTGGCCGCGGTCAAGGCGCGTCTGCTGCCGCACGTCGGGCAGGAGCGCGCCGACCACATCGAGCACGACTACCTGACGTCGCCCGCGTTCGGCACCCCTGAGCAGGTCGCCGAGCGCCTGGCCGAGCGGGAGCGCCACGGCATCGCCTACGCGATCCACTACTTCCCCGAGGCCGCCTACGACCTCTCGGGCGTGGAGCTGTTCGAGCGCGAGGTCGTCGCGGCGCTGTCCTGACGCATCGCGTACACGAAAGGGTGGGTCCTCACCGCGGCATCGGCGGGCGCCCACCCTTTCGCGATTCCCGCGCTGCAGGGGCGGCGGGAGTCCGAGGTCAGAGCAGCGACGCGACCGCCGCGTACCCGTGAGGGTCGACGTCGGGGGAGCCCGCCGGCCCGCCGAAGACGCGCGTGATGCCTGGAGCGCCCGACCATGCCGGCCAGCCGGGATCGGCGTCGACGATCAGGCCCACCGCAGCCGCGTGCGTCTGGTCGGCGAGCTGCTGCGGAGGGTTCGGTCCGGTCAGCGGCTCGATCTGCACCGAGTCCAGGCAGTCGAACCAGAACGGGACGTCGATGCAGTGCACCGCCGATCCGTTCACCGCGCCGGGCTGCGACGAGCGGAACGCGTAGCGGTAGACCCACGTCGGAGCAGCGCCGCGTGCCCGCGCCGTGCGGACGACGGTGCTGCGGAACATGCGGTCGGTGATGTAGCGGCCGAGCACGGCCGCGTGTCCGCGCGCCACCACGTCCCGGTTCGCCGCGAGGTACGCCTTGCGCTGCGCACCCTTGAGCCCCGACCGACCGAGCAGAAGGCTCAGCGGGATCCAGCGGAGCGTGTTCGCCCGCCCCGCCACGACCATCGAGAACTCGTCGTCGGTCGCGCCGAGCACGAGAGGCTTGTCGGCGCCGACGCCGGCCGCGAGCGAGGCGATCGTGGGCCGGGTGAGCAGGTCGCCGTCGATCGAGGGGCCGAGCAGCAGGCCGTCGTCGAGCAGCTTGGTGATGGCGTCCGGGCCGGCCACGCTCGTCGCCTCCTTCTGCGCCTCGACGATGCGCTCCTCCGGCACCGTCCCCAGCGCGGCGCGCGTTGAGGCGACGCCGACGCGCGCCGCGACATCGCGTCCGATCGCCTCCCAGCGATCCGTCGCGACGTCGGCGGTGGCGCCGGACAGCGCCCACACCGAGTGGAACAGGTGCTGGGCCGCCGGCATCCCGAGCAGCGTCAGCACCGCGCCGCCGCCGGCGGACTGTCCTGCGATCGTCACGCGCGACGGATCGCCGCCGAAGTTCGCGATGTTGTCCTGCACCCACTGGAGGGCCAGCAGCCAATCGCGCACGCCGCGGTTGGAGGGGGCGTCCTCGATCCAGCCGAACCCGTCGAAGCCGAGCCGGTACGAGATCGTCACGGTGACCACGCCGTCGCGGTTGAACGAGCGGCCGTCGTACCAGGGGCTCGCCGGCGATCCCGCGAAGTAGCCGCCGCCGTGGATCCAGACGAGCACCGGGAGCGCAGCATCCGTCACTCCGGGAGCCGGGGTGAAGACGTTGACATTGAGGGTCGACTCGCCCGGCACGGACGGCTCGGGGATGAGGGTCACGCCGGGGTCGCCGCGTTGCGCGGTGGCGCCGAACGCGAGGGCGTCGCGCATGCCCTCCCACGGCTCGGCGGGCACGGGGGCGGCGAAGCGCAGCGCGCCGACGGGAGGCTTCGCGAACGGGATGCCGAGGAACGCGGCCGATCCGCCGGCACCCGGCTCGCCCCGCCAGAAGCCGCGCACCCTCCCGGTGAGGGTGTCGGCCTCCGCGTACCGGAGGGCGGTGGTGGTCTCTGTCATGGGGTGGGTCCCTTCTCGCCCTTGCCGGGGGCGGGCGACGCGGGCGCGAGGAGCTCGAACAATGCCGCCAGCGGCGCGGCCATGTCGACGTCGGGTTCGAGCATCCACTGCACCTGCATGCCGTCGGCCACCGCCTGGAAGAGGCGTGCCACCGTGTCGGGATCGACACGATCGGTGATCTCGCCGGACTGCTGCTGGGCCGCGACCGCGGCGGCGAAGAACCCGCGCAGGCTCTCGCCGCGGGCGACGAAGAACTGGTGAGCGGGATGCTCGGGATCGGCCGCGTCGACCGACAGCCGGGCGAACAGGTGCACGAGCCCGGGGACGTCGGCGTTGTGGCGGATGATGTCGAGGTAGCCGGACCGGATGTCGAGCTGCTCGCCGCTGCGGGCCGCGGGCGGGCCCTGCTGGAGATCGCGGCCGAGGCCCTGCCCGACGGAGTCGAGCTCGTCGCGTTTGCGGAGGATCTCGGTGAAGAGCTCCTCCTTGCTGTCGAAGTAGTGGAGGAGTCCGGCCTGGCTGAGGCCCACGGCATCGGCCAGCTCTTTCACCGATGCACCGCGATAGCCCTCGCGGGCGATGACGTCCAGCGCGCGCGTGAGGATCTCCTCGCGCTTCGCGACGCCCTTCGCATAGGAGCCTCGTCGCCCCGGTCCGGTCTCTGTCATGAGAGAAGTAAACCCGAGTATCCCTTGATTTCTCAAAACCAAGTAACGTAAGGTTTTCGCGAGCGAGCTCACCGCCGAGCGCTCGCCACCCCCTCAGCATGGAAGGACCTCCATGAGCATCCCCGATGTCACGGAACTCACCCTCGAAGAGAAGGCGTCGCTCACCAGCGGTGCGAGCTTCTGGTACACCAAGCCGATCGACCGTGCGGGCGTGCCCGCCGTCATGGTGACCGACGGCCCGCACGGCCTGCGCAAGCAGCGCGAGGGCGGCGACCACCTCGGCATCGGCGACAGCGTGCCCGCCACGTGCTTCCCGCCCGCCGTGGGCCTCGGCTCGTCGTGGGACGTCGACCTCGTCCACCGCGTCGGCGAGGCCCTCGGCACCGAGACCTCGATCGAGAACGTCGCGGTGCTGCTCGGCCCCGGCATCAACATCAAGCGCTCGCCCCTGTGCGGCCGCAACTTCGAGTACCTCTCGGAGGACCCGGTCGTGTCGGGCGTCCTCGGCGCCGCGATCGTGCAGGGCATCCAGTCGAAGGGTGTGGGCACCTCGCTCAAGCACTTCGCGGCCAACAACCAGGAGAACGACCGCATGCGGTCCTCGTCCGACGTCGACCCGCGGCCGCTGCGCGAGATCTACCTGCGTGGGTTCCAGCGCGTCGTCGAGGACGCCCAGCCCTGGACCGTCATGTGCTCGTACAACCGCATCAACGGCGTGTACGCCTCGGAGGACCCGTGGCTGCTCACCCAGGTGCTGCGCGACGAGTGGGGCTTCGAGGGGCTCGTGGTGTCGGACTGGGGCGCCGTCAACGAGCGCGTGCCGGGCCTCGCCGCAGGCATGGACCTCGAGATGCCGTCGTCGAACGGCGTCACCGACGCGCAGATCGTCGCGGCCGTTCAGGACGGCTCGCTCGACGAGTCGGTGGTGGATGTCGCAGCCGGCCGCGTGCTCGACCTCGTGCGCAAGGCGAGTGAGGGTGCCGGAGCGGTCGCAGGACCGCTCGACGTCGACGCCCACCACGCCCTCGCCCGCGAGGCCGCCGGCCGCTCGATCGTGCTGCTCAAGAACGACGGCGGCGTGCTGCCGCTCGCGAAGGACGCGAAGCTCGTCGTCATCGGCGAGTTCGCCGAGAAGCCGCGCTACCAGGGCGCCGGCTCCTCGATGATCAACCCGACGCGCCTCGACACCGCGCTCGATGGGATCCGCGCGCTCGCGAGCGGTGACGTCGCGTACGCGCAGGGGTTCAGCAACGCGCTAGAGGTCTCGGTCGACGAGGCCACGGCGCTGCGCGACGAGGCCGTGGCGGCAGCATCCGTCGCCGACGTCGCCGTGCTGTTCCTGGGCCTGCCCGCCCGTCTCGAGTCGGAGGGCTACGACCGCGACGACATCGACCTGCCCGCGGCTCAGCTCGCGCTCGTCGACGCGGTGCTGGCGGCGAACCCGAACACCGTCGTGGTCCTGTCGAACGGCGGCGTCGTCTCGCTGCCGTTCGCCGACCGCGTGCCGGCGATCCTCGAGGGCTGGCTGCTCGGTCAGGCCGGCGGCGGCGCGACCGCCGACGTGCTGTTCGGCGATGTCAACCCGTCGGCCAAGCTCACCGAGACGATCCCGGCGCGCCTCGAGGACACGCCCGCGTTCCTCGACTTCCCCGGCGAGTTCTCGCACACCCGCTACGGCGAGGGCATCTTCGTCGGCTACCGCTGGTACGACGCGCGCCGCCTCGAGGTCGCGTTCCCGTTCGGGCACGGCCTGTCGTACACGTCGTTCTCGTATGCGGATGCTGCGGCTCAGGTCGACGCGAGCGGCGACGTCGAGGTGACCGTGGCCGTCACGAACACCGGCGACCGCGCGGGCCGCGAGGTCGTCCAGGTCTACACGTCGCTGAGCGGATCGTCGGTGCAGCGCGCGCCGCGTGAGCTGAAGGCGTTCGCGTCGGTCGCGCTCGAACCGGGCGAGACCCAGGTCGTGACGCTGACCGTGCGTCGCAAGGACCTCGCCTACTGGGACATCCGTGCCGACCGCTGGGTCGTCGAGGGCGGCGAGTACACGGTCGATGTCGCGGCGTCGAGCCGCGACATCCGCTCGTCCGTCGCCGTGACTGTCGAGGGCGACGCGCTCACGCTGCCGCTGTCGCGCACGTCGTCGATGGGCGAGGTGCTGAGCCACCCGATCGCGGGCCCGGTGGTGCAGGCGGCGATGGCGCAGATGATGGGCGGCCTCGGCGACAGCGCGGCCTCGATCATGCCCGAAGGCGTGGACATGTCCAAGATGATGGAGTCGTTCCCGATCGGCCGCATCGGCATGATGGGCGCGCTCGCCGGCGACGGCGGCGCGGCCGGCCCCGAGATGATCGACGACCTCCTCGCGATGGCCAACGCCCCGCAGCAGGACTGATCCGCAAGACCGGATGCCTCGGCGCCGAGCCCCTTCAGGGTTCGGCGCCGAGGCATCCGGCGGCTCCGGGTGTCAGCTGTTGAGGAAGGCGAGCAGCGCCTCGTTGACCTCGGCGCCGTGGGTCCACAGCAGGCCGTGCGGGGCGCCCTCGATCTCGACGTACGTGGCGTCGGGGAGGAGTTCCTTGAAGCGCCGGGCCGTCTTGTCGATCGGCAGGATGTTGTCGGCGGTGCCGTGCAGGATGAGCGCGGGGACGTCGACGGCGGGGATGTCGGCGCGGAAGTCCGTCGGCCAGGTCAGCGGCGCAGCGGCGATCGCGGCGTTGCCGGCGTAGGTCGCGACCTGGATGCTCGCATCGAGCGCCTCCTGCGAGATGCGCGAACCGAGCGTGTCGTCGAGGTTGTAGAAGTCCTTGTAGAAGCCGGCGATGAAGGCGTAGCGGTCGTCGCGCACGGACTGCGCGATCCCGTCGAAGAACTCCTGGGGACCTGCCCCGTCGGGGTTGTCGTCCGTGATGAGCAGGAACGGCTCGAGCGAACCGAGGAACGCCGCCTTCGCGATGCGGCCGCTGCCGTAGCGCGACAGGTAGCGCGCGATCTCGCCTGTGCCCATCGAGAAGCCCACGAGCACGGCGTCGCGGAGGTCGAGGTCCTCGATGAGCGCATGCAGGTCGCCGGCGAACGTGTCGTAGTCGAACCCCGAGCCGACCTTGCTCGACTGCCCGAATCCGCGGCGGTCGTACGCGATCACTCGATACCCGGCGTCCAGCAGCGCCGCCTGCTGCTTGCCCCACGACTCGCCGTTCAGCGGGAAGCCGTGGATCAGCACCACGGGCTGGGCGTCCGACGGTCCCTGGTCGGTGTAGTAGAGGTCGATGTCCACCGAGTTCTCGGTCCCGACGGTGATGTACGCCACGATCGCTCCTTCCGGATCGCGAACGGATGCCGCGACCCTGCGTTCGACGCTAGGCCGCGGCATCCGTCATCGCCAGTGTCTTGCGCCCGCTCGTCACGAGCGTTCACACGCCGTTCAAGAGCGAGGCGTCTGCGCCGCGCGCGGGGCGTTTCGACTCGCTCGTTCCTCGCTCGCTCAACGACCGGAGTTCCCGGGTGTTCGGCTCGCTCGTTCCTCGCTCGCTCAACGACCGGAGCTCCCGGGTGTTCGGCTCGCTCGTTCAACGACCGGAATTCCCGGGGTGTTTCGGCTCGCTCGCTCGACGACCGGAGTTCCTGGGGCGTTTCGGCTCGCCCGCTCGACGACCGGAGTTCCCGGTCGTTGAGCGAAGGGCGCTCTGGCGCCCGCAGTCGAAACGCGTCGGGCCCGCGAGCAACCCGGGCGCGAGACCGTCAGTCGCGCGCGGCGCCTGCCGACGGAGTGACCGTGAAGATCGTGGGAGCGGCGAAGCCCGCGGCCGCGAAGGCGGCGGTGGCGGCATCCGTCACGGCCTGCACCTTGTCGTGGGCGACCAGCGCGATCGCGGCACCGCCGAAGCCGCCGCCGGTCATGCGGGCGCCGACGGCACCCGCCGCGAGCGCGGCCTCGACCGCCGTGTCGAGCTCGGGGACGGAGATCTCGAAGTCGTCGCGCATCGAGGCGTGCGACGCGACGAGGAGGTCGCCGATCGCGGACGGGCCCTGCTCGCGGAGCGTGCGCACGGTGTCGAGCACGCGCTGGTTCTCGGTGACGACATGGCGCACGCGGCGGTATGTGACGTCGTCGACCAGCTCAGCGAGTCGCGGGAGGTCCTCGACACCCACGTCGCGGAGTGCCGGCACGCCGAGGGCGGCCGCACCGCGCTCGCAGGCGGCGCGGCGCTCGCCGTAGCCGCCCGTCGCGTGGGAGTGCTTCACCCCGGTGTCGATGACGACGAGCTCGAGGCCTGCGTCGGCGAAGCCGAGGTCGATGACCTGGGCCTCGAGCGAGCGGCAGTCCAGGAAGATCGCCGCGTCGGCGCGGCCGAGGAGCGACGCCATCTGGTCCATGATTCCCGTCGGCGCGCCCACCGCCTCGTTCTCGGCGCGACGCCCGACCTTCGCGAGCGCCACACGGTCGACGGAGATTCCCCAAGTGTCGGCGAGGGCCACGGCGGTCGCGCCCTCGATCGCCGCGGACGACGACAGGCCTGCGCCCACCGGCACGTCCGACGCGAAGGCGAGATCGACGCCGGTGACGGCCCGCGGATCGGTTCCGGATGCCGCGAGCAGCGCCCATGCGACGCCCAAGGGGTAGCGGGCCCACTCGGGGACGTCGTCCCGCTGCGCGGGGAAGAGCGCGTCGAGGTCGTCGAGGGCGACCTCGACGGTCGCGTCGTCGAAGGTCGAGGCGACGCGCACGCGGAAGACGCCATCGGCGCGCGGGGCGAGCGCGACGTGGGTGCGGTGCTGGATCGCGAACGGCAGCACGAAGCCGTCGTTGTAGTCGGTGTGCTCGCCGATGAGGTTCACCCGTCCGGGCGCCGACCACGTGCCGTCGGCGTCGGCGCCGAAGCGAGTGGCGAAGAGGGCGCGCGCGATGGCGGCGGTACGGATGTCGGTGGCGGTCACAGGGTCTCCTCGGGGATGGATGCGACGGCGTCGCGCAGCGCCGCTGCGGCCGTCTCGGGCGGGACGTCGCCGATCCAGGCACCCATGGCGGCCTCGGATCCGGCCAGGAACTTGAGCTTGTCCGCCGCGCGGCGCGGCGACGTCAGCTGGAGGTGCAGGCGCGCGCTGTCGCGGCCGCGGTGCACCGGCGCCTGGTGCCAGGCGGCGATGTACGGGGTGGGGGTGTCGTAGAGCGCGTCGACGCCGCGCAGCAGCCGCAGGTAGAGCGGAGCGAGCTCGTCGCGCTCGGCATCGGTCGTGCCGGCGAAATCCGCGACGTGGCGGTGCGGCAGCAGGTGGATCTCGATCGGCCAGCGCGCGGCGAAGGGCACGAACGCCGTCCAGTGCTCGCCCTCGAGGATCACGCGATCGCCGGCGCGCTCGAACTCGAGGATGCGGGAGAACAGGTCGGGCCCCTCGCGGTCGATCGAGGCGAGCAGGCTCGTCGTGCGCGGGGTGATGTACGGGTACGCGTAGATCTGCCCGTGCGGGTGGGGGAGCGTGACGCCGATCGCCTCGCCCCGGTTCTCGAAGGGGAAGACCTGCTCGATCCCCGGCAGTGCCGAGAGCGCGGCGGTGCGGTCCGCCCACGCCTCGATCACGGTGCGGGCGCGGGTCGCCGAGAGCGAGCCGAACGAGCCCGAGTGCTCGGGGCTGAAGCACACGACCTCGCAGCGGCCCACGCTCGTGCGGGTGCGGCCGAGACCGGGCGCGACGAGGTCGTCGAGGTCGCGGGGAGCGTCGACGCCGGCGGGCGCATCGCCGTGGGCGACGGCGAGCGCGGGGCCGAACGACGGCGACTTGTTCTCGAACACGGCCACGTCGTACAGCGACGGGATCTCGGACGGGTTGGTCGGCGTCTGCGGGGAGAGCGGGTCGAGGTGCGCCGGTGGCAGGAAGGCGCGGTTCTGCCGGGCCGCAGCGACCGACACCCAGTCCCCGGTGAGCACGTCGCGGCGCATCGTCGCGGTCTCGGGTCGCGGCGCGAGGTCGCGCGCGTCGACTGCACGGTCGGGGCCGAGGGTCGTTTCGGGGTCGTCGTAGTAGATCAGCTCGCGACCGTCGGCGAGGCGGGTCGGGCGCTTCACCACGCCCGCGCCGAGCGTCTCGGCGGGAAGGTCCTGGGCGGACACGACGGTGTCATCCTGCGGCATGTTCACGTCAACACGGTAGCAACTCGGCTATGTTATCGTCAACACGGATGCTGCGACCCGATGTGACATCGACGGCATCCCAGCGGATCGGGGTGGGGCATGACGGCCAGACGCGTGTCGATGGCGGACGTCGCGGAGCGCGCGGGCGTCTCAGGTCAGACCGTGTCGCGCGTGGTGAACGCGAGCCCTCGCGTCGACCCCGAGACCCGCGCGCGCGTCGAAGCGGCCATGACGGAGCTCGGCTATCGCCCGCACCGGGCCGCGCGGGCCCTGCGCACCGGCCGCACGCAGACCATCGGGCTCGTGGTGTCGACGCTCGCCTCGGTGGGGAACTCGCGCATGCTGCAGGCGGTGGCGGATGCGGCGGCCACCCGCGGCTACGCGCTCACGGTGGTGACGCTCGGCGCCGACGGAGACGTTGCCGCGGCCTTTGAGCGACTCGCCGAGCAGGGCGTGGACGGGGCGATCGTGCTGAACGAGGCGACGGCCCGCGTCCGCGGAGCCGATGTCGGCGCCGCCGGGCTCCGGCTCGTGGTGGTCGACTCGCCCCGCGACGATCGGTTCGGCGTGGTCGAGACCGACCACGCCGGCGGTGCGAGATCCGCCGTCGAGCACCTGCTCGCCCTCGGGCACCCGACCGTCCACCATCTCGCCGGCCCCGAAGGCTCCTTCGCCGCGGCGGAGCGCGAACGCGGCTGGCACGAGGCGCTGTCGGCGGCCGGTGCCCCCGTGCCGCCTGCGGTGCGCGGAGATTGGACGTCCGCGTCGGGCTTCGCGGCAGCATCCGCTCTTCTCGCATCCGCGACCGCCGTCTTCGCCGCCAACGACCAGATGGCACTGGGGGTGCTGCGCGCCGTGGCCGAGTCGGGGCGCACCGTGCCGGGGGACGTGAGCGTGGTCGGCTTCGACGACGTGGCGGACGCCGCCGACTACCGGCCGCCTCTCACCACGGTGCGGCAGGACTTCGACTCTCTCGGCGCGCGCGCGGTCGCAGCCCTCGTCGACGGGATCGAGGCCGACGCGCCGGCCGCGTTCGAGACCGTGCCCACGCGCCTCGTCGTGCGCGAGAGCACCGCGCCCGCCCCAATCCCCGGTCGTTGAGCGAGCGAAGCGAGTGCGCCGCGCCCGCCCCAATCCCCGGTCGTTGAGCGAGCGAAGCGAGTCGAAACGCCTCGAACCCGGCGCAGACCGAGGGGTCGAGGCGTTTCGTCTGCGGGCGCCGGAGCGCCCTCCGCTCACCGAGCGGGGGTCGCGGCCTGGCGGGCCTCCCAGCCGGTGCGGACCATCTCGTCGACGCTGTAGCGGTTCTTCCAGTCCAGGTCGCGGGCCGCGAGCTCGCCGGTGGCGACGATGCGGTCGGGGTCGCCGGGCCGGCGGGGTGCGATCTCGGGCGTGAAGTCGATGCCGGTGACGCGGGCCATCGCGTTCATGATCTCGCGGACGCTGAGGCCGTTCTGCGAGCCGAGGTTGTACGCGGGCTCGATCGGGCGGTTCGCGAGCAGGCGCTGAGCGGCCGCGACGTGGGCCGCCGCGATGTCGGCGACGTGCACGTAGTCGCGCACGTTCGTGCCGTCGGGGGTGTCGTAGTCGTCGCCGTTGATGCGGGGCGTCTTCCCCGCGAGCAGCGCCTCGAACACGAGCGGGAAGAGGTTGTGCGGGCTGGTGTCGTAGACCGACGGGTCGCCCGAGCCGACGACGTTGAAGTAGCGCAGCGCGGTGTAGCGCAGGGCGTGCTCGGAGGCGGCCGTCGCGATCGCCTGGTCGCGGATGATCCACTCGCCGATGAGCTTCGACTCGCCGTAGGGCGAGGCCGGGCGCTTGGGCAGGTCCTCGGTGACGAGCGGGACGTCGGGGGTGCCGTAGACCGCGGCCGACGACGAGAAGACCAGGTTCGCGACACCCGCCGCCTGCATGGCGGCGAGGAGCACGCGCGTGCCCTCGACGTTCTGCGCGTAGGTGTGCAGCGGACGCTGCACCGAGACCCCGGCGTACTTGAAGCCGGCGAGGTGGATCACGCCCATGACCTCGTGCTCGCGCAGGGTGCGCTCGACGAGTTCGCCGTCGAGGATCGACCCCTGCACGAACGGCACGCCCTCCGGCACGAACGACGCATGCCCGCTCGAGAGGTCGTCGATCACGACGGAGTTCAGGCCCGCATCTGCGAGCGCACGGACGATGTGGGCGCCGATGTAGCCGGCGCCTCCGGTCACGAGCCAGGACATGTCACTCCGGATTCAGGTGGGGGCGGATGCGCCGAGCGGCGCCGCCTCCATTCTGCCCGGTCGACGGATGCCTCGAATCCGATGTCGGCCGGGCGGGCGGGGTGCACGGCGTCGGAGGTTTCGGCCGACACGCCGGGTCGCGGCATCCGTCATCCGGCGTGTCGCGCGAGGGCTCCGATCTGTGCACCGGTGCCGAGCCTCAGACCCGGGCGGTCCAGCGCGCCGCGCGCTGGAGCAGTGCCACGTGTTCCGGGGCGTCGTAGGAGCGCTCGTCGTGTCCGAGCGAGCACACGACGGCACGGGTCGGCGCCTCCCGCACCCACACGGCGGCGTGCTCGGCACCGTCGACGTCGTGCACCGCGAGGACGCGTGCGCCGTCGTCGACCACGAGGTCGCTGTAGCGCTCGTCGAAGACGTCGAGGTGGGGCATCCGTCCGCTCACGGGGTGATCGCCGTCGACGACCCGCACCCGCGCGTCGCCGATCGGGGGGTGCCACGAGAGCCCGGGCTGCCACTCGCCGCCGATGGCCTCCCGCCAGGCGGGGTGGTCGCGCAGGCTCGAGAGCGCGGCGTGCACGGCGATGAGCCCGATGCCGCGGGCGATCGCCGAGCGGAGGCCGGCGTCCGCCGCGGGGTCGGCGCGATGCCCCAGCTCGGTCGCGCCCTCGCGCCACGGGTCGCCGGCGTTGACGACGAGCAGGTCGAATCCGTCGAGGCTCGAGAGCGCATGGTCGACATCGTCGTCGACCGTGACGTCCCAGCCGTCCGCGCGCAGCGCGTCGGCGATGCGGGAACTGGTCGCGGGGAACGGATGCCACGGGTCGGCGTACCGGCCGGTTCCGGTCGCGATCACCGCGCGGCGTGGGCTGGACTCGGCTTCCGGTCGCTCCATGGATACCATGATCTGCAGGATAACGCTTTCCCGTGCTCGTGTCGGCCGGAAAAGACAACACCGCGCACGCCCGAGGAGAATGACGCCATGGCTCACACCGTCGTGATCGCCCCTGATTCGTTCAAGGGAACGATCGGCGCGGCCGCCGCCGCCGAGGCCCTCGCCGCCGGGTGGCGCCGCGAGAGCACCGACAGCGACCTCCGGCTCCTGCCGATGGCCGACGGCGGCGAGGGCACCGTCGACGCGTTCGCGGCCGCGGTGCCGGGCGCGCAGCGCATGCCGGTGACCGTGACCGGCCCCGAGGACGAGCCCGTCGCGGCGTCGTGGGTGCTGCTGCCGCCGACGCCCGACGCACCCCACGGGACCGCCGTCGTCGAACTCGCGAACACGAGCGGCATCGAGCTGCTCGGCACCCCGCCGCGCCTGCGCGCCTTCGATGCGCACACGCGCGGCTTCGGCGAGGCGATCGCCGACGCCCTCGCGCACGGCGTCTCGCGACTCGTGCTCGGCATCGGCTCGAGCTCGTCGACGGACGGCGGCACCGGCATGCTCACCGCTCTCGGAGCGCGATTCACGGATGCTGCGGCCCGGCCCGTCATCGCCGGCGCACGTGGGCTCGGCTCCGTGGCGGCGGCCGACCTGTCCGAACTGGCGCCGCTCCCGCCCGGCGGTGTGACGGTGCTCAGCGATGTGACCAACGAGCTCCTCGGCTCTCGCGGGGCGGCTGCGGTGTTCGGGCCGCAGAAGGGTGCGCTGCCCGACGACATCGCGGTGCTCGACGCCGGGCTCGCGCGGCTCGCCCAGCTGGTCGACGCCGACCCCGAGACTCCGGGCGCCGGCGCGGCGGGCGGGACCGGGTTCGGACTGCTCGCGTGGGGCGCGAGCCTCGTGCCCGGTTCGGCGGCGGTCGCAGAGCTGGTGGGACTCGACGCGGCGGTGGCCGAGGCATCCGTCGTCGTCACGGGCGAAGGGTCGTACGACGGCCAGTCCGCGGCGGGCAAGGTGCCCGCCCACGTCGGCGCGGTCGCCGCCGCGGCCGGCGTGCCGGTC
>NZ_JBDGJU010000014.1:0-97954 GCF_057656735.1 Microbacterium sp. Soil_C_42
GCCCTCCGCTCAACGAGCGGGGGTGAAGTACCGGTCGTTGAGCGAGCGAGGAACGAGCGAGTCGAAACGCGCCGAACCCGCGAGTAACACCGACCCGAGGCATCCGCTCAACGACCGGGACTTGGCGCCCGCCTATCAGTTGCGCAGGGTCAGCGAGATCGTCGGGCTGTACCCCGTGTTGCCGGCGGCGTCGACCGCCCGTGCGTGCACGGGGTAGGTGGCGTTCGGGTAGCTGCGCGACGGCAGCGTGCCGGCCCACGAGCCGTCGGACTGCTTCGCCAGCGTGCCGAGCCTGGTCGCGCCCGACCACAGCGTGACCCCGGTGACCGCCACGTTGTCGGCGGCCGTGACCCGCACGGCTACGCTGCCCGACACCGTCGACCCCGAGACCGGCGCCGTGATCGTCGCCGTCGGCGCCTGCGTATCGGGCGTCGGAGTCGGCGTCGGGGTCGGCGTCGGCGTCGGAGTCGGCGTCGGCGTCGGCGTCGGAGTCGGCGTCGGCGTCGGCGTGGGCGTCGGGGTCGGCGTCGGCGTCGGCGTCGGAGTCGGGGTGCTGCCGGTCGGCACCGTCGACGCGAGCCAGCCGGAGTAGCGGCCCGAGATCGGGCTCAGCGGGTCGCCCGCGAAGCGCTTGCCTCGAGCAGTCGCCGCGGCCTGCGCCTGGCCCTCGAGGATCTGGAACACCTCGCGCGGGGTGCGGCCCTCGCACGACCCCTCGGCGAAGCACGCGAGCACGACGCCCGACATCACCGCCGCCGACATACTGGTGCCCGACGCGATGTAGCCGTACCGATTGCCCTTCTTGGTCGTGTACGGGCACGTGCCGGGAGCAGCGATCGTGTGCGCGCGATCAGCCGCGCTCACGGCCCAGTTGCTCTTCGGGTTGATCGTGTCGTCGACCGGGGCGTTGGTCTCGGTGCACGCCTTCGCGCCGCGCGAACCGGGCTTGCCGTCGTAGTCGGCGACGTTGGTGACCGTGATCACCTCGTCGAAGTTGCCCGGCGAGTACTGCGCCAGATCCCGCGTCGAGTTGCCGGCGGCCGCGACCACGACGACCCCGTCCTCCACCAGGGCGCAGATCGCCTGGTGGATGACGTCGCCGTTGGTGTACCCGCAGTTGCCGTCGTCGGCCTGACCGAACTGCATGCTCATGTTCATCACGGCGATGTCGTAGCGCTCGTGGTTCTCCATGACCCACTCGAGGCCGCACATCAGCGTGCCGAGCGTGCCCTGCATCTTGTTGTCGAGCACGCGCACCGAGGTGATCGGGGCGCCCGGCGCGACGCCGAGCAGCCCCACGCTGTTGTTGATCGCCGCCGCGGCTCCGGCGACCCCTGTGCCGTGCCCGTTCCCGTCGGTGCCGTCGCCGCTTCCGAAGCAGTTGATCTGGCGCGCGACGTTCAGGTCGGTGTGCTCGCTCACGCCCGAGTCGATGATCGCGAGCCCGGGGCCGTCCCACGCGCCCGCCGTCGTGGCGCTGGTCGGCGGCAGGTCCGCCTCCACCGTGCCCACCGCCGGCGTCACGGTCTGTGCGGCGCCGCTCACGACCTTGTTCGCCGAGATCCCCCGCACCGTCGACGACACCCGCAGCACGGCGACCTCGTCGGCCGTGAGATACCCGGTGAATCCCTTCACCACGCTGTCGTAGACGGCGTCGGGCTCTGCGGTGATACCCTCCAGCGCAGCATCCAACCCCTCCGCCGTCCGGAAGCTGACGGTGTACACGCCCGCCTCGTCGCCGGCGGCGAACGAGGCCGTGGCCACACCGCCTCCCAGCAGCGACGCCACGACCGCGGTTCCCACCGCGAGTCCGGCGACGCGCATCGCCCTAGTCGACTCTCTCCTTCTGAGCTTCCCCACGGCTCGTCCCCACTTCCTGGCCCGAGGGCCTCTCGCCGATGACCCGCGCCGGAACCCCTCCGACGATCGAGAACGCCGGAACGTCCTTCGTCACCACCGCCCCGGCCGCGACCACGGCGCCCTCGCCGATCGTCACGCCCGCCAGAACCACCACGTTCGCGCCCAGCCAGGAGCCGGCGCCGATCACCACATCGCGCTCGATCTTGGGCTGGTCCATGATCGGGACCGGCCCCCTCTCGACGCCGTAGTTCGATGCCGTCACCATCACGTGCGGCGCGAACAGGCACTTCTCACCGATCTCGATGCGACCGGTCTCGTTGCCCGCCCAGATCAGGCTGAACTCGCCGATGTGCGTGCCGGCGCCGATCGAGATGCGCTCGCCGTTGCGGAACGACACGTTCGGCGCCATCGACACCCCCGGTCCCACCTGGATCAGCGGCACCTGCCGGACGAACGAGTAGCCGTGGAAGTGCGCCAAGCGCAGCGCGTGCAGCAGCGTGCGCGGGTCGAGCACCGACCCGAGCGCACCGCGGAGGCGGCTCATCGCGCCGCCCCCGCAGCATCCGTTCCCGCCGACACGGGGGCGGGCGCGAGCAGCTCGCGGTAGACCGCCATGAGCGCCGGCAGGTCGACCGTCGAGCGTGCCGTCACGCTGACCACGAGCTCGCGGCGATAGGAGCAGGCGAGGCACGCCACCTCGTCGCGCGGATCGCCGGCCGGCCACCCGGTCACCGTCTCGACGGGAGCGGTGCCGAAGAACCGCTCGTCGCGGCCCCACGTCACGGAGGTGGCGTAGCCCACCCAGTCCTCGGCGCCCTCGACGACCGAGCCACCCGAGTCCACGGCCGCCTGCACCTGCGCACGCACGCTCGGCACGATCTCTTCCAGAGGAGCGGATGCTGCGGCAGACACCTTCACGACGCTGATGTCGTTGCGCACGCCGCCGTCACCGGCCCCGCGTCGCGAGATGGGCACGAGGATCGACAGCGTCTCGGCGTCGGGGCGCTGGCGCGCCATCGCGATGAGGGTGGCGGCCGTGACGAGGTCGTTCACCGTGCCGCCGAGCTTGTACGCGCGGCGGGTGGCGGCAGCCAGGTCGACCGCCTCGTACGCGGAGCTGCGCCCTTCCCGCACGTCGGCGAGGAGGCCGGTGCGTGCGATGCGCGCGTTCTTGACCGGGCGCAGCAGCCGCCCGCCCCAGCGCCGCAGCCGCATGCGGAACGACTTGCGCCAGTACGCAGGCCACCCCCGCCGCAGGCCCGGGTTGCGCTCGCGCCACTGGGCGAACGCGAGGGCGAGCACCTCGAAGCCGTTGCGGGGCGGGATGCCGAGCTCGGCGCGCTGCGCATCGCCCGGCTCCGGTGGCTCGGGCGTCGGCGCGGTGCCGGCGATCACGTCGCCGATCCGCAGGCCGTACATCGCGTCGCCGACCACATGGTGGTAGCGCATGACGATCGCCACCCGCCCGGAGTCGAGCTCGACGAACTCGAAGTCCCACAGCGGCCGCGACGGGTCCATCGTCGGGCTGAGGCGCCCCGTGAACCGCTCGACGCGCGTCGGGTCGTCGGGCTCGATCCCATCGTGGAATCGGACGTGGTAGTCGAGGTCGAGGCTCGTCACCGGCACCCACGCCGGCGTCGTGAGACGCAGCGGCGTCGGCACGAGCCGCTGGCGCATCGCCGGCGCGAACCAGCTCAGCCGCTCGACGCGGCTGCGGATCGCGGCGCGGTCGAGGTCGCCGTCGGGCCCGCGCAGCGGTGCGCCGTCGACGATCATCGTGCCGGCGGCGTGCATCGCGGCGAACGTGACCGCGTTCGACACGTACTTCTCGTCGAGCGAGCTGATCAGCTGCGCCCGTCGGGCGAGTCCGGGGTGCGCGCTCATTGCTCTCCTCCGTGCGTCGCGACGCCGAGCGTGATCGGCGCCGGCGGGTCGTCGTCGACGAAGACGCGCCCGTCGAGTGCGAAGCGCACGGCGGTGAAGAACCCGCCGAGGATTCCGCGGAACAGCGCGAGGTCGGCGTCGCGGCGCCGGTGCTCGCGCCGGTTGTGCACCGCGCGCGACAGCGTGCGCTTCGCGACCACTGCGAACAGGCGCAGGCCCACCCCGGAGCGCAGCCGCACCCACTTCGCGGTGAGCGCGCCGAGGCCGAGCCCGTAGCCGTGGTGGAGGGCGGTGTACGCATCGTCGGCACGCGTGTGCACGTGGTGCACGACGCACGACGGGTCGTAGACGATGTGCGCGCCGTCGTCGAGCACGCGGCAGAACATGTCGAGGTCCTCTGCACCCGCGAGGCGCCGCCCCGCCCCCAGCACCGGGTCGAATCCGCCGAGCGCGACGATCCGCTCGCGCCGGAACGCCATGATCGCGCCGTGACCGGCGTCGATGCCCTCGATCGTGCGGGTGAAGCGCCGCGGGGGCGGCGCCTGCTGCGTGCCGACGAGCGTGTGGTCCAGCATCCGTCCCGTCACCGCGCCGACGGTCGGATCGTCGAATCCCTCGAGGATCGGCGCCATCCAGCCCTCGACGGCGGCGCAGTCGTCGTCGGTGAACACCACGATCGGTCGGCGGCTCGTCTCGAGCGCGAGGTTGCGGGCGATCGAGAGCCCTTTGATGTCGCTGCGCACGTAGTCGACGCCCGCGGCGTCGGCCACCTCCCAGGTCGCCGGCGTGGTCGAGGCCGAGTCGACGACCAGGATCTGCACCCCCGGCGGGGTGACCGCGGTGAACGAAGCGAGCGCCGCGGCGAGCATCTCCGGCCTCTCGCGGGTGCAGATCGCGAGGGTCACGTCCTCAGGCCGCGGCATCCGTCGACCCCCTCAGCAGACGCGCGGCCTCTCGGTATGCGGCGAGCGTGGCCTGCGTCGCGGCCGCCCAGCTCAGCTGATCGGCCCGAGCCATCGCGGTGCTCGACATGCCGGCCAGCACCTCGGGGCGCTCGACGAGCAGGTCGAGCTGCGCCGTCAGCACCTCGACATCGCCGACCTCGTGCGTCATTCCGGTCACGCCCTCGTCGATCACCGCGCCCGCGGCGAGAGAGACGAGCGGGACGCACCCGGCGACCTGCGCCTCGTAGGTCACGAGGGCGCTGCCCTCTTCGACCGTGGGCAGCAGCATCACGTCGGCCGACGCGAGCACGCGCATGGGCTCGGACGTGAGGCCCCGCACCTCGACGCTCGGGTGCGCGAGCAGCGGCGCCAGGTGCGCGGCATAGTCCTCGTCGAGCAGTCCGTAGACGAGGAACCTGCCCTCGTCGGAGGCCTTCGACGCCGTCCACGCCACGAGCGCGGTGTGCAGCCCCTTGCGCGGCGATCCGCGGCCGAGGAACACGGCGGTGAACGGCCCGTCGCCGGCCCGCGTGGGCGGCGCGGTCACCGTGCAGCCGTAGCGGTGCCGCAGCAGCCGGTCGTCGTCGAACCCGCGCGCGAGGAACGTGCCGGCGACGGCCTCACTCGGCACGAGCAGCCCCGCCGCCGCGGCGTACTCGCTGTCTTCGATCGCGAGCCGGCGCGGGTCGACGGTGTGGCTCTCGCCGCCCCGCGGCTCGAGGCCGAGCGCCGCGTACTCCCGGGTCACGACCTCGTACGCGTGCTCGGTGTGGGTGTTGGGCACTTCGCGCAGTCCCGGGATGCCGCGCCGCCGCGCCGCCTGGAGCGTCCGGGCCGACGCGAGCGGCCACGCGTGCACGACGTCGTCGGCGTCGCCGTCGAGCAGCCGGCCGACCAGACCCGCGGTGACGGCGTCGTGGATGCGCATCGCGCGCGTGCGCCCGACCAGGCGATGCGGCACGCGACGGCCGGCCACGGTGAGGGTGGTGCGCACGGACGCCGCGCCCTCGACCGGCTTCGCGATCGACGCGGCGACGATGTGCACGTCGACCCCGGCGCGGACCAGTTCGTTCGCCTGATTCCACGCCGTCCAGCCGATTCCTCGCGACCCGAGTGCGAACGGGAAGCTGTACAGGACTGCCAGAACGCCACCTCCCCCAGGACGAGGCCCGCCTCCATAGGAGCCGTGCCGGCTCTCGCTGACCACTCTGTGGGAGCCGTTCGAAGCGGCACAACCCGGGCCGTCGAATGTCGCCCAGTCTTTACACCCGTGCAACAAAGCCACAGGGCGCCGTTAACAATCCGGGGCGACTATTGCAGGGCAAGTCTTGTCGCGACACCTGCGGTTCGGGGATACGGTGCGCGACGCGGACGGCCCGATGACGTGCTGGGGGGTTTCGGGCGGTCTGCGTCCGGAAGCACACGGAGAGAGGTGTCTGATGGAGACTCCGAAGTACCTGCAAGTGCTGTGGAACTACAAGTGGGTGCTGGCTTTCGGCGCCCTCGTCGCCGCGGTGGCGGCCTTCTTCGCCGGCTTCGCGATCGTCGACGGACAGGTCGTCTCGAGAGCTCAGCAGACCTGGTCGGCCGCGACCACCATGCTCCTCACGAGCGAGTCCGACCGGCTCTACCAGGCCCAGGTGCCCGGCGTCCCGATCGAGCAGGGCACGTCCGACCCGCAGGTCATCGACATGTCGTCGACCGCGCTTGTGTACGCGTACATCCTGTCGAGCGACATCATCCAGGACGCTGTCGAGGCCGAGATCGGCCCGCTCGACGACGACACCGAGTCGATCACGGCGCTGCGACGCACGACGCAGCCCACCGGCGATGAGCGCTTCCCGGGCCGGTACAACCTGCCCGTGCTCGAGGCCGTCGGCGCCGCCGAGACCGCGGACCGTGCCGAGGAGATCTCGCGCGCCGCCGCCACGGCCTTCACCACCTACGTCGTCGCGCAGCAGGACGCGCAGCAGCTCGCACCCGAGCTGCGCGTGCTGCTCGAGCCGCTCGGGGCGAGCCCTGCGGTCGAGGGCGACTCGTCGAACCCCGCGATCCCCGTCGTCGTCACCTTCGTCGGCGTCTTCCTCGCGTTCGTCGTGCTGGTGTTCGTCATCGCGGGCCTCCGCTCGCGCTCCGCGAAGCGCAAGGCCGCTCACGCGGAGACCGCGGCGGCGGATGCGGCCGAGGCCGAAGAGCCGGTGAGCGGGACGGATGCTGCGCCCCTCACTCCTGCGGACGCCTCCGACGACATCCCCCTCGACGCCGAAGCCGGCGAGCTGGTGGGCGCCGGGCCGCCGTCGCGCCGATCCGGCCGGTCCCCCCGCGAGGACGAGACCGCGTAGGCGACGGACTCCCTCTTCGGAGCACCGACATGTCGACCGGCACCGCACCGCCCGTCACACCCGCCGACGACACCGGCGTACCACCGGCCCAGGTCGCCCCCGGCGACGGAGCACGGCCTCACTGGGCCGCCGTCGCCGGGATCGCGCTCCTCCTCGCCGCGATCGTGATCGCCGGGGTGATCCTGCTCCCGCCCATCGCGATGGGCGCGGCCCTCCTCGGCATCGCACTCATCGTGCTGCTGCGCCGCATCCTGTTCACGTGGCCCGCGCTGCTGTTCCTGCTCGCGGCGACCATCATGTTCATCCCGGCCCGCCGCTACGCGCTCCCCATCCCGCTGCCGTTCGCGCTCGAGGCGTACCGCCTCATGATCTTCGTCGCGATCGTCGCGCTCGGGCTCGCGTTCCTGTTCGACAGGTCGCGGCGCTGGCGGCCGGTCGCCTTCGGCTGGCCGATCGGCATCTTCCTCGCGACCCTGCTGGTGTCGTTCATCGTGAACGGCATGCGGCTCGTGAACGAGGGCCTCGCCACGACGGCACTGTCGGGCTTCTTCCAGCTCGGCGTCCTGCTGTCGGTGTTCTTCTCGGTGCGCCAGCTGCTCACCAGCGAGCGCATGGTGATGGGCTTTCTCATGGTGCTGTCGTGGATGGCCGTGATCGTGGCCTTCTTCGCCGTCATCGAGCGGGTGGCGCGCACCAACGTGTTCCTCATGCTCGCGAACGTCCTCCCGCTGATGGTGCTGCGCGAAGACGGCGGCGACGCCACGCGGGCCGGTGTGAACCGGGCGTACGGGTCGGCGCAGCATCCGATCGCCCTCGCGGTCATGCTGTGCATGTTCCTGCCGATCCTCATCTACCTGGCCAAGTACGCGATCTGGCCCCGGAACGTCTGGAACCGGCGCATCGCCTACGGGATCGGCACGTTCCTCGTGTTCGGCGGCATCATCGCCGCCATCTCGCGCACCGCGGTCGTCGTGATGGGCGTGATGTTCCTGATCGCACTGGTGCTGCGACCCAAGGTCGCGCTGCTGCTGCTGGCCTTCGCGGTGCCGGGGCTGCTGCTGGCGATGTTCGTGGTGCCGGCACAGGTCGAGTCCATGCTGCTGTCGTTCCTCGACGTCGACACGCTGATCGCGTCGCAGTACACGTCGGCGGGGATGGCGGGGGCCGGGCGCCTGGCCGACCTGGAACCCGCGTTCGTCGAAGTGCGGCAGTACCCGTTCTTCGGGCAGGGATACGGCAGCCGCGTCGTCGTGGGCGACGAGGCGAACTCGTTCATCCTCGACAACCAGGTGCTCGGCATCCTGATGGAGGCCGGCGCCCTCGGGGTCATCGGGTACGCCGTGTTCATGCTGGCGCCGGTCGTCATGCTCATCGTCTACGCGCTGCGCTGGGCGGCCGAACCGCGGCACGCCCTTCTCGCCTTCGCCCTCGCGGTGTCGATCGCGGGGTACAGCGCGGCGCTCTTCTTCTTCGACGCGTTCGGCTTCTTCCAGTCGTTCCTCGTGCACATGATGCTGCTCGCCGTCGCCGCGTGGGTGTACACGGAGGGCTCGCGCAAGACCTCCGCGCCGAAGCCGGCGTGGACGGCGGAGGCGGAATTCCCGCTCGTTGAGCGGAGCGCGCTCTGGCGCGCGCAGTCGAAACGCCCCGGGTATTCGGGATCGCCGGAGGCGGGGCGATGAGCCGGGAGGCGCAATTCCCGCTCGTTGAGCGGAGCGCGCTCTGGCGCGCGCAGTCGAAACGCCCCGGGTATTCGGAATCGCCGGAGGCGGGGCGATGAGCCGGGAGGCGGAATTCCCGCTCGTTGAGCGGAGCGCGCTCTGGCGCGCGCAGTCGAAACGCCCCGGGTATTCGGGATCGCCGGAGGCGGGGCGATGAGCGCGCGCGTGAGCGTCGTCATCCCGGCGCACAACGAGGGCGCGGTGATCGACCGGGTGCTCGGGGCGCTGCGCGCGTCGCCGCGGCGGGACGAGTTCGAGATCATCGTCGCGGCCAACGGCTGCACTGACGACACCGTCGCGCGGGCGCTCTCGTACGAAGGGGTGCGCGTGGTCGAGACGCCGCGCGCGTCGAAGATCGCGGCTCTGCAGGCCGGCGATGACGCAGCATCCGTCTTCCCGCGCGTCTATCTCGACGCCGACGTGCTGATCGACCCCGAGACGCTGGTGGCCCTCGCGGATGCACTCGAGGAGCCCGGTGTCGAGGTCGCCTCGCCGCGGCTGCACGTCGACACGTCGTCGGCGTCGTGGCTCGTGCGCCAGCACTACCGCATCTGGGAGCTCAGCGACTATCGCCGCCGAGGCCACATCGGCTCGGGCGTGTACGCGATGACGGCCGCCGGCCGCGCACGGTTCGACGCGTGGCCCGACGTCATCGCCGACGACAGGTTCGTGCAGCAGCTGTTCGCTCCCGCCGAGCGCGCCACACTCGCCGACCACTCGTTCAGCGTGCACTCGGCTCGCGACATGCGCGCGCACCTGCGCCGCTCCGTGCGCATCGCGCGCGGCAACCGGGAGCTGCCCGACGGCGCGCAGCACGAGGACGCCGCCGGGCCCACGGCCGCGACCCGCGGCGGGCTGGCGAGGCGGGTCGCGACGCGGCCCCGCCTGTGGGTGCCGTTCGCCGTGTACTGCGTGAGCTGGACGCTCCCGAACGTGCTCGCCCGCCGCGACATCGCACGGGCGCGCGCACGGACCTGGAACCGCGACGAGACGAGCCGGGTGATGGCATGAGAAGACGAGCGACCACGACCGCAGCGATCGCACTGCTGCTGGCGGTGCTGACCGCTTGCGCAGCGGCGCCGGCACCCGAGCCGGTCGACCTCGACGAGCTCGAGTCGAGTCCCACGCTCTCAGACGTCGCCACGATCGGCGCGCTGGGCGACTCGATGACCCTCGGCGTGAACGCGTGCGCCGAGCCCGGGCGGTGCACCGCCGCGAGCTGGGCGACCGGCGACGATCCGGCCGTCGGGTCGATCGCGATGCGCATCGGCGCGGCGAGCGGCACCGTTCCCGACACCGTCAACGCCGCGAAGGACGGCGGCACCGTCGCCGATGCCGTCGCCCGCGTCGACGAGGTGATCGCCGCGCAGCCCGAGCTCGTGCTCGTCCTGCTCGGCGGCAACGACGTCTGCGACGCCGACGTCGAGGGCATGACGAGCGCCGACGACTTCCGCGCGTCGTACACGGCCCTGCTCACCGCGCTGCACGAGGGTCTGCCCGAAGCGCAAGTGCTCGCACTGTCGATCCCCGACCTCTACCGGCTGTGGGAGGTCGGCAGCGACGACGAGAGCACGCGGCAGATCTGGGACAGCAGCCCGTCCTGCAGCAACCTGCTCGGCGACGCCGCCGCCGCCGACGCGGCCGCGACCGCCCGGCGCGACGCGGTCGCCGCCCGCACCGACGAGTTCAACGCGATCATCGCCGAGGCGTGCGCCGCCGACAGCGCCTGCACCTCAGACGGCGGCGCCGTCTTCGACTACGAGTTCTCGCCCGCCGAGATCTCCGCGATCGACCACTTCCACCCGTCTGTGGCGGGGCAGCAGGTGATCGCCGAGATCGCCTGGAACACCCTCGTGGAGGCTGCACCATGACCACGCTCCTCGTCGCGATCTCCGGCGGCCACCTCACGCAGCTCACGATGCTCGCTCCGCGGGTCACCGACGGCGACGACGTCGTGTGGCTCACCGACGACACCGCGCAGAGCAGGTCGCTGCTCGAAGGGCAGACGGTGTACCACGTGCCCACCCGACCGCCGCGCGACTACCCGGGTGTCATGCGCGACACGGGCATCGCCCTGCAGGCGATGAAGGACCACCGGATCGACCGCGTCATCAGCACCGGCGCCCAGATCGCGCTGTCGGCCCTCGTGCCCGCGTCGGCACGGCGCCTGCCGTTCACCTACATCGAGAGCGCGACCCGCGTCACCGGCATCTCGGCGACGGGCAAGGTGATGGAGCGCGTGCCGTGGGTCGACCGGTACGTGCAGTACCCGCACGCCGTGAACGCCCGCTGGCGGTACGCGCTGTCGGTGTTCGACGGCTTCCGCGTCGAGCCCGTCGACAACCCCGCGCCGATCCGCCGGGCCGTGGTCACCGTGGGCGGCAACGGCGACTTCGGCTACCGGCGCCTCGTCGACGGAGCCCGGGCCGCGATCGACGACCTCGACTGCGACGTCGAGACGCTGTGGCAGGTCGGCGCGACCGACGTGTCGGACCTTCCCATCCCCGCGGTCGCCTCACTGCCCTCGAGCGAGCTCGGCGAGGCGCTGCGGCGGGCCGACGTGGTGATCGGACATGCCGGCACGGGCACGGCGCTGGCCGCGCTCTCGGCGGGCAAAGTCCCCGTGCTCGCCCCGCGCTCGGTCGAGCACGGCGAGCACGTCGACGCCCATCAGCAGGATCTCGCGCGATTCCTCGGCGGTCGCGGGCTCGCCATCGTGTGCGAGCCCTCGTCGATCCGTCCGTCGACGCTCGACACCGCGCGGCGCTGGCGCGCCGTGCGGTCCTCAGACCTCGCGCCGGTGCCGCTCTGAGCGCCGGCACTCGCCCCGCCCCTGGAGGACAGACCGTGCAGACCCCGGCGCCCGACGTGACCGTCGTCATCGTCAACTACGAGACGCGCGACGACACCGTCGCGTGCGTCGGCTCGGTGCTCGAGCACCTCGGCGGCGTCACCACGCAGGTGGTCGTGGTCGACAACGGCTCGCGCGACGGCAGCGCGGAGGCGCTGCGCGCGGCCTACCGCGGGATCGACGTGATCGAGGCCGGTGAGAACCTCGGGTTCGCTCGCGCCGTCAATCGCGGGGTCGCACTTGCGCGGGGCGAGTTCGTGCTGCTGCTCAATCCCGACGCGGTCATGCTCGAGCACTCGCTGCCGAAGCTGATCGCCTTCGCGCGCGAGAACCCGCAGTACCGCATCGTCGGCGGGCGCACGCTGCGCGAAGACCTCACGCTCGAGCCGTCGTCGTGCTGGGGCGCTCCGACCCTGTGGTCGCTCACGATGTACGCGACGATGCTGTCGACGGTCTTCCGGCGTTCGCGGGTGTTCGACCCGGAGTCGCTGGGCGCCTGGCAGCGTGACACGATCCGCGAGGTGCCGATCATCACCGGCTGCCTGCTGCTCATCCGCCGAGACGACTTCGCCGAGCTGGGCGGCATGGACGAGGACTTCTTCCTCTACGGCGAGGACGCCGAGTTCAGCATGCGGGCAGCCGCTCAGGGCATGGCGCGGGTCGTGTATCCCCCGGCGGCGATCATCCACACCGTCGGCGGGTCATCGGCGGGCTCGTCGAAGGGCTCGATGGTGCTGGCAGGCAAGGTCACCTACCTCGCGAAGACCTGGCCGCCGCGGCGGGCCGCCGTCGGCGTGCTCCTGCTCAAGGCGGGGGTGGCCGTGCGCGCCGGGCTCGAGGCCGTGACCCGGCGGTCGCGCCGGCCGTGGACGACGGTCTGGCGCCGCCGCGCCGACTGGGGCTCGGGCTACCCGCACGCCGAGGCCGCGCTGTTCGGCCGCCCGGTGCCGGAGCCCACCGCCGCGTAGGACTGCCCGGGCCAGGGTTGTTCGTAGGCCCGGGGCGTTTCGACTCGCTCGTTCCTCGCTCGCTCAACGACCGGCACCCTGGGTTCGGTCGTTGAACGGAGGGCGCTCTGGCGCCCGCAGTCGAAACGCCCGGGTGCCCGGGAGCGTCGGGGTCGAGGGACGGATGCCTCGGGTCGGTGTTGCTCGGGGGTTCGGCGCGTTTCGACTCGCTCGTCCCTCGCTCGCTCAACGACCGGCACCCTGGGTTCGCTCGTTCCTCGCTCGCTCAACGACCGGTACTTCACCCTCGGTCGTTGAGCGGAGGGCGCTCTGGCGCCCGCAGTCGAAACGCCCGGGGTGCGCGGGAGAGTCCGGGTCGAGGGACGGATGCCTCGGGTCGGTGTTGCTCGGGGGTTCGGGGCGTTTCGACTCGCTCGTTCCTCGCTCGCTCAACGACCGGCTGAGGGAGGTTCCTCAGCTGTGCGCTTCATGTGCTCTCACCGAGAACACACGATCCGCACGCGCACGACGTGTGATCTCGGCGAGAGCACCCGATGTGGACGCCCACCGCTGCGGTCAGGCCGACACACGCACCGACTGCTCACCCGCGGACGAGGGCGCAGCATCCGTCCCGGCCTCCCCCAGCACCCACGTCCGCACCTGCGCGGTGAAGCGCGAGATGTCGAACTCGGCCGCGCGGGCGCGCGCGGCGGCGGGATCGATGCGGTCGAGGCCGGCCACGGCCGCGGCGAGCTCGACCGGGTCGTCGGGGTCGACGGTGAAGCCGGTAGCGCCATCGACCACCGACTCGGCGGCGCCTCCGACGCGGTTGACGATCACGGGGCAGCCCGCGGCCATCGCCTCGACCGGGATGATGCCGAAGTCCTCCACCGGCGGGAACACGAACGCGAGGGCCCGCTGGAAGAGCGCGCGCATGAGGGCATCCGACACGAACCCCAGCATGTGCACGGGCACCGAGGCCGACTCGGCGAGCGCCTGCAGGTGCTCGCGCTCGGGTCCGGTGCCCGCGACGACCACCGGCACGCCGAGCCGGTCGCCCATGCGGATCACCGCGTCGTGGCGCTTGTACGGCACGAGCCGCGAGGCCGCCATCAGGAAGCCGCGCTCGGGCAGCGCCTCGAGCACCGCGGACTCCTCGGCGGTGAGCGCCTCGGCCCAGTCGCCGCCCGCGATGATCTCGTGCGCCTTCACCGGCGGGTGGATCACCCGGGCATCGCGCCCCCACGAGCGGTGGATGCGCCGGCGCACGAACTCGCTGTTGGCGGCGAGGTCACCGGCGTGCCGGGCCGCCTCGCGATCCACGTGCTTGAGCACGCTGCGGGCGGCCGCGAGCGCGGGAGAGCTGCCGCGCGCGTCGAGCTCGGGCTCCCACAGGTACCGCGCGGGCGAGTGCACGTACGAGAACTTCGGAACACCGCCCCGGCGGGTACCGAAGTCGCAGTGGTGGGCGAACACGTAGCTGCTCGTGAGCACCCAGTCGGGCCGCGCGCCGACCTTCGCCGCGCGCCACGTCGCCGGCATGAGGGGAAGCCCCATCGCCTTGTGGTGGCGCAGCGGGGTGCGGGCCATCCACGACTCGCGCACGGTGCTGCGGGGGAACCGCTCGCCGTCGTCGCTCCACAGGGCGAACATGCGCGAGTCGGGGAGGGCCGTGCGGAACGCGTCGAGCACCTGTTCAGCGCCGCCGGAGCGTTCGATCCATTCCTGGACGATCAGACCTGACATGAGTCATACGACCTCTCGGGTGAGTGTCAGTACGCGCCGTCGCTGTGCAGGACGGCTTTGACGGTCTTGGCGAGCACGACGATGTCGCCCGTGATGGACCAGTTCTCGACGTAGTAGAGGTCCAGCCGCACGCTGTCCTCCCACGAGAGGTTGGAGCGGCC
The DNA here is from genome assembly GCF_057656735.1 of Microbacterium sp. Soil_C_42. Classification (NCBI taxonomy): domain Bacteria; kingdom Bacillati; phylum Actinomycetota; class Actinomycetes; order Micrococcales; family Microbacteriaceae; genus Microbacterium; species Microbacterium sp. Soil_C_42. The sequence goes on from NZ_JBDGJU010000014.1 coordinate 14,457, forward strand.
GTTGACCTGCCAGAGGCCGGTGATACCGGGACGCGTGAGCAGCCGGCGACTGACCGGCCCCTCGTACTGCTCGACCTCGCTCGGCAGCGGCGGCCGCGGGCCGACCAGGCTCATGTCGCCCCGCAGCACGTTCCACAGCTGCGGGAGTTCATCGAGCGAGTACGCACGGAGGAAGCGGCCCACGCGCGTGACGCGGGGGTCTTCCTTCATCTTGAACAGCACCCCGTTGCCCTCATCGAGGGCGCGCAGCTGCGCCAGTCGCGCCTCGGCGTCGACGACCATGGAGCGGAACTTCAGCATCGTGAAGCGCATGCCGTGAGCACCGACCCGCTCCTGCCGGAAGATCACCGGTCCGGGGCTGTCGAGCCGGACGGCCAGGGCGATCGCGGCGAACACCGGCGCCAGCAGCAGCAGGGCGACGGTGACGATCGACACGTCGAACAGGCGCTTCACCGCGTGGCTGTAGCCCGAGTAGCGCGGCAGGTCGACGTGCACCATCGGCAGTCCGTTGATGGGCCGCATGTGGATGCGCGGGCCCGCCACGTCGGTGAGCCGCGACATGAGGATGAGTTCGACCTGCGAGTTCTCGAGGTCCCACCCGAGCCGCCGGATCGCGTCGTTGCCGCCCGGCAGGCTCCCCGCCACGATCACCGCGCGCGCCCGGCGCCGCTTCGACACCCGGGCGACGTCTTCCAGCGGCACGAACGGCAGCACGTGATCGTCGGCCTGTGCCGCCCGCGCGCCGGCGCCCGGGTCGGCGGGCATGCTCACGGCGATCGCGCGATAGCCGATGCGGTAATGGCTGCGCAGCTGCGACAGCACCCGCAGCACGTCTTCGCGCCCGCCGACCACGATCGCGCCGGTCATGCACCGGCCCACCCGCCGGAGCGCGTGCAGGTACGTGCGCCACAGCCCGCGCGCCAGGAGCAGCAGCACCAGGCCGAGGGGCAGCGCGATCGCCAGATACCCGCGAGCGGTCTGCAGCTGGAACAGATAGGCGACGACCGCGAAGGCGCCGAACGTGAACAGCGTCGACTGCAGCACCCGCTGATACTCGACCATGCCCGTGCCGATGTTGCGCAGCAGCCTGCTGCGGGTCGCCGCGAGCGCCACGAGCCACACCACCACGAGCGCGAGGCTGGTGAGCGCGTAGGCGATGTCGGCGGTCCATCCCCCGGCGGTCCGCACCGGGTCGCCGAACCTCAGCAGCTGGGCGGTGAACACGGCGACGGCGATGGCCGCAGCATCCGTCGCGAGCATGCCCCACGCGAGGCGCCTTCGCCAGCCGAGCCGGCGCGGCTGAGGCGCGATCTCGGCCACGGTCGAGAAGAGATCGACCGCAGACGCGGGTCGGGCGGTGGAACGAAGATCGAGAAAAGCAGATGACACGGGCGCACCCCCAAAGAACGCAACCGACATGCAGAGGGGCCATCGGCCCCAGTGCCCGTCGATGCGATCCCCGCTCGCGAAGGCCACGCTAGCCCGGGCCCGGGAGCGGCACCAGCGAGGTCACCACCTGTTTACACAGGCTTCGGGCGTGCGTGACACGCGCGAAACACCGCGGGCGTCAGACGCCGCGAGCGAGCGCGATGATCCGCTCGTGGCGCGCGGTCCACGAGTTGGCCTCGACGAAGGCCACCCGCGCCGCCTCGTCCGCCGGTCCCGCCTGCAGTGCGGTATCCACCACGTCGATGAAGTCCGACACCGCGGCCGTGAGCCACACGCGGTCGCTGATGCCCCGCACCGGGGGCAGGTCGATCGACAGCACCGGCAGCCCGGCCGCGAGGTACTCGTAGAGCTTCAGCGGGCTCATCGCCTCGGTCAGCGCCGTGCGCCGGTGCGACACCAGCGCCAGGTCGCAGTTGCGCAGCGTGGCGATCAGCTCGGCGCGTCCGACGCTGCCGTGCACGTGCACGTTGGCGAGCGCGCGCAGCGGCGCGATGTACGAGGCGTCGGGCAGCGGTCCCACCAGCACCGTGTGCACGTCGGGCCGGGCCCGAGCGAAGTCGGCGATGCCCTCGACGTCGAGCCGACTGTCGAGCGTGCCGACGTACACGGCGCGCGACCGCGGCACGCGGGCGAGCCACCCGGGCTCCGGCGGCGGCGCCTGCAGCCACTCGGCGGGCTCGACTCCGTTCGCGACGACCTCGTGGGGGCCGGTGGGCTCGATCCGCTCGAGGATCTGCGCAGACACGGCCACCACACCCCGGCCGGAGGCGGAGATGCGACGGTACGCCTCGCGGAAGGCCGGCCAGTAGTCGCTGCGCCCCGGCGAGCTCAGCCAGTCGTCGCGCGCGAAGAAGGTCACCTGCCGCGCCCAGTCGAAGGGCGAGAAGCCTGCGACGAGCGGGTTGCAGGTGAGCGCCACCGGATCAGCGAGCTCGCGTCGCTGCACCTCACGCCGGAGCGACGCGTCGTACGCCGCGTACTCGGCGGCGACGTCCGGCGGGTCGAGGCGGTCGGCGCGGCGACGGCGGGCGGGCGAGTGCAGCCAGATCCGATCGGATGCCGGGAACCGGGCGTCGCGGTCGAGCACCGGCGACATCGTCACCCGGGGCAGCCAGCGGAACGGGTTCGCGACGACCATGCGACCGACGTTCGGGCTGCGCATGAGGCTCGAGACGATCCGGTCCGGCGGGCGCATCATGCCGCGTCGCACCGCGTCGGCGTAGGTCTCGAACGAGAACGTGAACACGAAGTCGTCGGTGCCTTCGGCTGTGCTTCCGACCGCGGTGCGGCCGATGCGCGACTCCGTCTCGGTCACCCGGGCACCAGCTCTCTCACCACCCGCGCGGGCGCGCCGACGGCGACCGTACGCGGCGGGATGTCGCGTGTCACGACCGCGTTCGCCCCGATCACCGCCTGCTCCCCGATCGTGACGCCGGGCATCACGACGACGTTCTGGCCGAGCCACGCGCCGCGGCCGATCCGCACCGGGCGGGGCTCGGTCAGCGGCTGGTCGCGGATCGGCACGTCGATGCGGTCGAAGCCGTGGCTGTGATCGGAGATGTACACCCCCGCGGCGATGCCGACGGCCTCTTCGATGACGACGCTCTGCACCGCCGAGATCGACGCGCCGCGCATGCGCACCCGGTCGTGCAGCTCGATCACGGGCCCGGGCTCGTCGCGGGACGGGACCATGAGCCATGAGCCGGCACCGATGAGGACGCCCGCCCCGACGGCGATGCGGTCGGGGTTGGCGATGCGCGTGGGCAGCAGGATGCGCGAGCCCGCGCCGAACGACCGGAAACCGCCGGCCACGAGCCGGCTGTATGCCGAATCCCGCAGCCGCTGTGCCCCCAGCAGAACCCCATACCCATTGATCCGCCCCACGCGGCTCAGAGTAGCCGCCGCGATCGGCGCCGCCAGGCGGGTGCCGGAGAGTTAACGAGCGTGTAACAGCGGCGTCGCTTGCGTCAGCCACTCTGGACCACGAGGGTGCCGCAGTGTCGCCGCTGGATCCGTCGGCCGGCACGGCTATGGGCAATTTTGGGGACGGACTCGCGGGAACATACGGCGTCAGGACCGAGGGGAGTCCGCGATGACCGAGATCGAAGTGCACGTGCCGAGGGCTGAGGCGCCCGAGAGGGAGGGCGGCGCAGAGGACCGCGGGAGCGAGTTCGTGCGGCGACTGCGCCTGACGGCGACGACGGCCGAAGGACGCGGCATCCGTTTCCATCGCTCGCCCACCGACTTCACGGAGGCGACGTACGCGCAGCTCGACGCCGACGCCCGGTCGCGCGCCGTGGAGCTGGCCCGCGCCGGTCTGGCACCGGGCGACGTCGCGATCCTCGCCTTCGAGCCGGGCCTGCCATTCGTCAGGGCGCTGCTCGCCTGCCTGTATGCGGGTGTCGCCGCCGCGCCGGTGCCGATCACCGCGATGCGCAACGCGGATGCTGTGCGCCAGCGGCTGCTCGCGATCCTGCAGGACGCGGGCGCCAAAGCCGTGCTCACCGAGACCGGCGCGCTCGACGGGCTCGGCCTCGCGGGCGAGACGTCGGTCGCGGACGCGGTGGTGATCCCGGTCGACGGGCCGTCGTCGGCGTCGCCGGACGACTGGAGCGTCCCCGACATCGACGAGTCGGCGCTGGCGATCCTGCAGTACACGTCGGGATCGACCGGGTTGCCCAAGGGCGTCATGGTGTCGCACGGCAACCTGTACGCGAACCAGCACGCGATCGGCGGTGTCGTCGGCATGACGGCGGACTCGGTCGCCGTGGGGTGGCTGCCGCACTACCACGACATGGGTCTGATCGGTCAGATCCTGCAGCCGGTCTTCGCCGGTGCCAGCCTGCACATGACGTCGCCGTCGCAGTTCCTGCGCAGGCCCGTGCTGTGGCTGCGGCTGATCAGCGAGCACAGGGCGACGCACACCGTCGGGCCGGATTTCGCGTTCGCGCTGTGCAGCCGCCTGGTGACCGACGACCAGCTCGCCGAGCTCGACCTGTCGTCGCTCGAGACGGTGATCACCGGTGCCGAGCCGGTGCGGATCGACACCCTCGACGCGTTCACGGCGCGGTTCGCCCCCGCGGGGTTCCGCGGCGAGGCGTTCGTGCCGGCGTTCGGCATGGCCGAGACGACCCTCCTCATCACCGCGCACCGCGACACCGTGCCGCCGCGCGCGATTACGGTCAGCGCCGAGGCGCTCGAACGCGACGAGATCGCGCCCGCGACCGGCGGCGAGCGCAGCGCGCAGCTCGTGCCGTGCGGGGCACCCGGTGCGGGCATGGACATCGCGATCGTCGACCCGGCCAGTGCGGTGGAGCTGCGCGACGGGCGCATCGGCGAGATCTGGGTGCGCGGCACCAGCGTGACCCAGGGCTACTGGCACCGCCCGGAGCAGACGGCGGAGGACTTCGGCGCGACCCTCGCCGGTGTGCCCGACGAGGTGTACCTGCGCACCGGCGACCTCGGCGCGATGATCGACGGAGAGCTCGTCATCACCGGCCGCCTGAAGGACCTCATCATCGTGCGCGGCCGCAACATCTACCCGCAGGACCTCGAGCACAGCGCCGCCGCGCTGCTCGGAACCGGATGCCTCAGCGCGGCGTTCGAGCGCCCGGGCGCGGCGCCGGAGGTCGGCATCGTCGCCGAGGTCGAACCCGCGACGACCGCCGAGGAGCTCGACGCCCTCACCGCGGCGCTCCGTGCCCGCGTCGGCGGGGAGTTCACCCTGCCGGCGCTGGGTGTGGCGCTCATCCGCAAGGGCACGCTGCCGCGCACCACCAGCGGCAAGGTGCAGCGCGCGCTCACCCGCCGGCTCCTCCACGAGCAGCGGCTGCCGCTCGTGCATCTCGACGGGTTCGAGGCGGTCCCGGCATGACCGCGCCCGCGACCGGCGCGGATGTCGACGTTCTCGGCCCCGTCCGCGCGTTCGACGCGTTCCTCGGCGACCCCGCCGACGACGGGGCCGTGATCTCGACGCGGCGGTCGGTGGTCCTCGACGAGCGATCGGCGTTTCCGGAGGACGAGATCGCGGCCGTCACCGCATTTGGCCTGCAGCGCTGGTACATCCCCGCCGCCCACGGCGGGATGCTGACCGATGCGCTGGTGCCCCTCCTCATGATCCGCCACCTGGCCCGCCGCGACTTCACCGTCGCCGCCGCGCACGGCAAGACGTTCCTCGGCGCGATCTGCGCGTGGGTCGCCGACGGCCCGATGGCGAACCGCATGGCGGACCTCGTCGGCACCGGCCGGCCGGTGTCGTGGGGGCTCACCGAGCGCGGTCGCGGCTCCGACCTTTCACGATCGGCGACGACGGCGCGGATCGGCACCGGGTCGGTGCGCGTCGACGGCGGCAAGTGGCCGATCAACAACGCCGTCCGCTGCCGCGCGATGACGGTGCTCGCCCGCTCCGACGACCGCGGGGGGCCGCGGTCGCTGTCGCTCGTGCTCGTCGACAAGGAGGAGGCCGGCCCGGCCACGATCGCATACGAGCCGAAGGTGTCGTCGCACGGGCTGCGCGGCGCCAACCTCGCCGGCATCCGGTTCGACGGATCGGTGGTGGGTGCCGATGCCGTCGTCGGCCCCGAAGGGCACGGCCTCGAGCTCGTGCTGAAGAGCCTGCAGCTGACCCGCCCGTTCACGACCGGCCTGTCGATGGGCGCGGTCGACCGGGCGCTTCAGACCGCGCTCGATGCCGCGACCGTGCCGGATGGTGCGGGCCGGCGCCTGCTCGACTCCCCTGCCGCTCGGCACGCCCTGGGCGTCGCCATCGCCGACGCGCTGCTCGTCGAATGCCTGATGCTGGTCGGCGTGCGCTCCGCCCACGCCTTCCCCGGCGAGATGGCGCTCGTGAGCGCACTGGTGAAGTTCCTCGGCCCCGACACCGCCGACCTGCTCTTCCGAGACCTCACTCATCTGCTCGGCCCGCGCGCGCTCGTGGTCGGAAGCGAGACCGCGGGCACACTGCATCCGTCCGCCTTCAGCGCGTTCCAGAAGGCCGCACGGGACAGCCGCGTCGTCGGCATCTTCGACGGGAACTCGGTCGTCAACCTCAACATGATCGTCAACGAGCTGCCGAACCAGCTGCGCCCCGCGGCGGCGCCGCCGCTGGCGGAGCTGCTCGCGCCCCTGCGAGCCGACGCACAGTTCGATGCGCTCGACACGACCACCCTGCGACTGGTGACGCGGCACGGCTCCAGGCTGCTGCGGTCGCTCCCCGCCCTCGTCGACGCGACCGACGACGGGCGCACGTCGCCCGCCGCCGTCACGGCGGCGCGTCGCATCGGCGCCGAGTACGCCGCGCTCTTCGGGGAGGCCGAGGCGCTCCCCCGGCAGTCGCAGCCCGATCCCCTCGCCTTCCACCTCGCGGAGCGGTTCGCCCTCGTCTTCGGCGGCGCGTGCGCGCTGGCGGTGCACCTCGCGCGGACCGGCACCGTGCCGGGTCCGCTGGGCGAGACCGACGCGTGGCTGGCGGCGGTGCTCGAGCGCATCGCGAACCGGCTCGGCGCAGAACCCGTCGACCGTTTCGTCGCCGACGCGCTCCTCGACGCCGCGCTGCGCGCGCACGCCGGCGGTGGCGTGACACTCCTGCCCTCGTGGACGGAGCGACCATGAGCATCGCCGAGAGCGTCGAGCGGGCGCGCCCCGCCTTCGGGCGCGACGTCGCGGCAGGCCTCGACGCCCTGGAGCCGCTCATCGGACGCCTCCCGATCGACGACGCCGTGGCCGGAGGCGGCGAGCGCGTCGTGACGAGCGCGCTGCGGGGCTACCGCTTCGAGGCCGGGCGCGGGCTGGAGCCCGGGGTCAGGCTCGTGCCCGATGCCGCCTCGGCCACCACGGTCCGCGCCGCCGTGCCCGCGGGCGCCCTCGGGGCGCTCGACGCCGCGCTGCGCGAGTGCGTGCAGTACGCGCACGCCCGCCACCTGTACGGCGGGACCGTCCTCGACATCCCGCATGCGCGGAGCCTCCTGGCCGCAGCCCTCGCCGATGCGCTGACCGCCGACGCGCTGAGCAGTGCGGCCGTGTGCCTGGCCGACGCGCATGCGCCCGCAGCATCCGTCGCCGTCGCCTTGAGTGCCCATCTCTCGTGCGTGCTGCTCGCCGAGGCGGCGCAGCAGGTGTCGGTGCTGGCCGGCTCGACGTTCTACGCGCGCATCGCGCCGTTCGAGCTCATCGAGCAGCACGTGCGCGATCTGTCGGCCCTCCCTGTGCTCGTGCCCGACCTCTCCGACGCGCTGCCGTCGGCGCTCGCCGAATCGGACGCGTGGTGCGCGAGCACGGATGCTGCCGCCCCGGGCTCGCTGCTGCGCTCCGAGGTCGCGCCGGCGATCGCGTCGGACGCCCCCGGCGCCGTCGAGGTCCACGCCGCGCTGGCCGCTGCGGCGAGCCGGACCCTGGCGGAGGTGGGCGGCGGGGCGACGGAGCCCTACCAGGAGCTGGAGCTCGCTCACCGGGTCGCGCTGCTCACCGCGGGCGCCGCGGTCGTCGACGGCTGGATGCACGCGCGCGGCGGCGAGGCGATCGCCGGCGACCCGCTCGCGCTGGAGGCGTGCCTCCGACGCATCCTCGGGCGGGTGACGCGGCGGCAGCCGCCGCTTCCCGCCGACCTCGTGGCGCGGCTCGTCGCGCACGCCGAAGCCCGCGCCGCGAGCGGCGAGGAGATGGCGATCGGTCCCGCGCGCGCGACCGTTCCGCCGATGTGAGAAGAGAGAGGACGACCCATGCCTGTACAGCTGACCGCCACCGAGATCGAGCAATGGCTCGTCGGACGCGTCGTCGCCTACGGCAAGATCCAGGCCGACGCCTTCACGGTCGACACGCCGCTGGCCGAACTGGGGCTCGACTCCGTCTACGCGCTCACGCTCTGCGGCGACATCGAGGACGAGTTCCAGCTCGAGGTCGACCCGACCATCGTGTGGGACCACCCCACGATCCGGGAGCTCGCCGAGGGGATCCTGCAGCGTGCCGAGGAGTGAGACCGGCGGCGACGCGCGACGGACGCTCGTGTCTGCGCGGGGCGTGCACGTCGTGACGGGCCGCATCCCGACGCCCGCTCGCGGCTTCGACGCCGAGGACGCCGCGGATCTTCTGGGGGCGGATGCTGCTGCCCTGGGCTCGCTCGACGGATCACGTCTCGCCTCGTACCTGACGGCGCGGCGCTGGGTGCGCGACATCGTCACCGTGCGGCTGCGACGCCCGTGGCGAGGCTTCGAGGCGACCCCTCGCGGTACGAAGCCGCGGCTCGCCGCCTCGCCGCTGGACGTGAGCATCGCCCACGCCGGCGACCTGCTGGTGGTCGGCGTCGTCGAGCACGGGCGCATCGGCGTGGACGTCGAGCTCGTCGCGCCCGTGTTCGACCAGCCGGCGCTCGCCCGGCGCCTGTGCACGCTGGTGGAACGCCGCCGCGCCGACAGCCTGCCGCCGGCCGATCGACGGGCCTGGCTCACCCAGCTGTGGACGGTGAAGGAGTCGTACGCCAAAGCTGTCGGCGCGGGACTCGCGCTGGATTTCCGACAGCTCGGCGCCGCGGAGCTGCGTCACAGTGGCACCGTTCGCGGTGTGCTGACTCCCGCATCAGGCCGCACTCATGCGAAGATCGCTGTCAGCTGGGTCGACGCCGCCCCTTCCTCGTCTCCTTTGCCCGTTCGGGCGATCTGATCCCATCCCGGAAGGGCACACTCATGCGTCTGTCTGTCATCGGCTGCGGGTACCTCGGCGCGGTCCACGCTGCCGCGATGGCGTCCATCGGCCACGACGTGGTCGGCATCGACGTCGACGAACGCAAGGTCGCCTCGCTCTCCCGTGGCGAGGCGCCGTTCTTCGAGCCCGGGCTGCAGGAGATCCTCACCGAGGGCATCGCCTCCGGTCGCCTGAGGTTCACCACCGACATGGCCCAGGCGCAGGGCGCGAAGGTGCACTTCGTGGGCGTCGGCACCCCGCAGCAGAAAGACGGCTACGCCGCCGACCTCACCTACGTGAACGCCGCCGTCGACGGCCTGCTGCCCTACCTGTCACCCGGCGACATCGTCGCCGGCAAATCCACCGTCCCGGTCGGCACCGCCGCCGACCTCACCCCCCGCGTCGACGCCACCGGTGCGACGCTGGTGTGGAACCCCGAGTTCCTCCGCGAAGGGTTCGCCGTCAAGGACACCATCGACCCCGACCGGCTCGTGGTGGGCGTGCCCGCCGGCGACGCCGGTGACGCGGCCGCCGACGTGCTGCGCGAGGTGTACCACCCCGCCGTCGCGAAGAACACGCCCTTCATCATCACCGACCTCGCGACCGCCGAACTGGTCAAGGTCGCCGCCAACGCGTTCCTCGCCACCAAGATCTCGTTCATCAACGCGATGGCCGAGATCGCCGAAGTCACCGGCGCCGACGTCACCCAGCTCGCCGACGCCATCGGACACGACGCCCGTATCGGCCGCCGCTTCCTCGGCGCCGGCATCGGCTTCGGCGGCGGTTGCCTGCCCAAAGACATCCGCGCGTTCTCCGCCCGCGCCGAGGAACTCGGCCGCGGCGAGTCCGTCGCGTTCCTCCGCGAGGTCGACGCCATCAACCTGCGCCGCCGCGACCGCGCCGTCGACCTCGTCGTCGACGCGCTCGGCGGATCGGTGTTCAAGAAGAACATCACCGTGCTCGGCGCGGCCTTCAAGCCCTACAGCGACGACATCCGCGACTCCCCCGCCCTCGACGTCGCCGTGCGCCTGCACGGCCTCGGCGCCTGGGTCACGGTCACCGACCCCGCCGCGATCGAGAACGCGCAGCGTCTGCACCCTCAGCTGAACTACGTCGAAGACCGCGACGAAGCACTCCGCGAAGCCGACGCCATCATCATGGTCACCGAATGGGACGAATACCGCCGCGAACTCACCCCCGAACACGCCGCGTCCCTCACCCGCGGCCGCGTCGCCATCGACGGACGCAACGGCTGGGACGCCGCCGCCTGGCGCGCGGCAGGCTGGACCTACTACGGCATGGGACGCCCGTAGACGTCAGAGCGAGTGGACGCTGAGGAGCTGCCAGCCCTCGGGAACCTTCGCCTCGAGCGCGGCCATGTCGTCGGCCTCGATCTGCTCCACGCCGTCGCGGCGGGCCATCGTCGCGGTCGATGTCAGCAGCTGCGAGCCTTTCGGCATCGCCGCCGGGACGTCGGTCACGACCCACCCCTCCGACAGCTGCGCCGTGACAGCGGCACTCAGGGCCTCGAGCGAGGCGCCCTCGACATCGACGGTTCGGGTTTCGACAGGGCGGATGCGGCCGACGAGCATGGATCCGATCCTACGAGCCGAACACCGTGGGGACGGATAGTGGACCCACGCAGCCGACTTCTGTCTCGCCACGGAGGACACGACATGACTCAGCGCCCGCTCGGCGTCACCCTCGTCGCCATCATCGCCTGGATCTCGGGCTTCCTGCAGATCATCGGCTCGATCTTCGTCATCATCGCCGGGCTCTTCATCACGTGGCCCGCGATCGTCGGGTGGATCAGCCTCATCATCGGCATCGTCACGCTCGCCGTCGGTGTCGGGCTCTGGCGCGGCAACCACACCGCCCGCACGATCGCGACGATCGTGTTCATCGCCAACATCGTGCTCGAGGTGCTCGGGATGTTCAACGGCGAGAGCCTCTGGTCGGCCATCAGCGGCAGCATCCTGTCGGTCATCGGTCTGATCCTGCTCTACACCCGCTCCGCGCGGGAGTACTTCGGCAGCTGACGCGGCCGAGGTTCAGAACAAAGTCAGACGAGACGGATTTCCTTCCCTAGAGACAGAAAAGTGTCTCTGGGGATATCGGACCGCCGTGGATCGCGGCCGCGTGGCTTCTACTTGGCGAGGTGGGCGAGCAGCTCCTTGAGGAGGACGTCCAGGCTCTTGTCTTCCGGCTTGTCCGACTCCGGGGCTTCCGGCTTCTTCTCCGTCATCGTGCGGGGCACGAGCACGGTGCCCCGCACCGACGTCATCTCGGGGTCCACCGGGAACCACTCGCGCAACGATTCACTGAGCGCAGCGACGGCGAGGAGGTCGTCGACGTCCTTCAGGTAGACGTCGTCGGTCACCTTGGTTCGCACCGCCGCGTCGACCTTGGCCAGGGCGTCTGTGACCTTTCGGTAGGCCTTCGTGAGCTTCTCGAGCTTCTCGGTCGTCATGGCGAATTCGGCCGTGGCCGTCCTGAGCTCGGCCGCCCCGGCGGTCACCTGCTCCGCAGCCGTCACGAGGAGGTCCGGTTCGGCGGCCTGAAGGGGCGGAGGCGGCGGGGGTGACGGGGGCGGGGGTGGTGGCGGTGGCGGAGGCGGAAGAACGGATGCTGCGCCGCCGGCGTTGGTGCCGCCACTGCCCGCGGGTACGGAGGACGAGACGGTCTGTTCCGCAGACCCTCGTGGTTTCTGGCTCTCGCGATCGCGAGGTTCAGCGGTGCTCATGACGGGCTCCCTCGGTACGAAGCGAACAGGACGGCTCGGTAGCACGCGAGCGAGTACGCGACGATCGGGTCGTGGGCGAAGTCGCCACTCGCCGAGAGCGCGGCCTCCTCGCACGCGAAGCGGTCCGCATCCGTGAATCCGGCGTGCGACGGGGACGAGTCGGCGCCCGGACTCGGCAGCGCAGCATCCCAGGCGGTGCGCTCCGCCGCGAACTCGGGGAGATCGAGCGCGCTCGGCAACTCGGTCGGTTCGTCTGTCAGCCGCGAGGCGCGGAACTCGTCGAGAAGGAGCAGCTGACGCCGCCGCACCGCGAGCTTCGGCGGCTCCCGCTTCGACAACGGACCGCCGAAGGTCTCACGCCGCAGCTTCATATAGCCGGCGTCGTCCGTTGCCTGGCTCGGGTCAGGAACCGCGCCGCTCAGCTTCGCGGCGGCCTCCGCATTCATCGCCGCCACGACCCGGGTCTGCAGCAGGCGCAGGAGCAGGCCGTTCTGGCGCATCTGCGACAGGCGCACATGTTGCTGTGCACGCTCGAAGGCGGACTCGCCGGAGTTCCGGCCGGCATCCGTCCGATGCGGGAACTGCGTGCGCCGCCACACCCATGCGTCGACCCCGCCGACGCGTCCGCGCGTCAGTTCCTCGAGGATCGCGCGGTCGAGGAACTCCCGGTACGCGACATGCGGCAGCGGGTTCCTCGGGTCGTGGATCTTCGGATCGCGGTACGCGTAGTTGGCGAGGGTGGTCCAGGCGGCCCGGTTGTGCGGATCGAGTTCGACGGCACGAGCAAGAATGGGGATGCCTTTCGCCCGGGCCGCTCGGTTCGCCGAGAGTGCGCTGCTGGCGATGTAGTGCAGCGCGATCGACTCGCCGTCGGTCGCGCCAGACAAGTCGGTATCGAACTCCGAGCGGTACCTCGAGCGGAGCGTCGCGATCAGCTCACCACTGATGAGCGCGGCCAGCAGCTCCGCGGCGGTCATCTCGCTCACGTCCGCGAGCGTCTCACCGATCTTGACCCGCTTCGCTCTCATGAGCGCGCCGTTGCGCGAGATCGTGACGGAGGCCGCTTTCTCGCCCTCGTTCTCGATCGTCAAGGTCCACGGCGTCGCCCCGACGATCGCGCTCACGGCGACCTGGAGCGTGGCGACGAACTTGTTGTCGGAGAGCTCGCTGACGGCGGCCGCAGCAGTGGTCAGGTCGGTGCCGACGGGAAACTCGAGACCGCGGTTCGTCGGGCCTGCCATCGCATCCATCGAGGCCATGATGTGCGCGCTGTCGAGGCCGGTGCCGTCGTCCTTGCTCTTCAGCTTGATGGCGACGCCCTGCCTCGTCGCGAATGCGAATGCGAGGACGGCGAGAGTGACGAGCGCGACCAGCAGCACGACCCACCAGGCACCCGAACGCCACAGCACATCGGGCACGAACCGCTCGAAGCCGTAGCCCTCGGCGTCCACGTCGGCATCGCTCTTCGGCCCGCCCTGCGCCATCACCCACATGCCGCGCAGTGCGACGTAGGCGGGCACCACGACAGCGAGAGCCAGCCCGACGATCCAGGCAGCGATGCGCCCACCCCGCGTCGACCGCATGTTGCGCACCTTGGGAAGAAGAGCGAGCAGACGGGCGAGCACGAGCAGCGCGAGGGTGAAGAGAGCGACGAACACCAGGATCGGGACGAGCGCGTCGAGGGTTTCGGCGAATGCCTTCCACAGAGCACCGAGGTCGGCTCCGTCGTACCCCGTCGGTTCCTTCACGGGACGGAGGCACTCCGCGACGTCGTCGGGGTCCCAGCCCGGCTGCGCGTCGAGAAGCTCAGCCGCAACGCGCAGCGCGTCTTCGCCGCCACCGTTCGCGATGGCCACGGCCGCCTCGCACTCAGGCTCCGCTGCGAAGGCTGCTGCGGGCGGCGCGAGCGCTGTCAGGGCAGCGGCTGTGAGGGCCGCGCCGACGCCGGTGCTACCCGATAGACCTCGCCAACCTGGCATAACGGCCCCCACCGCTCGCCGGAAACCCCCGAATAGCGCATATCGTGGCCCTGCGTCGGCGGCGCGTCAAGAGCCCTCGTCGACGGCGGTGCGCAGCATCCGTCGATCCGGAATCCTGCGCCGCTCCATCAGGTGCACGATCGCGAGGCCGATGGCGGCGCCCAGCACGTTGGCGACGATGTCGCGCAGGCTCGGCGTGCGCTCGGTGAGGAGCAGCGCCTGCCCCGACTCGATGACGAGCGTCGTGGCGAGGGCGATCGGCACGACGAGTCCGCGGTGCAGCGGAAGAACGAGCGCCAGCAGGACCCCGAACGGCACGAACAGCGCGACGTTCGCGGTCGTCTCGATGAGGTCGTACGTCAGCCACGGAACGGCGCGCGTGATCGCGTCGAGGAGGGCCGACGCTCCGCGATCCACGGGCGTCGGCCAGAACGCGACGAGCGCGAGCATCACGCCATAGATGACGAGCAGACGGATGCCTCGCCCCTGCGCGCGACGCCGGTGGAGGGTGGCGACGGCCGCGGTGGAGGGCTGCGCGGGCACGACCGTGGGTGCGTCGGTGATGGCGGGCTCCCCTCAATCGGGCGCCGCGACACTGCCGCGCAGTGCGGCGATTCTACTCGGCACCGCATCGGAGCGAGAGTGCGAGATCGATTATCGAATCTCTGTTCTATTTTGCGATCATGTTCGCTTCAAAGCCATCGGCGCGCCAGGGTTGTCGGCACCGCATGCTCGATGACTGCGGCGCAGACGCGGCCGGCGGACCGGTCACCCTCAGCCCATGGGTCCCACTGAAAACTGCCGGGCTTCGGATGTCTTCCTCCCGACTGAGCGAAGAGATGGATCGGGCAGATTCATTCGAACAAAGCTTTGACACTCACGCCCACCTCCGATACGCTGAATCCATGACCAGCGCACTGTCGTCCCTCGCCGAGGCGATCGACGTTGCGCGGGGAATCCTGCCCGACGAGCGCGACATCGCGTCGCTCGCGCCGGCCGAGCTGATCGCGCTCAACGAGCAGATCGGGCGCGGCAAACGTCTCGCCGAGAGCGTTCAAGCGCTGGTGGCATCCGAGATCCAGCGGCAGTCACGGCCCGAGCTCGGGCCTGACAGCCTCGCGAAGGTCCAGGGCTTCCGCAACCCCACGCAGTTCATCGCGGCGACGTTGGGAACGACCACCGGCGACGCCGCCCGGCTCGTAAAGGTCGGCGAGGCCACGACTCCGCGCATGCTGCTCTCCGGCGACAAGGCGCCGGCCCGGCATCCGCACGTCGGACAAGGGTTGAGCGACGGCGGCATCGGCGCACAGGCGGCGGCGGCGATCATCGCGATGCTCGACCGCGTCGCGATCCGCGCCGGCGCTGAGAAGGTCGACCAGGCCGAGAAGCTCCTCGTGTCGCAGGCCGCCGGGCTCCCCCTCGACGCCCTGTCGAAGCTCATTCTCCGCGCCGAGGCCTGGCTCGATCCCGACGGTGTCGAGCCCCGCGAAGCGGACCTGGCGGCCGAGACGGCGCTGACCATCCGCCGCGATCGCTCCGGCATGATCGTCATCAACGGCAAGTTCGACCCCGTGAGCGGCGCGCCGGTCGTGACCGCGCTCGAAGGCATGGTCACCGCGAAGCTCCGCGCCCAGCGTGATGCCCAGAACGCCCAGGTCACGCCCGCGCCCGATGCGCCTTCGACGCCCCTGCTCGATGAGACGACGGATGCTGAGCGCCGCACGATCCCGCAGATGCAGGCCGACGCGCTCGTGAGCATCTGCGAGCACGCCCTCGGCTGTGACGAGAAGGACCTCCCCCTGAACGGGGTGACGGTGGTCGTGCGCATGGACCTCGAGACCCTTCGCGAGGGCATCGGCACCGCCGAGATCGACGGCATCGATGCTCCCATCTCGGCCTCCGCGGCCCGCAAGCTCGCGTCCAGCGCCTCGGTGATCCCGGTCGTGCTCGGCGGCGACAGCGAGATCCTCGACTGGGGTCGCGAACGGCGGCTCTACTCCAGGTCACAGAAACTCGCCCTCGGCGAGCGCGACGGCGGGTGCACCGGGTGCGGACTTCCGCCCCAGTTCACGAAGGTGCATCACATCCGCTGGTGGGCGCGAGACGCCGGCCCGACAGACCTCGACAACGGCGTGCTGCTCTGCGAATCGTGTCACCACCGCATACACGACAACGGGTGGGACGTGCAGGTCGAAGGCACCGGCAGAAGAGCCAAGGTGTGGCTCATCCCGCCCGCCTACGTCGACCCCGCGCGCACTCCGCGCCTCGGCGGGCGCGCCCGCTACGACTTCGCCGCCTGAACCCCCGTTATCGTGGGCCCGTGCCCACCGACGTCTCGACCGACGCGACGGTTCTGCTGCGCCTCGACGAGGCCGACGAGCTCGCTGCCGCCTGGGTGTGCGCGCTTGCCGAGAGGCGAGGCATCCGCGCCGTGCTCATCAAGGGGCCCGCGCTGCACCTCCACGGTCTTCGCGAGGAGCGGGTGTCGGCCGACGTCGACCTGCTCGTCGAGCCATCGCGATTCGAGGAGCTGTGC
The DNA here is from genome assembly GCF_057656735.1 of Microbacterium sp. Soil_C_42. Taxonomy (NCBI): domain Bacteria; kingdom Bacillati; phylum Actinomycetota; class Actinomycetes; order Micrococcales; family Microbacteriaceae; genus Microbacterium; species Microbacterium sp. Soil_C_42. The sequence continues at coordinate 30,838 of NZ_JBDGJU010000014.1, forward strand.
GAGGTGATCGCCGAGTCCGGGTGGACGAAACGACCCGGCGGGCTGATCAGCGAGCTCACCACTTTGCACTCCGAGACGTTTCTGCACGACGGATGGCCGTGCGATCTGGATGTGCACAGCTTCTTTCCGGGGTTCCTCGCCGACCCCGCCGACGTGTTCGAGGCGCTCTGGCGGCACCGGTGGACGTTGCAGCTCGCGCACCGCGACTGCCTCGCGCTCGACAAGGTCGCCGGCGCACTCGTGCTCGGCCTGCACTCGCTGCGCGGGGCGACGATCCAACCCCGCCACCTCGACGAGCTCGAGCAACTGGTGCGCACACCCTTCACCGACGAGGAGCGAGTCGATCTCGGTGTGCTCGCCCGCGAGACCGGCTGCGTGGCGACGCTCGAGACGGTGCTGCCTCGGCTCGGGGTCGACGTCGAGCCGTCGACGACGGAGCTGGCGTCGCCCGACCTGCGCGACTGGCGCGAGCGCGTGACCGCCGGATCGCACGGCTCGTATTTCTGGATGCTGGCACTCCGGCGCGCGCGGTGGGCTCAGCGCCCGCGCATCCTGTTGCGCGCGGCATGGCCCACCCGGCGTGACCTGCTCGTCGCCCGACCCGAGACGGTCGACACCCTTCGCGGGCGGACGCGTGCGCGGCTCGCGCGTTGGGGACGCGGCATCCGTTCCGCCCCTGCCGGCGTACGGGCCGTCTGGGCTCACCGCCGCTGACTCAGCCCAGGGCGAACCACAGCACGCCGACGCCCACGAGGAACACCGCCGCGATGCAGATCAGCCACATCGGCGCCCCGCCGTATTCGCGAAGCAGCCACGGCTCCTGCCCGATTTCATAGCGCCGCCGCCGGCGTCGTCGTGGTTGTGCCATGTCGAGCCCCCACTCGTCGTTCCGATACACAACGCCATCGTCTGGGCCCGACGGTACGCCCGCCCGGTTGCCGATCGGCGACGCGGATGTTTCGGGCTCGCCGCGGGACGCTCAGGATCGCGTAAAGAAGCGGATGCTCCCACCCCGCGGTAAAGGGACCCCTCTGCCGTTCCACTAGGGTGAGGATCACGTCGGTTACCTGGGGTGACCGCACGGCGGGCGAGGGGTCGCCCGTTCTGTTCACGGCTGTGGGAGCCCGAACGCCCGTCAGCCACGACTGTTCTCTGGGGGAACACAGTGACCGACACGCTCGCGCGCGCCGCCGCATCCACCGCTGACCACACGATCGACCGCCGCAAGCTGCTGAAGGTCGGCGCGTGGGCCGCACCCGTCGTGGTGCTGGCTGCCGCTGTGCCCGCGGCGAGCGCGTCGGGCGCGATTGCGCTGAGTTTCGCACCGGGAGTGATGGCCTACACGTGGGGCACGACCTCCGGGTCGGGGGTCGCCGGCATCGGCGGCGAGTTCCCGATCGCCTTGACGCAGACCACGGGCACGAACGGCGCAGCCAAGAACATCACCGTCATCGTGACAGTCGGCTCCCAGGGCCTCGCTGCGACCGCACCTCAGGTGCCTGCGGGTTGGTCTGCGAGCGCGGGCACGGTCGCCGGTAACAACCTGGTGTTCACCTTCATCCACACAGGAGCGATGTCGGCTGGAGGCGCCACCCCGCCAACGCTCACCTTCACGCTGGCTCCGGCGACAGCGGCTACCGCCACGGCCCCGTCTTCGATCGACCCTTCAGCTACCCGCATCTGGTCGGCATCCGTCTCCGGAACGTCGGACACCGGAACAGTGACCCCGGGCGCGGCAGGCAACCTTTCCGTCGCCCTCGCCGCCTCTGGCGCGGTGGTCGCGGTCCCCGCCACACCGACCATCTCGGCACCATCCACTGGCGAGAACAAGCAGGCGACGGTGTCGATCGCTGTGTCACCCTCCGCCAGCGTCGTTGCGCGTCTCACCGTCAGCCGGGGCCACAACGCCGATATCGGCTTCAGCGGGAGCTTCGGGTCGAATTCACCGACCGGCACCTACGCCAACGGAACCTCCTCGACCGGGGTCAACGTGGCGACGACAGTCCCGTTCACGGGCTCCCAGGTTGTGACCTTCCCGCCGCACACGGCGAAGTCCGGCAGCGGGCGCGGTTACACACTGGAATTCCTCGTCAATGGAGTGGTCTTCGCGCCTGCGACTCGAAACGGGACGCTTTAGCGTGAACGTGTGACTGAGAACGCTGTTCAGGCCCGCCCTCTGTGGCGGCGGCTGATCGGCAGCCCCTGGTTCCATCTCGTCGCGGCATTCGTCGTGGTCGGGCTCGTGCTGTCTTTCGTGGCGAAGCCGTACTGGGTGCCATCCGGTTCCATGGAGACGACGCTGGACCCGGGCGACCGCATCCTCGTCAACCGACTCGCGTACGTCGGCGGGGCGCCAGGGACCGGCGACATCGTCGTATTCGATGCGGACACCGCCTGGGATTCAGCACCTGCGCCGCCGACGGATCCACTGCGTACTGTGCTGCGCCGGCTCGGGGCGGCAACCGGATTCGGGCCCTCCAGCGCCCACACCCTGGTGAAGCGGGTCATCGGTATGCCAGGTCAAACCGTGAAGTGCTGCTCCGTCGAGGGCTCGGTCCTCGTCGATGGAGAGCCCCTCTCGGAGCCCTACGTGACGAACGACCCGCCGTTCGAGCCGGGGACGCTCGACTGCACCACCGAACCGAGATCCATCCGCTGCTTCGACCCGGTCACGGTCCCCGACGATTCCTACCTCGTGCTCGGCGACAACCGCGCCGGCTCGTCGGATTCGGCCGCGCTCTGCCGGAGCCGCGACGCCTCCGCCGACTGCTGGCGCTGGGCCAGCAGGTCGGGAATCGTCGGCAAAGCCTCTCTCATCCTCTGGCCCGTTGACCACTGGGCTTTACTCTGAATCGTTTAAATCAACGGTTGTCCGGTTGCGGGTGGGTCTCATAAGCTGACAGCAGGCCGTCGCGCCGAGACAACGATGTCGCTCAGAAAATGACACTCACCAGAAGTCCTCCGGGGGGAGACCAATGGATCGTCTCGACGCTGTGCCGTACGACGGCGGAATCGACCGCCGCCAACTGCTCCGCATCGGCGCCTGGACGGCACCGGCCCTTGTTGTCGCCGCCGCCGTGCCGGCCGCGGCGGCATCGGTCCAGACCAGCCGCCTCGTCGCGTCATCGTTCACGAACACTATGCAAGACGTCGGCGGCTATATCTTCCACGAACCGCTGACTGGCACCGTGAACCCGACCGGTACGCTCACCATGGTCGTCAGCGTGCCGCCCGGTTACACGTTCACTCGCACCGATGCGGACTCACGATGGCAAGGCCCGGCATCTGTATCGGGAGGGAGCAGCGGCTCATTTATCCATGTCCCGGCGGCCGGACAATACGTCGCCTATGGCGGCACCACAGCGATCCGCGGCGTCTACACCGGATCCGGTGACTTCGTAGGGCAAGGGTCGATCGTGTTCACCGCTGCCGCTGCCTCCGTTCAGGGCACCACCGTGCTCACGGGTGGTAGTACCGCTCAGCACCCCAGCGCGCCGGCAACTCCCTGAGCGAAATCAGCCGGTGAACACCAGGTCCTGATCGCGAAGCGTTCCGAGGAAGGACTCGACGTCGGGACGGATCGCATCGGCATCGACGTCGGCCGACTCAGCGACGCGCGCCACGATGTCATCGGATTGGCCCGGGCCGTCGGCGAGGGCGACCCAGATCAGCGCCGCAGAACCCTCGAGGGCCAGCGGCGAAGCCGCGGGATTCGCCAGCGCCAGCACGACCACGCGCGAGGACTCCCCCGTCCAGGCGACGTCGTCGTGGATGCGCCACAACGCCGGGCCCGAAGCTTTCGCCGGCGACGAGACCTTCAGCACGTCGGCCGCGACCAGCTCATCGACGGCGGCTTCGACGGCGACGGTGGCGTCCTTATCCCCAGGAGTGCCGTAGGCGGAGATCGCAGCATCCACCAACGCCTCGAGACCGACGCCATCGGCGGCGCGCCACAGCGCGGGAGCGATGCCCGCCAGCACGCGCACCGTGCCGGCGTGGGCGGCGTCGACGTGGAGGAGGGCGAGTCGATCGGGGTCGATGAGCGGCAACTCGTCCAGCGGCGCGACGCGACGGAACACCCGATCCGGTGCCGAACTGACAACAGCCGCACCGCCCAGAGACACGGCCTTCGACACCTGCGGTCGCGACGGCGACTCCACGGCCAGCTCGGGGAGGACCGAGACGAGGGCCGCAGCATCCGTATAGGAAACCCGACGTACGCCGCCGACCGACGCGACGTGCGCGGCGATCGTGCGCAGCGGCGCAGGCAGGTTCGTGAGATAGCTCGACTGGGCGACGAGTTCCTCGAGCGCATCGCCGAGGTCGACGTCCGAGACGACCGCCCCTGAGACGCCCTCGCGCCGGTCGAGGAGCACGATCCCCGCGAGCTGCAGTTCACCATCCGGCAGCGGGCCCAGACCCAGCACCGACGGCGAGCGTTGCGCCTTCTCGGACTCGCCGGTCTCGATGATCGACAACGGCTTGCGGTACGGGTGCACGCGACCCGACGAGTCGACGGCCACCGTCTCGTCCGAGACGTACCCGTACGCCTCGCCGAGCACCCGCGACGCCGTCGTCTTGCCCCGCCCACTCGGCCCCACGAGCGCGACCACCCGGCCGTCGGGCAGGGCGATGCCGGCGGCGTGCAGCATCCACAGCCGTCCGCGCTGGGCCTCGATCGCCGCGAGCGTCACGCGCTGAGACAGCGACGACAGCAGAGAACGGATGCTGCCACCCGCGTCCGCGACCACCTCGATGTCGGCGACACCGGTGGTCGCAGCATCCGTCCATGCGTCCTCGACAGCAGTCCGTGCAGCCGCCTCCAGGCCGTCGCACACGATGCCCACCCGCACCCCGAGGGCAGCGATCACGAGGTTGCCGGTCACACGCGGTAGTGTACGGGGGACTGGGAGGGGGCCCATGGAGCTGCGGGATTACCTGCGCATCTTGCGAGCGCATTGGCTCGCCATCGTGATCCTCACCCTCCTGGGCGTGGCCGTGGCGTGGGGGTGGACCGCCCTGCAGCCCAAGGTCTACACGGCGAACGCCAGCGGGATCGTCACGGCGACCAACGCCGGCTCCGACACCGGCTCCTCCCTCGTCGGCGACCAGCTCGCCCGCAGCAAGGTCACTTCGTACGTCGAGCTCGGATCATGGCGCGCCGTCGCGGAGTGCGCGATCGACGAGCTCGACCTGAGCACGACCCCCGAGTCCCTCGTCACCCGCGTCGACGTCTCGAACCCCCTCGACACCGTCATCGTGCGCGTCACCGCGAGCGCGTCGAGCCCCGAAGAGGCCCGCGATCTCGCCGAGTCGTGGCTCGGATGCATGGTCGAGCAGATCAACAACGTCGAGGGCACCGACGAGACCGGCACGGCCGCCGTCACACTCGTCACGGGCGACTCCGCCCGCCTTCCCACGGCGCCCTCGTCGCCGAACGTGCGCCTCGCGCTCGCCCTCGGCGCACTCGTCGGACTCGCCCTCGGCATCGGCTACGCGGTCGTGCGTCACGTGCTCGACCGGCGCCTGCGCGACCCGCGCGACATCGAACGCGAGACCGGCGTTCCCGTCGTCGGAACGCTTCCCGTCGACAAGGGCCTCAGCGTCGAGCGCGGCCTCGCCGACTTCGAGAGCCAGCACTCCTCCTCCGCCCCGCTCGCCGAGGCGATGCGCGAGCTGCGCACGAACCTGCAGTTCATGGACGTCGACAACCCGCCCCGCGCGATCGTCGTCACGAGCCCCCTGCCCGGCGACGGCAAGTCGACGATGGCCGCGAACCTCGCCGTGAGCCTCGCGGCCGCCGGCCGCCACGTCGTGCTGCTCGACGCGGATCTGCGCCGTCCGATGGTCTCGACGGTGTTCGGCCTGCCCGACGGCGCCGGCCTCACCGACGTGCTCGCGGGACGCGCCGAGCTCAACGACGTCGTGCACAACGTCGGCGCGAGCAGCAACCTCGCCGTCATCACCGCCGGCCGCGTTCCGCCGAACCCCAGCGAGGTGCTCGGCTCGAACCGCATGCAGGCGCTCGTGCGCAGCCTCACCGAGCACGCCCTCGTCATCATCGATTCCCCGCCTCTCCTTCCGGTGACGGATGCTGCGGTCCTCACGACCGCCGCGGACGGAGCGCTCATCGTGGTCAGCGCCGGCAAGACGACGTACGACATGCTGCACAAGGCGCTCGCGAACCTCGGCAAGGCCAACGCCCGTGTGCTCGGCGTCGTGCTGAACCGCGTGCCCCGCAAGAACGGCGGCTACTACGGCTACCAGTACCAGGGCGACTACGCGGGGGCGGACACCCGCTGAGCTCGCAGCGACTGCTCGGACCGGCCCCGTAGGGTGGAGCGGTGACCGACTCTCCCCTGCCCCGCTCCGTGCGCCGCGGGGGAGTCGTCTTCGCCGCCGTCCTGGGCGGCCTGCTCATCCTCGCCGTGATCGCCACCGTGTGGATCGGGGTGCGCGGAGCCCTCGCCTACGGCCATCTCCGCGACGCCCAGCAGACCGCGGCCGCGGTGCGGGAGAACCTCGCCGACCCGGCGGCCGCGAGTGACGCGATCGCCGCCCTCGCCGCCGACACCGGCGCCGCGCACGCGATGACCTCCGACCCGGTGTGGAACCTGGCCGAAGGCCTTCCCTGGGTCGGCCCGCAGCTGGCCGCTGTCGCGACGGTGGCAGAGTCGCTCGACGGCGTCACGAGCATGGCGCTGCGTCCCCTCTCCGAGGTCGCCGCCTCGTTCCAGGTCGACGCCCTGAAACCGCAGGACGGGCAGCTCGACCTCGCGCCGCTGCAGCAGATCAGCGGCGCCGCGCAGACCGCGAGCGAGGGGGTCGGGGCGGCGGCAGCATCCGTCTCGTCCATCGATCGCACCGCGCTCATCGCGCCCGTGCGCGCAGCCGTGGACGAGGTCGACGCGCTCCTCGTCGAAGCGGGAACGGCCACCGACGCCCTCGCCCGGGCGACGCAGCTCATCCCCTCGATGCTCGGCGCGGACGCCCCCCGCGACTACCTCGTGCTGTTCCAGAACAACGCCGAATGGCGGTCGCTGGGCGGCATCCCCGGCGCGATGGCGCTGATCCACACCGAGGGCGGTGCGATCAGCCTCGCCGCGCAGGAGTCCTCGAGCGACTACCCCCGCTACGACGCCGCCGTCCTGCCCCTCGGGGACGAGATCACCGCGATCTACGGCGAGCGCCCGGGCCGCTGGATCCAGAACGTCACGCAGGTGCCCGACTTCGCGGTCAGCGGTGCGCTCGCCCGCGAGATGTGGGCACGACAGCACGGCGGACAGCAGGTGGACGGCGTGATCGCCCTCGACCCGGTCGCGCTCTCATACCTGCTCGAGGCGACCGGTCCGATCGCCCTCCCCACCGGCGACGTGCTCGCCCCCGACAACGCCGTGCAGCTGCTGCTCAACGACGTCTACTCGCGGTACACGCGCCCTGCCGACCAGGACGCCTTCTTCGCCATGGCGGCGGCCGCCGTGTTCGAGAAGCTTTCCGGAGGCGACGTCGACCCGGCCGCGCTCGTCGGCGCACTCACCCGCGCCGGCGATGAAGACCGCCTGCTGCTGTGGAGCGCGCACGAGAACGAGCAGAGCGTGCTCGCCGACACGACCCTCGCGGGCGGCCTGCCGGTCTCGGACGACGAGGCCGCGCGCTTCGGCGTCTACGTCAACGACGGCACCGGCTCGAAGATGGACTTCTACCAGAACGCGACGACGACGCTCGAGTGGTCCAGCTGCACGCTCGACGCCGCGGGAAATGCGACAGGCGACGCCGTGCTCACGGTCACGATCGGCAACACGGCGCCGGCGGATGCCGCATCCCTGCCCGCGTACATCACCGGCGACAGCGCCTTCGGCGTGCCGGCAGGCGTCACCCGCACCATCGGCTACCTGTACCTGCCCGAGGGCTTCGAACTGGTGGATGCGACCATGTCGGACGGCACCGGATTCGGCGGCGGCACGCACGCCGGGCGCCGGGTCGTGAGCTTCGCGATCGACCTCCCGCCGGGCGGATCGGCGACAGCGACGCTCACCGCACGGGCGAGTGCGCCCGTCGCGGCGACGCTCGAGGCCGTGACGACCCCGACGCTCACCCCGCCCGCCGCAGTTGCCGTGGTGTGCGGCGCTTCGTAGACTGCTCTCGATGCCCCACATCACTCGATCGACCACGCCCCGGCTCCTCCCCCGAGCCGCCTTCGCTGCGACGCTAGCCCTCGGAGCGGTCCTCGCGGTACCCGCCGCCGCGAGCGCCTCGACGATCTATCCGCCCTCGGGCTCGTGCACCACGACGCCGACGGCGCAGGCCGGCGGCACCATCTCGTTCGAGTGCGCCGCCGAGACGTTCTCGGCCGACGAGGCCATCACCATCACCGTCACCGGTGAGAACGGCGCCGCTGCGCGCATCGGCATGGTGAAGTTCGCGATCACCACCGCGAGCGGCACCGCCTCATCGGAGGCCGACGGGTCCCTCGCGGGCGTCGACATCACCCTCCCCTCGAACGCGACGGGCACGTACAACATCGCCGCAGTGTCGTCGACGTCCGCCGGCGGCACCGCCGCCGTGACCATCACCGGCGCTGACGGCCTCCCCGCGACGGGCCTCGACCAGGGCCAGACCATGGGCCTGTGGATCGGCGGCGGCGCGCTCCTGCTCGCCGGGGCCGCCCTCGCGGTCGTCGCGGCGGTGCGCCGCTCGCGCGACTCGCACTGACCCGCGAGTCCGGTCGGCGCCGCCGTCGGGGCCGACCGCTATCGTGATCGCCATGGTCTCCGCTGCGTCGACGTCGCTCGAGCGCACCTACCGCTACCTGCGCATCGGGCTGGCCGGCACCGTCATCGCGATCTTCGTCGCCATCGGCCAGGCGGCGACGACGTACGGCTGGCTCACGTCCATCAGCGACTACTTCTACACCCCGGCACGCGACGTGTTCGTCGGGGCGCTGATCGCGGTCTCCCTCGCACTGTTCGCCCTGTCGGGGCGCGGAGCGGAGCGGGCTCTCCTCGATGCCGCCGCACTGTTCGCGCCGCTCATCGCCCTGGTGCCGACGACTCTCGCACCCGGCACCGTGCCCGGCGTCGACGTCCCGCGCACGGGACGCTGCTTCCCGCCCGCGTACGAGGCCGACGTCGCGAACGGCGTCGTCGTCTACCTCGTGCTCGGGATGCTGCTGCTCCTCGTCGCGCTGCTGCTCGGTGCGCTCGGCCAGGTCTCGCTCGCGGCGGTGTGGCCGTCGCTGCTGATCGCGGCCGTCGTGCTCGCCGTCACGGGGCTCACGTGGGCATTCGCGCGAGACGCGTTCCTGCAGAACGCGCATTTCGTCGCGACGACGGCCTTCTTCGCGCTGTTCGCGGCGGTCGCCGTGCGCAGCGCGTTCCCCCGGCAGGGCCCGCCGCCGGCCCCGGTGTTCCGCGTGCTCTACACCGCGATCGCGCTGGGACTCGTGCTGGTGCTCGTGGCGTATGTCGCGCTGCTGCCGCAGGCGAGCGGCTCCGCCGTCCCCATCGTCCTCATCGTCGAAGCGATCGCCCTCGCGCTGTTCTTCGTGTTCTGGGTGGTGCAAGGGATCGAGAAGTGGAGCGACCCCGACCCGTCGCTTCTCTAAGCGGCGCCGCTGTCCGCCGCGGCCGTCTCGGGATCGGCGATCCCGACCTCGCGGCGCACGCCGGCAGCGGGATGCGCGGTCACGAGGATCGGCAGGTGGTCGCTGAGTCCCTGCGGCAGCGTCCGCACGCGGTCGATCTCGAAGCCGATCGAGGTCGCGAAGTCGTAGTGGCCGCGGAAGAAGCGGTAGCGCGTGTACGTGCGCGAGTCCGACAGATTCAGCTCGTACCCCTGCTCGCGGATGTGCTGGCCCAGCCGCTCCTTGAACACCGGGTAGTTGTAGTCGCCGACCATGAGCGCCGGCAGCCCCTCGCCGAGCTGCTGCAGCTCGCCGAGCGCCGTGCGGATCTGGTGGCGGCGCAGGGAGTTCAGCGCCGTGAGCGGCGCGGCGTGGAACGAGGCCACGATGAGGTCGGTGTTCTCGTCGATGTCGTGCAGGCGTACGCCGAGCAGCCGCTCCTCCGCGGGCTTGAGCACGCGGTCGTGCAGCGACTTCTTCAGCGCCAGCGCCCGCACCTCGACCGCGCGGTAGGTGTTCTCGCGGTAGTACACGGCGAGCCCGAGGCGATTGCGCTGCGTGGAGTCCGCGAGCCGCAGCCCCGAGATCTCGTCGGGGATGTCGGACGTGTCCGCTTCCTGCAGGCACAGCACGTCGGCGCCATGGCGCTCCACCAGGTGGGCGAGCTCCCCCGCAGCCCGGTGCTTGCGCAGGTTGTACGAGATGACCTTCATGACGACCACAGCCTATTCCGCCGACGTGGCGAGCGGATGGCCTTGACAGGAAGCTCGTATGTACGAAAACCGGATGCTGCTGCTCTTCAGTGGTGTGCCGGTTCACGGCATCCGAGCGTGAACCCGCACCCCGATCCTGGAGGAACCCATGACCGCTGCATCCCCGAAGACCGTCCGTGCCGAGCTCGCCGACGCTCTCGACGCGAGCCGCCTCGCCCGTGAGACCGCGGAGCGCGAGCTGCACCGCAGCATCGCACTGCGCTCCCGCGCCGCCGAGGCCCTCGAGCGCACCGCGCGGCGAGCCGGGCTCGACGAGTCCGAGCGCGAGCGCCTGCGGGCCGAGTACGCCGCCGCCGACCGCGTCGTCGCCGAGCGCCGCGCGGCCGCCGTGAAGGCGCAGGAGTTCGAGCGCGCCGCATCCGTCGTCGCGAGTGCTTTCGAGGCCGAGGCGACGTCGGCGAGTCCGCTGGCGGCCGCCCTGCTGCAGCTCGTCGGGTCGAAGCGCGGCAGCACCACCCGCCGTGGCGCGCTCGCGACCGGACGCACCGCATCCACCCCGCGCGTACGGAGTCCCCGCCCGCGCACGGCCTGAGCACGACACGCCGCGGCACGTCGCCGCGGTGGAGGTCTCGTAGGCTCGCCTTCGTGCCCACTTCGCGACGGACCATCACGATCCTGGCGATCACGGGCGTGGTCGCGGTCGTCGCCGTCGTCGCCGCCGTCGCCCTCCTGCGAGGCCAGTCGCCCGAGGCGCCCGCCCGCGGCACGAAGATCGTCGCCTCCGGCCTCTCGACGGCGACGGATGCTGCGACCCGCGCCGCCGACGGCAGTCCCGAGCAGGCCGCGGCGAGGTATCTGAGCGAACAGCCCACGGCCGTCTGGCTCACGCCGGAGGGCGAACCCGTCGGCGTGGTGGGCGAGCGCATCGCGGGCCTCGCCGCGGAGGCGCGCGACCAATCCGCGCGTGTCGCGGTCGTCGTGTACGGCCTGCCCGAGCGCGACTGCGGCGGGCACTCCGCCGGCGGCCTCGACGGCGACGCGTACCTCGAGTGGACGCGCGCGATCGGCGACGCCTTGGGCGACGCCGCCGACACGTCACCGATCGTGATCCTCGAACCCGACAGCCTCGCCCTCGCGCCCGAGTGCGGAAACGCCGGCGAGCGGGTCGAGCAGCTGAGCGCGGCGGTCGAGGCGCTCGCCGCCGAGAGCACCTGGATCTACGTCGACGGCGGCCACTCGAACTGGCTGGCCCCGGCGGAGATGGCCGACCTCATCGACCGCGTCGACCGCGCGACCCGCGGCGACGGAGACCGAGGCATCCGTGGCTTCGTCACCAACGTGTCGAACTTCGAGGCGACCGACGACGAGGTGGACTACGCCCACGACGTCGCGGGACGCCTCGACGGGCTTCACGCGATCATCGACACCGGCCGCAACGGCGCGGGCTCGAACGGCGAGTGGTGCAATCCGCCCGGGCGTCTCGTCGGCGAACCCGGCGGCACGGTCGGCGACGACGTCGTCGACACGAACCTGTGGATCAAGCCGCCGGGTGAGAGCGACGGCGACTGCAACGGCGGCCCGGCGGCCGGACAGTGGTGGCCGGAGGCCGCCGTCGAGCTCACCCGCGACGTCATGACGGATTGAGCTCCGACCAGGCCTTCCCGGGGTTGTGTAGCATCGGGAGTACTTTGCGCATGCGTCGGGGGCCGCGGCTGGGGTCGGTAATCGGCGCATGTCCGGTTCCACCGTCCCAGAGAGCACGCACGCATGAGCACCCCTTCTGACGAGCTGAAGACAGCGGTCATCATCGAGGACGACAAGGAGATCCGCCACGTCCTGGCCGAGGTCCTCGAGTCGTCGGGGTTCTCCACGGTCTCGGTCGGCAACGGCATCGACGGCGTGCGGGCGGTGCTCACCTACCAGCCGGTACTGACCACGATCGACGTCAACATGCCCGGCATCGACGGCATCGAGGCGGCCAAGCGCATCCGCGCCCAGTCCGACACGTACATCATCATGCTCACCGGCATGAACGATGAAGCCGATGTGATCGCCGGGCTCGGCGCCGGCGCCGACGACTACCTCCTCAAGCCCTTCCGGCCGCGCGAGCTCCGCGCTCGCGTCGAGGCGCTCATGCGGCGGCGGACCACCGACGTGGAGCGCGCCGTCGCAGCGCCCGCCGCGCCCTCGCAGGGGAGCGTCGGCCCGTCGTTCCCCGGCACGCGGCCGACCACCACCGCGACGCCCACCGCACCCGCGATCGAGGACCGCGACCTCACGACACCCGCGACCGTGATCGTGCCGGCGGGCGCAGCATCCGTCCCCGCCGTCGTCGATGCGGACGGCGAATGGCTGACGCACCGCGACCTGCGGCTGCACCCCGAGAACCGCATCGTTCTCATCGGCCGTGAGGAGCTCGACCTCACGCGCACCGAGTTCGACCTGCTCGCGACCCTGCTCGAGTCGAAGCGGCGCGTGCGCAGCAAGGCCGACCTCACCCTGGTGCTGCGGGGCGAGTCCTACGTGACGAGCTACTTCGTCGGCGATGCCGACAAGCGTGCGGTCGAAGCGCACATGACGAACCTGCGACGCAAGCTCGGCGAGAGCGCCGCCAACCCGCGCTACATCGAGACGGTGCGCGGCGTCGGATACCGGCTGACCTCGGAGGGCTGACACCCTCGCGGAGGACCGACGGCGGCGGAGGCATCCCCTCTGCCCCAGACAGAGCGGATGCCTCCGCCGTGCGATGTCGGTGAGGGTGCCCGCCTCTCCCCCAGGCGGGCCCCTCACCTCCTCCCCCGCGCCGTGCTCCCCAGCCCCGGCGCTCTCCCCAGTTCCGACCCGATTCGGGTTCGGGTCAGACCTTGTATCCGTGCTGACGACGGATGAGCTTGAAGAACATGGACAGCGTCTGCAGCACCGTGACGACGCCGACGATCGGCCAGCCGATCCACAGGACCGTGGACTGCACCATCACGGGCAGCATCATCCAGATCGCGACCATCGCGGCGATGACCCCGACCGCGAGGATGAGCGGCGTCCAGTGGCCGAAGCCGCCGCCGCGCTCGGCCTTGGCCTGCATCGCCCAGTTGTCGACCTTCTTGCGCGACAGGAATCGCGTCCATGACCGCACGAAGTGGCTGCAGCGGATCCACATGTAGATCTCGGCGGGCACCAGCGTGAGGCCGAAGAGCACATCCCGCGTGTTGCGGTTGTGCATCGTGAGCGCCATGCGGGTGTTGAGCGCGATGGCGACCACCGGCGGGATGAGCCACCAGTACGAGAAGACGAACGCGCCGATCGACAGCGACGCCGCGAGCAGCGTGACGAACGCGATGCGCACGAACATGTTCATGAGCATGTCGAAGTGCTCGAGCCAGCGGACGCGCAGGTTCGGGTGGAACGGCTGCCCTTTGGTGTCGCCGCGCTGGCCGGGCCACATGAGCTCGATGGCGCCGTAGGTCCACTTGACCTGCTGCGCGTCGAGCGCGCGGAGGGTCGTCATGCCGCCGACATCGGCCCGGGCGAACGGGCTGATCTTGGTGAGGTAGCCGGCGCTCTTGATCTGCAGCGAGAGCAGCGAGTCCTCGACCTCGGAGTCCTTCACCCACGGCGTCGACTGGTGGTTCTCCTTCATGACGTCGCGCAGGGCGTGCGTCGAGAAGATCGAGAACTGCCCGCCGAGCACCGCCATGTTGCGGCCGCGCAGCAGGTTGTGCAGGTTGAACGCCGCGAACTGCGAGCGCTGGCCGGTCGTGAGGAACTTCGCGAGAGCCCCCTTGATCGGCTTGTCGTCGATCGAGTAGATCGCCGAGATGCCGCCGATGCGGGTGTCGCTGGTCGCCTCGGCCTCGAGGTATTCGACCGCCTTCGCGTCCGCGACCGTGTCGCCGTCGACGCCGAGCAGGTAGTCGTAGCCCTCGACGAGCGTGTAGCCGTAGTTGAGCGCGCCGACCTTCTTGTCGGGGTTCTTGCCGATGTCGTGGACGAACACCTCGGTGAACTGCTCGCCGAGCTCGGTGACGACCTCGTGCGGGCCGGCGTACTGCGACGCGATCTTGACGGTGGCGTCGGAGGTGTTGTTGACGACGACGTGGATCACGTCGGGCACGCGGGTCTGACCGAGCAGCGACTCGATCACCTGGGCGATCGACTCCTCCTCGTTGTACGCCGGGATGACGCAGCCGATGGTCGAGCGGTGCACCGAGGTGTCGTCGAGGACGGCCTCGAAGTCGTCGGCGAATCCGTGAACGGTCGTGACATCCTCCAGCGCAGCGGCCGGCTCCGCGCGGTGCGTGCGCTGGCTGCGGGTGAGGGGGACGATCTCGGTCACGTTCGTCGCCTTTCGGATCCTCGGCCGGTGTCTCCGGCACATGAAGAGCTTCTCCCACCGACCGCAAGGCCCCTTCGAGAGACCGCGAACGCCACCGCAAGGTTTGCGCAAGGCATCCGCAAGAGAGCGTTTGCCGGCTGTCGGCTCGGCGCCGAAATGCCAGGTGGCCGGGTCAATAGAATCGGCCTATGGCTACCGGGGCTGCACGATCGACCTTCGTCGTGAGCGCGCCCGACAGCCGCACCCGGTCGATCTGGCTCACGCAGCTCGTGCTCGCAGCGTCCGTGCTCATCACCGCGATCCTCGTGATGGCGCTGCAGCCCGAGATGTTCGGCCGCTGGAACTTCCTGCTCGGCACGCTCCTCGTCGTCATCCTCACGCTGGCGACCCTGGCTCTGCCGTGGTCGCGCCTGCCCGCATGGGCTGTGCTCGCGGTGCCGTTCGCCGACGCGATCGCCATCGGCCTGATGTCGAGCGGGACCGAGCTGCGCCTGGGCTACCTCTGGGCGTTCCCGGTGATGTGGGTCGCGATGCATTTCCGCACGATCGCCCTCGCCGCGATGCTCGCGATGATCGGACTCATCCTCCTCGTCGACTCCGCGATCGCATCCAGCAATCTCGCGGCGCTGCGGGTGTTCGTCGTCCTGCTGTCGCTGACCTTCATCGGCATCACCGCCCATCTCGCCCTCCGGCGCACTCGCGCGCTGCGACACCTGCTGCGACGTCAGGCGGCGCGTCTCACCGCGACCTACACGCGCCGCGCCGATCAGGAGCGCCGCACCAGCGAGATCCTCAACGGCGTCGACACCGGCATCGCGCGCATCTCCGAGGACGGGTCCGTGCTCGCCGTCAACGACGCGTACTCGCGCCTGTACGGGCTCGACCCGCTCGACCCGACGCTGCCCGCCCGCTCGGTCGAGTACACCGGGCGGCGCGGCATGCCCGTGCCGTTCTCCGAGCGGCCCTTCGCACGCGCGGCACGCGGAGAGACCTTCACGGATGCCTCGGTCTGGCTGTTCACCGCGGACGGCGAGTGGCGTGCGCTCTCGGTGACCGCCAAGCGCCTCGCCGCCGGCGGAGACGAGGGATCCAGCATCCTTCTCCTCGTCCACGACGTGACGGCCCTCACCTACGCGCAGCGCGAGCGGGAGCGGTTCACCGCGATGGCGTCGCACGAGCTGAAGCACCCCCTCACTGTGATGATCGGCAATGCGGAGCTCGCCCTCGAACTCGACGACCTCACCCCGCGCACGCGCGAGCGGTTCGAGTCGATCGTGGCGGCGAGCGACCGCATGCTGACGATGGTCCAGAGCCTGGGGACGACCTCGAAGCGCGGCTTCACGGCCCGCGACGAAGTCGACGACATCGACCTGCGCCAGATCCTGCTCGAATCGGTCGCCTCGTTCCGCCCGACCGCGGTCTCGGGCGACATCTCGATCGACGTGCGCGCCGATGAGGCCCTTCCGATCACGGCCGACGGTTTCCGGCTCCGGCAGGTCGTCGACAACGTCGTGAGCAACGCGATCAAATACACCCCGCGCGACGGCCGCGTGCGCATCACCGGTGCCGTCGAGGACCACCACGTCGTGCTGTCGGTCGCCGACACCGGCATCGGCATCGCCGCGGACGACCTCCCGAACATCCTGACGCCGTACTTCCGCACCGAGGAGGCGAAGAAGAAGTCCGGCGGCACCGGGCTCGGACTCGGCATCACCAACGACATCGTGCTCGCCCACGGGGGCACCCTGTCGATCGACAGCGAGCCGGGCGCGGGCACGACCATCACGATCCGCCTGCCCCTGGCGGGCGAGCTGACCGAGGCTCCCGCCGCGCGGCAGGACGACCGGCGCGACACAGAAGGACGAGCATGACCGACCTCACCGCCGGAGCCGGCGTGGACCTCGGCATCGCCCAGGCGGTGATCACCACCCTGGCGACGATGCTCACCATCGGCATCGCGTTCCTCCTGCGGCCCGGACTGCCGACGCTCTACTGGAGCATCGCCTTCACCCTCGCGATGCTCGCCACCTACGGCGTCGTCGCGGGCGACGTCGCCGGCATCGAGCAGCTCCGTCGCGCATCGCTCGGCGCACTGATGGGCGCACCGGCATTCCTGTGGTCGGGCTTCCGCGCGGCATGGGGGCTGCGTCCGCACATCTGGGCGGGAGCGGCCATGGCCGCGGTGTCGGCGTTCTCGCTGGCGATCGTCGACGACCTGGCATGGTTCACCGTGGCGTACCGCACCGTCTTCTTCGCGGCATCCGTGTTCGCGGGCCTCTTCGTGCTCGATTGGGCGCGCGCCTCATCGCGGCGCCACGACCGCCTGCTGCTGCCGCTGGTGATCGTGTCGATCGCGTTCTTCGTCACCGGCGTCGGCATCTTGATCGCGGGCTTCGTCTACCCGCCGTCCGGTGGTGACGACTTCGCGCTCGTGCGGCTGATCTCGTCGGTCGGGATGCTGGTGTACGTGGCCTGCGCGCTGATCGCGGTGGTCGGCACCACCGCTCGCGACGGCGGGCTGGGCCGCACCGCAGCCGTCTCGACGGCGTGGCAGCAGTTCGAGCGGACCGCCGGCGACCGCCTCGCGCGGGCGCAGAAGACCTCGGAGCCGTGGTCGGTCGTCTATCTCGGGCTCGACGACGCCGCCGACATCCGCCAGACCGCGGGAGCCGCCGCGTTCGCGACCCTGTCGGAGCGGCTCGAGGACGAAGTGCGCGCCGCCTTCCCGGCCGAATCCGACGTCGGGTCGCCCTCTGCGGGCGCCGTCGTGGTGCTCGTGCCCCGACCCGACGCCGTGGTGCGCGATCTGCTGCGCACGACGCTCGAGCGCGTGACCCTCATCGACGTGCACGGCGCGCTTCCCATCCGGCCCACGGCGAGCGCCGGCTGGGCGCCGGTCTCGGTACTCGGCTACGACCTCGACACCCTCGTGTACACCGGCCGGGAGGCCGCGCGCGTCGCGAGCGGCAAGGGCGGCGACCGATGGGAGCGCGTCGGCGCCACCATCGTCAACCGCCTGATCAGCCAGTCAGAGCTACCGTGAGCGTGTCGGTCGCCGTCTGCTTGGCGTACTCGCTCGAGGTCGGCGTCGTCTGCACCAGGAAGTCGTAGCTGAACTGCAGCGTCACGTACGTCGCCTCGGCCGGCACCGGGCCGACGTTGAACGTCTGAGAGTAGCTGTACGGGTCCAGCACGAGGTAGCCGGGGCTCACCGTCGCGGCGTCGACCTGGGGCGGGAGGGCATCGAGCGCGCCCGTCGGCGTCGAGGGGATCGCCGTCATGGTCGCGCGCTGCAGGTACACCTTCTGGCCGTCGTTCGGTGTGACGGTCGTGATCAGCGAGATGCTGACGGGTTTGACCGCCTCGGCCGTCCACTTGTCCATCGACAGCGTCGACCAGTAGTCGATCGTCGCCGCGACGGCGCCGGCGGTGAGCTGGCGCTCGGTGGCACCGCCTGACAGGTCATTGGGCACGGGGGTCGGGACGGCGGTCGATGTGGGGGTCGGCGTACTCCCGCCGGCGCCCTCTTCCCACGGGGCGGGCCCGCAGCCGGCGAGCGCCGCCATGCCCACGAGCGAGATCGTCACGACACCGGCGAACCGGTTCCACCTGCGCATAGAACCCCCGAGTCGCGCCGGAAAACGTCCGGTCAGTCTAGCTGGGCGGTGTCACTCGCGGTCGCGCCGCGCGCGCGTCTGCTCTGCCCGCTGTGCGAGCAGATCGTCGGCCGGGTAGCCCACCTCGGTGAGCGTGAGCCCGCGCGCCGCGAGCACCTTGACCTCGGGCACGCGCTCCTGCGCGTCGCGGATGTCGACGACGTCGTCGACGTCGAGGCGCCCCTCGCCGACCGCGACGCACGCGCCGACGAGCGCGCGCACCATGCTGTGGCAGAACGCGTCGGCCTTGACGTTCGCGACCAGTACGCCGGCGTCGTCGCGGTGCCAGTCGAACTCGAGCAGCGTGCGGATCGTCGTGGCCTCTTCGCGCGGCTTGCAGTACGCGGCGAAGTCGTGGAGTCCGATGAGGGCGCGAGCGGCAGCATCCATCGCCTGCGCATCGAGGGATGCGCGCACCGAGGTGGTGCGATGGCGCTCGAGCGGGTCGTAGCCGGTCACGGTGTCGCCGATGCGGTACTCGTAGCGGCGCCAGACCGCCGAGAACCGCGCATCGAAGCCCTCGGGCGCGATGCGCGAGCCCGTGACCGCGACGTCGGAGTACGCACCCACCACGCCCGTCATGCGCGCAGCGAGCGCCGCGGCGCGATCTTCGGCGGTGGGGGCGCCGGCGCCCGGACGCGCGTGCCTGGCGAGCATGCGCTGCTGCTGCGCCTCGTCGAGGTCGACGTGAGCGGCCTGACCGGTGGCGTGCACCCCCGCATCGGTGCGGCCGGCGACCACGAGCCGGGGGTCGCCGCCGACGACGCGTGCGAGGGACGACTCGAGCGTCTCCTGCACCGTGCGCAGCCCGGGCTGACGCGCCCACCCGCGGAAATGCGTGCCGTCGTAGGCGATGTCGAGGCGGATCCGCACGGACTCCAGCCTACCGAGGCGCCCTCACCCGACGACGACGCAGCCCCGGGGCAGCGCCTCGCCGACCGTCGCGAGCGCCGCGTATGATTGCCGTTTCCCCTCCTTCGTTCGCGAGAACCCATGACGTCGACTGCGCCCTCCCTCACCCCGCCCTCCCGGTTCGCCGGGCTGGACGGCATGCGCGCGATCGCCGTCCTGCTCGTGGTCGTCTACCACCTGTTCCCGCCGGCGGTGCTCCCGGGCGGGTTCGTCGGGGTGGACGTCTTCTTCGTGATCAGCGGATTCCTCATCACGAGCCTGCTGCTGCGGGAGCAGGTCTCGACCGGACGGGTCGCCCTCGGCCGGTTCTGGCAGCGGCGCGCGCGGAGGTTGCTGCCGGCCCTCGCGGTGGTGGTCGTGGTGGGCTCGGCGCTGGCCTGGATGGTGGGCGGCGACGTTCTCGTCGACCTCGACGAGCAGGTGCTGGGCGCGGCGACCTTCAGCTACAACTGGGTCTCGCTCGCGGGCGGCGGCGGGTACTTCGCCGCGGCGGCGCCCGAGCTGTTCCGCAGCTTCTGGTCGCTCGCGGTCGAGGAGCAGTTCTATGTGCTCTGGCCGCTGATCTTCCCGCTGTTCCTTCTGCTGCCGCGGCCGTGGGCGCGCACAGCCGCGGCTTTCGCCCTCGCGGCCGCATCGGCCGCCTGGATGGGCGTCGTGGTCTCGGGCGGCGGCGACGTCACGCGCGCCTACTTCGGCACCGACACGCACGCGTTCGGCCTGCTGCTCGGCGTCGGCCTCGCGTTCCTGCCGGCACCACTCCCGCGCCTGCAGTGGGCCGTGTCGCGCGTGGCGCGGAACGTGACCGGCGTGACCGGCGTGCTCGCTCTCGGCGGCCTCGTCGCCCTCGCGATGCTGCCGCCGAGCTCCTCCCTCCTGACGTTCCCCGGCGCCCTCCTCGCCGCGAGCCTGCTCGGCGCCGTCGCGATCGTCGCGGGCGTGTGGCCCGGCTCATGGTTCGCACGCGCGATCGACGTGCGGCCGATGCGCTGGATCGGCGACCGCTCCTACGGCCTCTACCTGTGGCACTGGCCGCTGCTCGTACTCGCGGTCGCGGCCTTCGCGCCCGACGCGACGGTCGCCACCGCGCCGGTGTGGATCGGCCTGGGCGTGCTCGCGGCGACGGTCGCAGCATCCGCCCTGTCGTTCCGCTGCATCGAGACGCCCGTGCGCCGGCACGGGTTCCGCGCCTCGGGGCGCACGCTCGCCGCACGCCTTCGGGGCGGGCCCGGCGCACGGCTCCGCGCCGTCGGCGTCGCACTCAGCGGCGCGCTCGTGCTCGCCGGTGCGGGCACCGCCATCGCGGTCTCGCCCGACGAGACCCGCGCCGAGGCCGCCGTCGCGGCGGGTCGCGCCGCCCTCGAGAAGACGCTGCGCGAGGCCCCCGCGCCGATCGCCCCCACCCCTTCGGCGACGGATGCCGCCACCACCCCCGCCGACATCCCGGGCGACCAGATCACCGCCGTGGGCGACTCCGTCATGCTGGCGTCCGCCGGCGGTCTCGTGGAGCGCCTGCCGGGCATCGACGTCGACGCCGAGGTCTCGCGCTCCATGTGGGCCGGACCCGAGATCGTCGACGACCTCGACGCCACCGGCCGGCTGCGGCCGTACGTCGTCGTCGCCCTGGGCACGAACGGGGAGGTCGACCCCTCGACGCTGGAGCAGCTCGCCGAGACGGTCGGCCCGAAGCGGGGCCTCGTCCTCGTGAACGCGTACGCGCCCCGCGACTGGATCCCCGGTGTCAACGCCGAGCTCGCCGCGTTCGCCGAGGACCACCGCAACGTCATCGTCGCCGACTGGTCGGGCGCCATCGCGCCCCACCAGGACCTCCTCGCCGGCGACAGGATCCACCCCGGCGCCGCCGGCGGGCGCATCTTCGCCGACACCGTCGCGGCCGCCGTGGACGAGCTCGCCGACGAGCGCCGGGCCTACGCCGCGGACCGCGCCAACCGACTCGCCGAGATCCTCAGCGCCGACCTCACCCCCTGAACCCCCCTGAACCGGGCCCCCTGCACCGCGGCACGAGACGGGCACACGCAGCGAGGCCCGTCACCCAGGGGGTGACGGGCCTCGCGGTGCAAGGGGTGCCGGGCTGCTGCGCCCGGCGGGATCCGAATTACTCGGACTTCTCCTCGGCGGGGGCCTCGACGGCCTCCTCGGCGGCGGCCTCAGCGGCAGCGCCCTCCTCCTGCGACTCGGCGCCGGCCTCGGCGGCCTCGTCCGTGGCGGGGGTCTCCTCGGCGGGAGCCTCCTCGGTCGGAGCAGCCTTCGCGGCGGCGGCCTTCTTGGCCGACGGCTTCTTCGTCACGGGCTCGAGGACGAGCTCGATGACGGCCATGGGGGCGTTGTCGCCCTTGCGGTTGCCGACCTTCGTGATGCGGGTGTAGCCGCCCTCACGGTCCGCGACCAGCGGAGCGATCTCGGTGAACAGGACGTGCACGACTTCCTTGTCACCGATGACCGACAGCACGCGACGACGCGCGTGCAGGTCGCCGCGCTTCGCGAACGTGATGAGACGCTCGGCGAGCGGACGCAGGCGCTTCGCCTTGGTCTCGGTCGTCTTGATCGACTTGTGGGTGAACAGCGCGGCGGCCAGGTTCGCAAGCAGCAGGCGCTCGTGGGCGGGGCCGCCTCCGAGGCGGGGACCCTTGGTGGGCTTGGGCATTCTCAGTTACTCCAGGATGAAATTCGGTCAGGGGATACGGGATGCCGGGAGTCCCGGCATCCGATCACACGGTCTCGTCGTCGTAGCCGCCGTAGAAGTGCGCGCCGTCGAACCCGGGGACCGAGTCCTTCAGCGACAGGCCGAGCGAGATGAGCTTGTCGCGCACCTCGTCGACCGACTTCTGACCGAAGTTGCGGATGTTCATGAGCTGCGTCTCCGAGAGGGCGACGAGCTCCGACACGGTGTTGATGCCCTCGCGCTTGAGGCAGTTGTACGAACGCACCGACAGGTCGAGGTCCTCGATGGGCATCGACAGCTCGTTCGAGAGGACGGTCTCGACCGGCGCGGGGCCGATCTCGATGCCCTCGGCCTCGACGTTGAGCTCACGGGCCAGGCCGAAGAGCTCGGTCAGGGTGCGGCCGGCCGAAGCGACGGCGTCGCGCGGGGCGATCGAGGACTTGGTCTCGACGTCCAGCACGAGCTTGTCGAAGTCGGTGCGCTCACCGGCACGCGTCGCGTCGACGCGGTACGAGACCTTGAGGACCGGCGAGTAGATCGAGTCGATCGGGATCTGACCGGCCTCGGCGTACTCGTTGCGGTTCTGGGTCGCCGAGACGTAGCCGCGGCCGCGCTCGATGGTGAGCTCGAGCTCGAACTTGGCGGTGTCGTTCAGCGTCGCGATGACGAGCTCGGGGTTGTGCACCTCGACACCGGCGGGCGCGGAGATGTCGGCGGCGGTGACCTCACCGGCGCCGGTCTTGCGCAGGTACGCGGTGATGGGCTCGTCGCGCTCGCTGGAGACGACCAGCTGCTTGATGTTGAGGATGATCTCGGTGACATCCTCCTTGACACCGGGAATGGTGCTGAACTCGTGGAGGACGCCGTCGATGCGGATCGACGTCACGGCTGCGCCGGGGATGGACGACAGGAGGCTGCGACGCAGCGCGTTGCCGATCGTGTAACCGAAGCCGGGCTCCAGCGGCTCGATGACGAAACGGCTGCGGAACTCCCCGATCTTCTCCTCGGTCAGAGTGGGACGCTGTGCGATGAGCACTATGTGTTCCTTTCGATCACGTGCCCGCTATATGACACGTGCGGTGGGTGAGGTGTTGAGTTTTGCTCGGGATGCTGCGGCCGACGCGCGGGCGAGCGGTCGCGGCATCCGTGGGAAACGTGCCGGAGCCGGGGCACCGACCAGCGGCGCCCCGGCTTACGGGATGTCAGACGCGGCGGCGCTTGGGCGGACGGCAGCCGTTGTGGGCCTGCGGCGTCACGTCCTGGATCGAGCCGACCTCGAGGCCTGCGGCGGTCAGCGAACGGATCGCGGTCTCGCGGCCCGAGCCCGGGCCCTTCACGAACACGTCGACCTTCTTGACACCGTGCTCCTGCGCCTGGCGGGCAGCGGACTCCGCGGCCATGCCGGCGGCGTACGGCGTCGACTTGCGCGAGCCCTTGAAGCCCACGCCACCCGACGACGCCCAGCTGATGACGGCGCCCGACGGGTCGGTGATCGAGACGATCGTGTTGTTGAACGTCGACTTGATGTGGGCCTGGCCCAGCGCGATGTTCTTCTTCTCCTTGCGGCGCGGCTTGCGCGCGGCGGACTTGGCCTGTGCCATTGCTCTTGCTCTCCTAAACCCTGGGGGCCGCGCCTTAGCGCGCCTTCTTCTTGCCGGCGACGGTGCGCTTCGGGCCCTTGCGGGTACGGGCGTTCGTCTTCGTGCGCTGACCGCGCACCGGGAGGCCGCGGCGGTGGCGCAGGCCCTCGTAGGAACCGATCTCGACCTTGCGGCGGATGTCGGCGGCAACCTCACGACGGAGGTCACCCTCGACCTTGTAGTTGCCTTCGATGTAGTCGCGGAGCGCGACGAGCTGGTCGTCGCTGAGGTCCTTGACGCGGATGTTCTCGTCGATCTCCGTCGCGGCGAGGATCTCGTTCGAGCGGGTACGGCCGACGCCGTAGATGTACGTGAGGGCGATCACCACGCGCTTGTCGCGCGGGATGTCAACGCCGGCAAGACGTGCCATGCGATTCTCCTGAGAGTTGGTGGAGGTGTGGAGCAGTGTCGGTGCCCGGGCCCCCAGCCCGAGGTGTCCCCCGCTCGATGCGGGTTCTGACGCTGCCTGTAGTCGTATTCAGTTGTGGGCCTGCGTGCGTCGCGGGGTTTCGACTCGCTTCGCTCGCTCAACCTTGAGCCGATCGCGCATCAACGCTCGCTTGCGCTCGCATCGATCCGCATCGGCTCAACCCTGGCGCTGCTTGTGACGCGGGTTGCTCTTGCAGATCACCATGACGCGACCGTGGCGACGGATGACCTTGCAGTGGTCGCAGATGGGCTTGACGGAGGGGTTGACCTTCATGACTTCTTCTCTTCGCTGTCTTCACCGGGCAGGCCGGAGCCTGGGGTGTTACTTCTCGACCGGTCTAGCGGTAGCGGTAGACGATGCGCCCGCGGGTGAGGTCGTAGGGCGACAGCTCCACGACGACACGGTCCTCGGGAATGATGCGGATGTAGTTCTGCCGCATCTTGCCGGAGATCGTCGCGAGGACCTTGTGGCCGTTGCTGAGCTCAACGCGGAACATCGCGTTGGGCAGCGCCTCGGACACGACGCCCTCGATCTCGATGACACCGTCTTTCTTCGCCATACGCTCGCTAACACTTGTGCAGACCGGTAGATCTGCGGTGGATGGGATTCGGTGCGGCGACACGCCAATACAGGCGCAACGCACCAAAGATCAAGCATACGTGATAGTGGATGCCTCGGCAAATGACCGCGGTGCGGTCACGGCTCGCACTCAGGATCGCCGGCGACGCACCCCGGTGCTGAGCACCACCGCGGCTCCTCCGCCGAGCAGCGCCCCGCCCACCGCGACGGCCCACCACGGCACCGTGGTGCCGGTGGCCGGCAGCGCGCCGCCGCCGGTCGCGGGCGCGTCGGCGGTGAGCGTGTTGGTCACGGTCACGGTGACCCGGGTCTCGGCGTCTTCGACGACGAAGCTCGCCGGTGCGATCTCGACGTCACCCCATGTGCCGCCCGCCGGGTCCGCGGGCGCATCCTCCGTCACGCTGCAGGTCGCCCCCACGGCGATGTCGTCGACCGCGAAGGGCTCCGTCGTCGTAGCCGTCCACGAGCCGCCGGCGACCTCACTGCCCTCCGCCGTGCACGACCAGGTGCCGCCGAAGGAATCGTCGAAGCCGACGCCGTCCGGGTCGTCGACGACTTTGACGATGTCGAACCCGCCGAGTACCGGGTCGGGGACGAACGTGTTGGTGACCACGAACGTCAGCGGCTCCTGGGCGGACGCTGCCGTGATGGTCACGGATGGCGGATCGATGACCGGGGCCGACCAGCTGCCGCCGTCGGGATCGCTGGGCGCGATCTCGGCGACGGTGCATGTCGCGCCGACGAGCGCTTCGATCGGCTCCGTCGTCTGCCCCGCCTGCAGCGACCACTCGCCGTCGCCGACCGCCTCGCCGGCGAGAGTGCACGACCAGGTGCCGGTGAAGGCCGCATCCGGCGCGCCCTCGCCCTGAACGACCTTCTCGATCGTGAACGCACCGCGCACGAGCGCATTGCTGACGGCGAAGGTGAACTGCACGGGATCGTCCGAAGCCGGCACGACGAACTCCGGAGGCGACGGATCCCAGACCGGCGTCTGCCACAGGAGGTAGGTGGGAGCGAGCACCGGACCGACGAGCGCCAGCGGCGCGACCGCGCGGGCGCCGACGCCGATCGACTCCTGGATGACACAGGACGCGTCGACCGGCAGCCCGCCCACCACCACGGACTCGCCGGGTGCGACGTACCACTCCTTCACGACCTCGCCGCCGTCTTCAGGCAGCTCGCACACGACGGTGCCGTAGAACAGCACGCCGTCAGGGAGGAATGCAGCATCCTCGGGCGAGATCTCCTTGGCGATCGTGACCGATCCCGTCGCCAGCGGCTCGATCGGCTCAGGGATGCAGTCGAACGGCGGGTCGATCCACGGATAGTTGTGGTGCTCGTTGCCCACGCCGTCCATGACGATCGTGCCGTTCGTGTAGAGGCGGCCGTTGGTGCTCGCGGTCACGCGCAGCGCGGGCTGGTCGGCGGCAGGATCGGCCGCGGGCAGCAGGATGGAGCCGAGCACCTGCGACGGCCCGGCGACGTGCAGCGAGGTCGCGGAGACGAAGTTCCACAGGGTGCGCTGCGCCACGGTCCCGAAGTCCGCGGAGTCCGGGGCGTCGACACGGACGCCGTTGTCGCTGAAATAGTAGGGCGCCCAGGTCGCGGGGCCGGAGCCTGTCACATTGATCACGACGGACGCCCCGTCAGGGATGCCGGTGAAGTGGATCTCGGGATTGGCGGCGAGGTCGGCCGACGTGACCGTGAACACCTGCTGGGCGGCCACCCCGTCGCCGACGAAGTCGATCACGGTGAACGCCGGGGCCACCGTGCCGGTCGGAGCGAGCGCCGCGTACTCCGCCGACATCGTGGTGATCTCTGTGCCCCACGTCGACCAGTTCGCCGTCGCGTCCGCGCCGAGGTCCTGTGTGAGCGTGCCGTTGTTGAGCCGGTAGCGCGAGCCATCGGTCTCGTAGTCGGGAGTCGTGATGCCGCCGACGTCGACGTTGCCGCCGACGAGCTCGTTCTCGGCGTTGCGTGCGTTCGCGCCGACGTCGAGCACGGTGCCGGCGCCGACCGACACGTCGCCCCCGACCGCGAGCATGGTGTCGCCGGGAGTGGGGACCACACCCGACCCGACCCCGACCCAGCCGACGTTGAAGGTGCCGCCTGCCGACTTGGTGAAGTCGGCGTCGCCCTGCACCACCAGAAGGCCTTCGGCCTCCGCCGCGCCGGCCGCGGCGCGGAAGTCCTGCCCCGCGTAGATCGCGACGTTGTTGTCTGTCCAGATCGGGTTCGTGTTGCCCGGTCCCGGGATCGTGCCGGGT
Organism: Microbacterium sp. Soil_C_42; assembly: GCF_057656735.1. Classification (NCBI taxonomy): domain Bacteria; kingdom Bacillati; phylum Actinomycetota; class Actinomycetes; order Micrococcales; family Microbacteriaceae; genus Microbacterium; species Microbacterium sp. Soil_C_42. The sequence goes on from NZ_JBDGJU010000014.1 coordinate 57,670, forward strand.
GGGCACTCCCCCACGGCGGCGACAGCAGCCGGCGGGTCCGCGAGCGGTGCGACCGCGACCACCCCGGCACCGGCCAGCGCGCCGATGGCGACAACCATCCCGATCCGACGAACACCTGTCTGCAGCATCCGCGCTTCTCCACTTCGCCCGTCAGTGCGACTCTATTGGCCCGGCGCCGACGTCGCACGGAATATTCGGCGCGCCGACGCGACCTCGTGGCGAGCCCGGGTCGGCGGACGTGATCGGGGGACGGATGCTGCGACCGCAGCATCCGTCCCCCGGGAGCTTCTTCTACTCGAAGAGCGTCGCGAGCGAGCCGGCGGGCGGCAGCGCCGAGTTCGCGATGACCTGGCCGTTGACCGTGATGGTCGGGGTGCCGATGCCGGAGGAGCCGGGTTGGATCGGAGTCTGCTCGGTCATCGTCGTCACGTAGCCGGCGTAGGTGCCGTCGTTGACGCACGAGTCGATGCCCGTGACGCCCACGCCCGAGGCGATGTCGAGGATCTCGTTGTTCGTGAGGCCCTTCGAACCTTCGGAGGGCTGGTTCTCGAACATCGCCTGCTGGAACGGCAGCGACGCGTCGGCGTCGGCGACGGCTACGCAGTAGGCGGCGTTCGCGGCGCGGGTCGAGTACTGGGTGCCGCTCGACTGGCCGTCGAGGATCGAGATCGGGTGGATCTCGAGTGTCATGCTGCCGTCGTCGACCATGCTCTGGATCTCGGCGCCGTAGACCTGCTCGAACTGGTTGCAGACGGGGCACATGAAGTCGACGTAGGTGCCGAGGGTGTCCTCGCCGGTGCCGACGACGATCGCGCCGGTCTCGCTGTCGATGTTCGACGCCGACGGCGTGTTCACCTCGGTCGGCAGGGGCTTGGGCGTCGCTGCGTTGTTCAGGGTGACCACGAGCACCGTGACGAGCACGAGCGCCACCACGACACCCAGGGTCACCCAGATCGCGAACCAGTTGGTCTTGCGTGACGTCTGTGCCATGGGGAGCCTCCTAGGCGATCTCGCGCGGGGTCACGCCGAAGGGCGCAAGGCCCGCGGCGCCGCCGTCGGGTGCGGTGAGCACCCAGATTCCGTCTTCGTGGACGGCGACGCTGTGCTCCCAGTGGGAGCCGGCGGTGCCGTCGATCGTGGAGACCGTCCATCCGTCGTCCTCGACGAACGTGGCCTGGTCGCCGATGACGACCATGGGCTCGATGGCGAGCACGAGTCCGGGCCGCACCTCGGGGCCCGGGTCGGCGACGCGGTAGTTGAACACCGAGGGCGACTCGTGCATCTTGCGCCCGATGCCGTGGCCGACGTACTCGCGCAGGATGCCGTACGTTCCGGCAGACCCGTCCGAAGAGCGCGGCGAGTTGGCTTCGATGTACTCCTCGATAGCCGTGCCGATCTCGCCGATGTGCTTCGCGGTCGCGAGCGCGGCGATGCCCGCCCACAGCGACCCCTCCGTCACGTCCGAAAGGTGCTGTCGCTGGGCGACCACCTCAGGACGGCTGTCGTCGGGCAGGACGAACGTGAACGCGGAGTCCCCGTTCCAGCCCTTGTACTCGGCGCCGGCATCGACGGACAGGATGTCGCCGGGCGCGAGCACCCGGTCGCCGGGGATGCCGTGGACGACCTCCTCGTTGACCGAGGCGCAGATGGTGTGGCGGTACCCGCGCACCATCTGGAAGTTGGACTTCGCGCCTCGGCCGGTGATGAGAGCGGATGCCGCGGCATCCAGCTCCGCCGTCGTCACGCCCGGCGCGATCAGGCTGCGGGCGGCGTCGAGCGCCGCTGCCGTGATGAGCCCGGGCTCCACCATCGCCCGCAGCTGGGCGGGCGACTTGTAGATCGAACGGCGGAGGGACACGGGATCAGGCAGCAGCGGTGCGACCGAGGCCGCGACCCTTGAGCGCCGCGATGATCCGGTCGGTGATCTCGTCGAGGGTGCCCACACCGTCGACCGGCACGACGAGGTCGCGCGTCTCGTAGACGCCGAGGATGGGCGCCGTCTCGCGCTCGTAGATCGCCAGGCGGTTCGCGATGACCTCTTCGGTGTCATCGCTGCGTCCCTGCTCGGCAGCACGGCCCGCGATGCGCGAGATGCTCTCCTCACGCGGCACATCGAGCAGGATCACGGCGTCCAGCTCCTCGTCGCGCCCCTCGAGGAACTCGTCGAGGTGCATGACCTGAGCCACGTTGCGCGGGTAGCCGTCGAGCAGGAAGCCGCCCTCGGCGTCACCCTGCGAGAGACGCTCGCGCACCACGGCGCTGGTCAGCTCGTCGGGGACCAGGTCGCCCGCCTCGATGATGGCCTTCACCTGGCTGCCGAGGTCCGAGCCATCGGCGACGGCGGCGCGGAACACGTCGCCGGTCGAGATGGCCGGGACGCCGAACGCCTCGGCGATGCGGATGCCCTGCGTGCCCTTGCCCGACCCCTGCGGGCCGACGATCAGAAGTCGCGTCATCGGAGGAGCCCTTCGTAGTGGCGCTGCTGCAGCTGCGCGTCGATCTGCTTCACCGTCTCGAGACCCACGCCGACGATGATCAGGATCGAGGCGCCGCCGAACGGGAAGTTCTGGTTGGCGCCGACCGTCGCGAGGGCGATGAGCGGCAGGAGCGCGATCAGACCGAGGTAGATCGAGCCCGGGAGGGTGATGCGCGTGAGCACGTAGTCCAGGTACTCCGCCGTGGGACGCCCGGCACGGATGCCGGGGATGAAGCCGCCGTACTTCTTCATGTTGTCGGCGACCTCGACCGGGTTGAACGTGATCGCCACGTAGAAGTACGTGAAGCCGACGATGAGGAGGAAGTACAGCGCCATGTACAGCGGGTGGTCGCCGCGCACGAGGTACAGCTGGATCCACGCTACCCAGGCCGGAACCTCTTCGCCCGCCTGCGGCTGGTTGAACTGCGCGATGAGCGCCGGGATGTACAGCAGCGAAGAGGCGAAGATGACGGGCACGACGCCGGCCATGTTGACCTTGATCGGGATGTACGTGTTCGTGCCGCCGTAGGTGCGGCGTCCGACCATGCGCTTGGCGTACTGGACCGGAATGCGGCGCTGCGACTGCTCGACGAAGACGACGAGCGCGACGACGACGATGCCGACGGCCAGGACGAGCAGGAAGACCTCGAAGCCCTTGGACTGCCAGATCGCCCACATCGAGGCGGGGAACGCGGCGGCGATCGAGGTGAAGATCAGCAGCGACATGCCGTTGCCGATGCCGCGCTCGGTGACGAGCTCGGCGAACCACATGATGAGGCCGGTGCCGGCGGTCATCGTGATGATCATGAGCAGCTGAGCCCACCACACGTCGTTCGTGAGGAGGTTCTCGCACTCGGGAACACCGGTGGTCCCGAAGAGCTGGCCGCTGCGGGCGACGGTGACGAGCGTGGTCGACTGGAGCAGTGCGAGCGCGATCGTGAGGTAGCGCGTGTACTGCGTGAGCTTGGCCTGGCCCGCCTGGCCCTCCTTGTAGAGGGTCTCGAAGTGCGGGATGACGACGCGCAGCAGCTGCACGATGATCGTCGCCGTGATGTACGGCATGACGCCGAGGGCGAAGATCGACAGCTGCAGGAGGGCGCCACCGGAGAAGAGGTTCACCAGCGAGAGGAGGCCCTCGGTGCCGGCGGACTGCCGCAGACACGACTGCACGTTCGGGAAGTCGACGAACGGCGCAGGAACATGCGCGCCGAAGCGGTACAGGGCGATGATCGCCAGGGTGAATGCGATCTTCCGCCGAAGGTCGGGGGTGCGGAAGATCCGCGCGATGGCGCTGAACAAGAGGATTCCTCCAGAGGGGGCGTCGGCACGCAGACGTACCGACGTCCAGGGTAACCCAGTGGGGGCCGGAGCAAGCTCCGGCCCCCACTGTGTGCGTATTACTTGACGGCGCCGCCCGCGGCGACGATCTTCTGCTCAGCCGAAGCCGAGACCTTGTCGACCGACACGTTGAGCTTCACCGAGATGTCGCCGGTGCCGAGCACCTTGACCTTCTCGTTCTTGCGCACTGCACCCTTGGCGACCAGGTCGCCGATGGTGACGTCGCCACCCGCGGGGTACAGCTCCGCGAGCTTGTCCAGGTTCACGACCTGGTACTCGACGCGGAACGGGTTCTTGAAGCCGCGGAGCTTCGGGGTGCGCATGTGCAGCGGCATCTGGCCACCCTCGAAGCCGACCTTGACCTGGTAGCGGGCCTTCGTACCCTTGGTACCGCGACCCGCCGTCTTGCCCTTCGAGCCCTCACCGCGACCGACACGGGTCTTCGCGGTGTTGGAGCCGGGGACCGGACGAAGGTGGTGCACCTTGAGCACGCCCGGGCGCGAAGCCGGAGCGTCCTTCTTGGGAGCAGCCTTCTTGGCCGGAGCCTTCTTGGCCGGAGCCTTCTCAGCCTTGTCCGCCTTGGCGGCGGACGCCTTGGCGGGGGCCTTCTTCTCGGCGGCAGCCTTGGGAGCAGCAGCCTTCTTCGGGGCCTTCTCGGCCTCGACGGCGTCGTTCTTCTCAGCCATCAGTCGATCTCCTCAACCTTCACGAGGTGTGCGACGGTCCGGACGTAGCCGCGCGTCTGCGCGTCGTCGGGGCGGACGACCGAGTCGCCGATCCGCTTCAGACCGAGCGAACGCAGCGTGTCACGCTGGTTCTGCTTCTCGCTCACCTTGGACTTGACCTGCGTAACCTTCAGGCGCGCAGCCATCAGACACCTGCCTTCGCAGCGGCCGCGGCCTCAGCCTCGGCACGGACGAGACGGGCGGGGGCGACCTGGTCGAAGTCGAGACCGCGACGCGCGGCGACCGCACGGGGCTCCTCGAGCTGCTTCAGGGCCTCCACCGTCGCGTGGACGATGTTGATCGTGTTCGACGAGCCGAGCGACTTCGACAGCACGTCGTGGATGCCGGCGCACTCGAGGACGGCACGCACCGGGCCACCGGCGATGACACCGGTACCGGCGGCGGCGGGGCGCAGCAGCACCACACCGGCAGCGGCCTCACCCTGCACGGGGTGCGGGATGGTCGAGCCGACGCGCGGCACGCGGAAGAAGTTGCGCTTGGCCTCTTCGACACCCTTCGAGATCGCCAGCGGCACCTCACGGGCCTTGCCGTAGCCGACGCCCACCACACCGTTGCCGTCGCCGACGACGACGAGCGCGGTGAAGCTGAAGCGACGACCACCCTTGACGACCTTCGACACGCGGTTGATGGTGACGACGCGCTCGAGGAACTGGCTCTCGTTGCGATCGCGACCACCGCGGTCACCGCGGGTCTGGTTGCGCTCGCGCCCACCGCGGCGCGGCTCGCGCTCGCGCTCGGCGGGAGCCGTCGCGGCGGCGTCGGCCGGAGCCTCGGCAGCAGCCTGCTCGGTCACGATGTTCTCCTTGTTGTCACTCACAGGTTCAGACCTCCCTCACGGGCGCCGTCGGCGATCGCCGCGACACGGCCGGCGTAGCGGTTGCCGCCACGGTCGAACACGACGTCCGAGACGCCGGCGGCCTTCGCGCGCTCGGCGACGAGTTCGCCGACCTTGCGGGCCTTGGCGGTCTTGTCACCGTCGAACGTGCGCAGACCGGTCTCGAGCGTCGAGGCCGATGCCACGGTGTGGCCCTTGCTGTCGTCCACGACCTGCACGAAGACGTGGCGGGCCGAACGGGTGACGACGAGGCGCGGACGCAGCTCGGTGCCGACGACCTTCTTGCGGAGGCGGGCATGACGGCGCGAACGCGCCTGGGTCTTTGTCTTGACAGCCATGGTTACTTACCACTCTTTCCGGCCTTGCGACGAACGACCTCGCCGGCATACCGCACACCCTTGCCCTTGTACGGCTCGGGCTTGCGGATCTTGCGGATGTTGGCGGCGACCTCGCCGACCGCCTGCTTGTCGATGCCGCTCACGGTGACCTTGTTGTTGCCCTCGACGGTCAGCGTGATGCCGGCGGGCGGGTCGACCAGCACCGGGTGCGAGAAGCCGAGGGCGAACTCGATCGAGCTGCCTTTCTGCGCGACGCGGTAACCCGTGCCGACGACCTCGAGACCCTTGGTGTAGCCCTGGGTGACACCGATGATGTTGTTGTTGATGAGCGTGCGGGTCAGGCCGTGCAGCGAACGCGAGGCGCGCTCGTCGTCGGGACGGGTCACGACGACCTGTGCCTCTTCGACCTTGACTTCGATGGGACGGGCCACGGTGAGCACGAGCTCGCCCTTGGGGCCCTTGACGGCGACATCCTGGCCATCGACCGAAACGGTCACGCCGGCGGGGATGTCGATCGGAAGACGACCGATTCTCGACATGTCAGATCACCACACGTAGGCGAGGACTTCCCCACCCACGCCCTTCTGCTCTGCCTGGCGGTCCGTGAGAAGACCGGAGGAGGTGGACAGGATCGCGACGCCGAGGCCGCCGAGGACGCGGGGGATCTCGGTCGACTTCGCGTACACGCGCAGGCCGGGCTTCGAGACGCGCTTGATGCCGGCGATCGACCGCTCGCGGTTCGGGCCGTACTTGAGCGTCAGGGTGAGGGTCGAGCCGACGCGGGCGTCGCTGACCTCCCACGCGGAGATGTAGCCCTCCTGCTTGAGGATCTCGGCGATGTGGGTCTTGAGCTTGGAGCTCGGCAGCGACACGGAGTCGTGGTGCGCCGAGTTCGCGTTGCGCAGACGGGTCAGCATGTCTGCGACCGGGTCTGTCATTGTCATTTCTTGATTCCTTTGTTCACGAGGTATCGGCAGGCGTTACACGCCGGACGACCTTCCATGATTGCCATGTTCAGTTATCGGATCCGGATGCCTCGACCCGCGCGCACGCGCCCGGGTCGAGGCATCCGATTCAGGAATTACGCCTGCGCGTCGTCCGACTTGAACGGGAAGCCCAGGGCGCGCAGGAGTGCGCGGCCCTCGGCGTCCGTCTTCGCGGTCGTCACGATGGTGATGTCGAAGCCGCGGACGCGGTCGATCTTGTCCTGGTTGATCTCGTGGAACACGGACTGCTCCTGGAGACCGAAGGTGTAGTTGCCGTGACCGTCGAACTGGGCGCCCGACAGGCCGCGGAAGTCGCGGATGCGGGGCAGCGCCAGGTTGACGAGGCGGTCGATGAACTCCCACGCGCGGTCACCACGGAGGGTGACGTGCGCGCCGATGGCCTGACCCTCACGCAGCTTGAACTGCGCGATGGACTTGCGGGCCTTGGTCACGACCGGCTTCTGACCGGTGATCTTGGTGAGGTCGTCGACCGCACCATCGATCACCTTGCTGTCGCGAGCTGCCTCGCCGACACCGGTGTTCACGACGACCTTGACCAGGCCGGGGATCTGCATGACGTTGGCGTAGCCGAACTCGTCCTGCAGAGCCTTCTTGATCTCGCCGTTGTACTTCTGCTTCAGGCGGGGCTGGATCTTGCCAGCCTCCACGGCAGTGGTGCTGCTCATGTTCAGAGGTCCTTGCCTGACTTCTTCGCGTAGCGCACGCGGACGGTGCGCTTCACGCCGTCCTTGGTCTGCTCCTCGACACGGTGGCCGACACGGGTCGGCTTCTTGGTCGAGGGGTCGACGACCTGGACGTTGGAGATGTGGATGGGGGCTTCCATCGTCTCGATGCCGCCCGTCTTGGTGCCGCGCTGCGACTGACCGACACGGTTGTGCTTCGTGACGTAGTTCACGCCCTCGACGATGACGCGGTTCTGCTCGGCGAGGATCTCGAGGACCTTGCCCTGCTTGCCGCGGTCGCCGCCCTTGTCCTGCTTCTTGCCCGTGATGACCTGAACCAGGTCACCCTTCTTGATCTTGGCCATGGGGTCAGATCACCTCCGGTGCGAGCGAGACGATCTTCATGAACTTCTTGTCACGAAGCTCACGACCGACCGGTCCGAAGATGCGGGTGCCGCGGGGCTCCCCGTCGTTCTTCAGGATGACGGCGGCGTTCTCGTCGAACTTGATGTACGACCCGTCGGGACGACGGGTCTCCTTCTTGGTGCGAACGACGACGGCCTTGACGACGTCGCCCTTCTTGACGTTGCCGCCCGGGATCGCGTCCTTGACGGTGGCCACGATGATGTCACCCAGACCCGCGTAACGGCGGTTCGAGCCGCCGAGAACGCGGATGGTGAGCAGCTCCTTGGCGCCCGTGTTGTCGGCGACCTTGAGGCGGGACTCGTTCTGAATCACTTGGCCTTCTCCAGGATCTCGACCAGACGCCAGCGCTTGGTGGCGCTGAGCGGGCGGGTCTCGTTGATGAGGACGAGGTCGCCGATGCCGGCGGAGTTCGTCTCGTCGTGCGCCTTCACCTTGGAGGTGCGGCGGATGACCTTGCCGTAGAGCGGGTGCTTCACGCGGTCCTCGACCTCGACGACGATGGTCTTGTCCATCTTGTCGCTGACGACGTAGCCACGGCGGGCCTTGCGGTAGCCACGGGCGTCGGCGTCGCGAACGTCGTGCTCGCCGTGCTCGACCTCTGCGGCCTGCTTCTTGTCAGCCATCACTCGGCCTCTTCCTTCGCGGCCTCGTCAGCGGCATCCGCCTTCTTGGCCTTCGTCTTCTTCGCCTTCGTCGCGGTCTCCAGCGGCGCGGGCGTGGCACGGATGCCGAGCTCGCGCTCACGGATCACGGTGTAGAGCCGCGCGATGTCGCGCTTGACCGCACGGATGCGGCCGTGGCTCTCGAGCTGGCCGGTCGCCGACTGGAAGCGCAGGTTGAACAGCTCTTCCTTGGCCTTGCGCAGCTCCTCGACGAGGCGCTGGTCTTCGAACGTGTCGAGCTCGCTCGGGGCGAGCGTCTTGGTGCCGATCGCCATTACGCGTCGCCCTCCTCGCGCTTGATGATGCGTGCCTTCAGAGGCAGCTTGTGGATGGCACGGGTCAGGGCCTCACGAGCGAGTTCCTCGTTGACGCCGGCGACCTCGAAGAGGACGCGACCCGGCTTGACGTTTGCGACCCACCACTCGGGCGAACCCTTGCCGGAACCCATGCGGGTTTCGGCCGGCTTCTTGGTGAGCGGACGGTCGGGGTAGATGTTGATCCACACCTTGCCGCCACGCTTGATGTGACGGGTCATCGCGATACGAGCGGACTCGATCTGACGGTTCGTCACGTAAGCGGGCGTCAGGGCCTGGATGCCGAACTCACCGAACGACACCTTCGTGCCACCGGTGGCCTGGCCGGAGCGGCCGGGGTGGTGCTGCTTGCGGTACTTGACCTTGCGGGGGATGAGCATTACGCCGACGCTCCTTCTGCCACGGGGGCCTCGTTGCGGCGGTCGCCGCCACGCTCGCCGCGGTCGCCACGCGGGCCGCCACGACGGTCGTCGCGACGACGGTCCGACTTCGGCGCGTTGGCCTGCTCGCGAGCGAGCTCCTTGTTGGTGAGGTCGCCCTTGTAGATCCAGACCTTCACGCCGATGCGGCCGAAGGTGGTCTTCGCCTCGTAGAAGCCGTAGTCGATGTTCGCGCGCAGCGTGTGCAGCGGCACACGACCCTCGCGGTAGAACTCCGAGCGGCTCATCTCGGCGCCGCCGAGGCGGCCGGAGACCTGGATGCGGACGCCCTTGGCGCCGGCGCGCTGAGCGCCCTGCAGGCCCTTGCGCATCGCGCGACGGAACGCCACGCGAGCGGTGAGCTGCTCGGCGATGCCCTGCGCGACGAGCTGAGCGTCGGCCTCGGGGTTCTTGACCTCGAGGATGTTCAGCTGGATCTGCTTGCCGGTGAGCTTCTCGAGGTCGGCGCGGATGCGCTCGGCCTCGGCGCCGCGGCGACCGATCACGATGCCCGGACGGGCGGTGTGGATGTCGACGCGAACGCGGTCACGGGTGCGCTCGATCTCGATGTTGCTCACGCCGGCCCGGTCGAGCTGGGTCTGCAGGAGCTTGCGGATGCGGATGTCCTCGGCGACGTAGTCGGCGTAACGCTGGCCGGGCTTCGTCGAGTCCGAGAACCAACGCGACACGTGGTCGGTCGTGATGCCGAGGCGGAAGCCGTACGGGTGGACTTTCTGTCCCATTACTTGCTCGCCTTCTTGCTCTTGGCAGCCGGTGCCGTCTCCGCGACCTCGGGGGTCGAGAGCACGACGGTGATGTGGCTGGTGCGCTTCTTGATCTGGAAGGCACGACCCTGCGCGCGGGGCTGGAAACGCTTGAGCGTCGTGCCCTCGTCGACGTACGCGTTCTTCACGTACAGGTCCTGCTCGTCCAGGTACTCGCCGTCCTTGTCTGCCTTGACGCGAGCGTTCGCGATCGCGGCGGCGACGAGCTTGTAGATCGGCTCGCTCGCACCCTGCGGTGCGAACTTGAGGATGGCCAGGGCCTCCTCAGCCTGCTTGCCCTTGATGAGCGCAACGACACGACGAGCCTTCTGAGGGGTCACGCGGATGTGTCGCACGCGTGCGATGGACTCCACCATTTCTCTCTCCTCTGCCCCCGCGTCAGCGGCGGCGGCCCTTCTTGTCGTCCTTCACGTGGCCGCGGAAGGTGCGGGTGGGCGCGAACTCGCCCAGCTTGTGGCCGACCATGGTCTCGGACACGAACACGGGGATGTGCTTGCGTCCGTCGTGCACGGCGATGGTGTGACCCAGCATGGCCGGGATGATCATCGAACGGCGCGACCAGGTCTTGATGACGTTCTTGGTGCCGGCTTCGTTCTGGACGACGACCTTGCGAAGCAGGTGCTCGTCGACGAAGGGGCCCTTCTTAAGGCTGCGAGGCATCTTCCTCTACTCCTACTTCCGCTTCTTGCCGGCGTTGCGACGACGGACGATGTACTTGTCGCTTTCCTTGTTCGCGTGACGGGTGCGGCCTTCGGCCTGACCCCACGGCGAAACCGGGTGACGACCACCAGAGGTCTTACCCTCACCACCACCGTGCGGGTGGTCGACCGGGTTCATGGCGACACCGCGGACGGTCGGGCGGATGCCCTTCCAGCGGTTACGGCCGGCCTTGCCCCAGTTGATGTTCGACTGCTCGGCGTTGCCCACCTCGCCGACGGTCGCGCGGCAGCGCGCGTCGACGTTGCGGATCTCGCCCGAGGGCAGACGCAGCTGGGCGTAGGGGCCGTCCTTCGCCACGAGGCGAACCGACGCGCCGGCCGAGCGGGCCAGCTTCGCGCCGCCGCCGGGGCGGAGCTCGATCGCGTGGATCACGGTACCGGTGGGGATGTTCTTCAGCGGCAGGTTGTTGCCCGGCTTGATGTCGGCCGACGGACCCGACTCGACGATGTCGCCCTGCGACAGCTTGTTCGGCGCGATGATGTAGCGCTTCTCGCCGTCGAAGTAGTGCAGGAGCGCGATGCGCGCGGTGCGGTTGGGGTCGTACTCGATGTGAGCGACCTTGGCGTTGATGCCGTCCTTGTCGTTACGACGGAAGTCGATGACGCGGTACTGACGCTTGTGGCCACCACCGATGTGACGCGTGGTGATGCGGCCCTGGTTGTTGCGGCCACCGGTCTTGCTGAGCGGGCGGAGGAGCGACTTCTCAGGCGTCGATCGGGTGATCTCGGCGAAGTCGGCCACCGACGAGCCGCGGCGACCCGGGGTCGTGGGCTTGTACTTGCGAATAGCCATATCTCTAGTCCTCTATCCCGACCGTCAGCCGACTGCCGTGAAGATGTCGATGGTGCCCGACTTCAGGGTCACGATGGCGCGCTTGGTGTCCTTGCGCTTGCCCGTGCCGAAGCGGGTGCGACGGGCCTTGCCCGTGCGGTTGAGCGTGTTGACCGCTGCGACCTTGACGCCGAAGATCTTCTCGATGGCGAGCTTGATCTCGGTCTTCGAGGCACGGGGGTCGACGAGGAAGGTGTACTTGCCCTCGTCGATGAGCCCGTAGCTCTTCTCCGAAACGACCGGCTTCAGGATGATGTCGCGCGGGTCCTTGTTGACGGCGGTCATGCCGAGGCCTCCTCGGTGACGGCGCTCTTCGACGCGACGAACGCGTCGTAGGCGGCCTTGGTGAAGACGATGTCGTCCGAGACGAGCACGTCGTAGGCGTTGAGCTGGTCAGCGGGCAGCACGTGGGCGAACGCGATGTTGCGGACGCTGAGGACGCTGATGTCGTCCGAGCGGTCCACGACCACGAGCACGTTCTTGGTGGCGCCGAGACCGGCCAGGACCGCAGCAGCGGCCTTGGTCGACGGAGCACCCTCGATGCCGAACGACTCCACGACGTGGAGGCGCTCGCCGCGAGCACGGTCGCTGAGCGCGCCCAGCAGGGCGGCCGCGATCATCTTCTTGGGGGTGCGCTGCGAGTAGTCGCGCGGCTTCGGGCCGTGCACGATGCCACCGCCGGTCATGTGCGGCGCGCGGATCGAGCCCTGGCGGGCGTTACCCGTGCCCTTCTGCTTGAAGGGCTTGCGGCCGGCGCCCGAGACCTCACCGCGACGCTTGGTCGAGTGGGTGCCCTGGCGAGCCGCCGCGAGCTGCGCGACGACGACCTGGTGGATGAGCGGGATGTTCGTCTTGACGTCGAAGAGATCGGCGGGCAGCTGGACGGAACCAGCCTTCTTGCCGTCTGCCTTCACGACGTCGAGCGCGAGAGTCGAGTCAGCCATGAGATCAGGCACCCTTCACTGCGTTGCGGACGTAGACGATGCGGCCGCGAGCACCGGGGACGGCGCCCTTGACGAGCAGCAGACCCTTCTCGGCGTCGATGGCGTGCACCTTGAGGTTGAGGACGGTCACGCGCTCGCCACCCATACGGCCGGCCATGCGCATGCCCTTGAAGACGCGGCTCGGGGTCGACGAGGCGCCGATCGAGCCGGGCTTGCGGTGGTTGCGGTGCGCACCGTGCGAAGCGGAGACACCCTTGAAGTTGTGACGCTTCATGACACCCGCGGTGCCCTTGCCCTTGCTGGTGCCGACGACGTCGACCAGCTGGCCGGCCTCGAACGTGCCGTCCACCGTGAGCTCCTGACCGAGTGAGTAGTCAGCGGCGTCCGCGGTGCGGATCTCGGTGAGGTGACGGCGCGGGGTGACACCCGCGGCCTCGAAGTGGGCCGTGAGGGGCTGGTTCACCTTGCGGGGGTCGATCTGCCCGTAGCCGATCTGCACGGCCTTGTAGCCGTCCTTCTCGGGGGTGCGAACCTGGGTGACCACGTTCGGGGCGATCTCGATGACGGTGACGGGAACGAGCTTGCCGTTCTCATCCCAGACCTGGGTCATGCCGAGCTTCGTGCCCAGCAGGCCCTTGGAAACCTTGTTGTTGATGTCAGCCATGTCGAACCTCAGAGCTTGATCTCGATGTTGACATCGGCCGGGAGGTCGAGACGCATGAGCGAGTCGACAGCCTTGGGCGTCGGATCGATGATGTCGATCAGACGCTTGTGGGTGCGCATCTCGAAGTGCTCGCGGCTGTCCTTGTACTTGTGGGGAGAACGGATCACGGCGATCACGTTCTTCTCCGTCGGAAGGGGCACGGGGCCCACGACCGTCGCGCCCGCACGGGTCACGGTGTCGACGATCTTGCGCGCCGACGAGTCGATGACCTCGTGGTCGTACGACTTCAGGCGAATGCGGATCTTCTGTCCCGCCATTGTCTGCTCACTCTCTTTCTCGCGTCATACCCCTGTGGCATTGGACGCACGTGGCGCAAAGCGCCATGGCACTTCTGCACCGCTTACGCAGTGCGTGCTGCACCGCTGTTCTGCTGTCAATCCGGGTGCCGCGCCGAAGCGCCGCGTCCCGGCATCCGTCCTCCCCCGCGCGCGAAGCAAAGCTCCGCCCGAGGTGGATTCGTGATGTGGTGGTTCTGCTGCCCGCGGCCTAGGACCCTGCGCGTCTGCGCTGCCTATGCACTGCCCTGGCAGTGATCCGACGCACGCCAAGAGGGGCGTCGGAATGTGGAACCTCACTAGTCTACGTGCACCCCGGGCGTGTCGCAAACTCGGGCGTGTCGCGACGCGGGTATGCTCGGGCGTTTCTCAGGAGGGTTCGCAGGAGGGATGCTGCGCCCCTATGCGAGAGGGCGGTCGCGCTGTGCGCGACCGCCCTCTCTACCTATCTATTAATGCGTCACTCCGCGCTCGCGCGGCGGCGACGGGAGGCCGCGAAGGCGACCGTCGCGATGCCGGCGAGGAGCACGGCACCACCCGCGACCGCGAACATCGGGCTGATGCCGCCACCCGTGACCGCGAGCGCCTCGGGGCCGGTCGACGCCGGCGTGCCGGTTGCCGGGGTCGACGGTGTGTCGGTCGGGGTGGTGGGGTCGGTCGGGTCGTCCCCGCCGCCGATGGGCGGGTTGGCGCAATCGGCTGAGGCCTCCGGGTAGAAGACCTCGGTCGCGTACGACGGGTTCACCTCGAAGCGCACCGTGACGCCCTTGCGGGTCCAGTCGTAGTTGCCGTCGGTCTTCACGTACTCCCCGTCGACGAGGTCCCAGCCGGGCCACATCTTCGGCGTGCCGTTCGACGCGCCCGGCCACAGCAGGGTGCCGGTGAGCGACTGATTCTCGGCCACGAAATCTTCGCCACCCTCGGTCGGGTTCACGAATGTGATGGTCACGGGGGTCGGGCTCTCGGTCTCGAAGCCCTCGGGCAGCGAGACCTCGTAGCCGAGGAACGGCACATCGCTCACGCAGACCGAGTCGATCTCACCCGGGATCAGGTCGCAGGCCTCGCCGATCTCCTCGCTGGTGAGGTCACGGGTCTGGGTCTCCTCCGTCTTGGTGACGGTGGGCACCGCGGTCCCCTCGCCGTTGTAGGCGTAGGTCGTCGTGGTCTTCTCGCGCGTCTGCGTGACGGTCCTGTCACCGCACACCCACTCGCTGTCCTTCCACTCGGAATGCGTCGGGTCCTCGACGGGCAGCGGGCATTCCTTCTTCTCCGCCGCCGTCATCGGGCGCTTCTCGTCCTTGGTCGTGGTCTCGGGCGTACCGAGCACCCACTTCTCGCCGTTCCAGACGAAGGGGGTGATGGTCGTGGTGGTGGTCGTGCTGACCGAGGTGCTGGTGCAGTCGTAGGTCGACGCCGGGGTGACCGTCTTCACCGCGTCGGGCTGACCCGGTCGGCAATCCTCGCTGCTGGGCGAGAGCTTCGTCAGACTCGGCACCTTCCACGTGATCTGAGCGCCCTCGGGGAAGACCGTGCGGTCCTCGGGGGCAGCGGTCCAGGTCGTCGAGCCGTCCTGGTTCTTCGTGGAGATCCAGGTGGCGTCGTCGCTCGGGGTGACCGAGCCATCGGCCGCGCACGACGGCGCGGTGTACGACAGCGAGGGGGTCACGACCGCCGGGGGCGCGTCCTCTTCGCCGCACGCAAGGTCGGGCCACGTGTCCGTCTCGTTCGTCTGGACGAAGGAGATCGTGTACGCGTCGGTCGGGATCAGCGCCGAGTACTTCCAGTTGATGACACCCGACTTCACCTCGGCCTTGGTGAGTGGCCGCGTCGATCCGTCGGAGAAGCGCAGGCCCAGCGTGTTCCAGCCACCCTGGATGTTCTGGTCCACGTAGGCGTTGACCTGCTTGTCCTTCGCGTAGCTGATGTTGATGTGGTCGCCGTTCTTCAGCGCGCGGTGGTAGTCGACGACGATCGCGGTGCAAGTGAGATCCTGCGACGGCGCCTCAGGCTGCGGGGTGTCGGGTGTCTTGCCCTTGCAGACGATCCAGTGAGACACGTCCGCCTGGTTGTTCTTGTTGGGCGGCGACGCGTACGCGACCCCCGCCTTCGGGTGCACGATCACATTGTTGTAGTCGGATCCGCCCTTGATGACGAGCAGCTCCCAGTGATCGCCGTACCAGTCCTTGCCGTAGGCGTTCACCGTGACGGTCGTGCCGCCGTCGGTGATCTTGCCGTGGCTCGTGCTCCCGTTGGACGAGTAGCACACCGCGCCGTGGTCGGCGTAGAGCTTGGCCCAGTAGTCCGTGTGGTTCGTCTCGGGGCTCCACGGCTCCAGCGTTCCTACCTCGCCCGCGAGCACCGGCTCGGTCGCCGTTGCGCCGGCGGTCACCAGAGGTGCCACCACGAGTGCGGCGGCGACCAGCGCCCCAGCGAGTGCTTTCCATGTTCGCTTGCGCAATGCAGGCACAGCGTTCCTCCCCTATTCGGCGCCGAAGCGCCGTCCCAGCGGCGCACCGAAGCGCGCCGTTCATCCCAGCGGCACGCCGGAGCGCGCCGTTCATCCCAGCGACGCGCAGAGCGCGCCGTACATCCCAGCGACGCGCGGGGGCACGTCGGTACTTCTGCGGTACGGGGGTACCGCACTACTACGGTGCGCGGGGGCGCACCATTCACCCGTCGGGGGAACGAGCGTCAGATCCTCACCCGGTTCGGGCCGAAGGGGATCCGGTTTTCCGCGATCTTCCCCAAGGCCGCGGGACAGGCGGATGACCGCCCGTTCGTGCAGGCTATCGCGGCGCGCCCCGATGAGCGAAATCGACGCGCGACGGGATGCTGCGGGCCGAGGCGCACCGCCCTCGTCCAGGTCCCGACGCACGAACGAGCCCCTCGCCTTTGGGGTGCGAGGGGCTCGTTCGTCCGGCACCAAGAGGCGGGCCGGAGTCGGGTGAGAGAGCGGGCCTTGGGGCGGTCCCGCTCTCTCACACGGTCGGTCAGATGGTGGCCTTGGCCTCTCCGCGCCGGCGGCGGGTGACGATCAGCATCGTCGTGCCTCCGAGCAGAGCGAGCAGGCCGAGGAGCACCAGGAGCGGCGGCAACTCACCACCGGTCGCCGGCAGTGCCGAGAGGAGGACGACAGCGTCGTCCGAGTCCCGGCCCGGATCGTCCGGGTCACCGAACGTGTGGTAGTCGACGACCGCCACGTTGGTGATCGAGCTGGCCTTCGACCCTGGGTTCACCGTCGCGGCCAGGGTGATGGTCGGAGCCGCGGTGGCTCCTTCCGTCGCGCCCTGGGGCTGCAGCGGTCCGAACAGCTCACAGGTCAGCATTCCGCCGTAGCCGGCGCTGTTCTGGCCCGTGACCTCGCAGGAGGTCCAGTTCGGGAACACCGTGTCGTCACCCTTGCCGGTCCAGGTCACGTTCGTGATCTTGATGTCGGCGGGAATGGCGTCAGTGACGACCACGGCGTCGGCGGCGGAGTCGGCACTCTTGTTCTCCACGGCCAGGCTGTAGGTGAACGAGGCCCCCGGATCCGTCTTCTCCACGCTCGCCGTCTTCTCGATCTGGACGTCGGACTGACGAGCCTGCTCGCAGGCTGCCGTCGACTCCGGGTACTCGATGTCGAAGGCGATCGTCGGGTTGACCGAGAAGGTGACAGTACTCTGACCACGCCAGGCGAAGTCGAGCTCGCTCGGGTCGAGGATCAGACCGTTGAAGACGAAGAACCCCGCGTCCTCCGGTGCATACTCCAACCCGTCCTCGGGGTTGATGTAGCCGCCGTTGGGTCCGTAATCCGACGCCTCCAGTGCGCGCCAACCCGGGTAGTCCACCGCGACCGGCGGGTTGCCGACGAACTGGCTGCCCGGCCACTGCACCGTTCCGGTGACACCGGCAGGGTTCGAGAAGAACTCGTCGATGGACACACGGTGGCTGGGGTCCTGCGGATCCTCAGCCGTGACCCACTCGCCGCTCACCGGGAGCTGCGCCAGCGCGGACGAGACGCGGATGTCGTACACGAGCTGAGCCGTGTCGCTGACGCACGCGGTGTAGACCACGCCCGTCATCTCCCGCACCTCGATGGTGAGGTCATCGCAGTTCGGGGCGAACTCGCCGCCGTCGAACGGGCCCTCGATCTGGTCGGCCGCGGTGTCGACACATGCCTCGTTCTCGAGCTCGTCGAGCGGCTCGGGTGCCGACGGCACCGGTGCGCCCGGATCGCTCGACGAGACCGCCGGCTGCGGGTTCAGCACGACCGTGATCGTGACCTCCACCGTCTCGCCGACGGCGATCGACGCGATCTCGAGGTCGAGGACGTCGTTCTCCTGCTCGCCGGCATTCTCGGTCCAGCCCGGTTCGGGACCCCAGTCGACACCCTCAGGCAGCGAGACCGACTGGATGTCCAGGCGCGCGTTGAAGTCCGCATCACGGACGTGGACGTCAGTCGCCGTGCGGGTGCCGTGGTTCGTCACTTCGAGGATGTAGTCGAACGGAACTCCCGGCTCGACAGACTCGGAGCTCGCCGCCTTGACGATGCCGACGTCGTCGACGTGGATCGTGCCACAATCCGCGTCGGTGTCGGAGTCCTCGCCGATGGTGACCGTCGCCGAGTTCACGATTCCGATGCCGTCATCCTCAGGGCAGCTGTCCGCGGTCGTGGGCGCCTTGTCGATCACGACGTGCACGACCACGGTGTAGACCGCGTCGCTGTCGCTCTCGGCGTACGGCGGCAGCTCCGCACCGGTCGCGAGGTCGGCCGTCAAGCTCTCCTCGAGATCGAACTCCCCCTCGGTCGGACCGGTCCACGAGGCATCCAGGTAGCGGACACCGTCAGCCGGCTCGTCCAGCGTGTCGGTGAGGTCGTACTCGATGGGCACCACCACGCTGTTGTTGTGCACGGTGATCTTGTAGGTCACGTCCCACGTGCCATCGGGGCGCTGCACCGAGCTCACCGCCGTCTTGTCGAACTCAAAGCCCTGGTCGACGTGCGAGTTGACGATCGTGCAGACCACGTCCTCGCCCTTGTCCAGGCCTCGCAGACCGGCGACACCCGGCGAGCTGTTGCTCAGGGTCACCGCCCCGGCCTTGTCAGAGGTGCACGACCACAGACCGGCGCTGAACTCGTTCAGCCCGGCCACTTGGCCGACCACTGCCTCCGAGAGCCCGAACGGAACGTCCGCCGTGACGAGCGTCTTCGGCACATCGCCGCCGGCACTGGTCACCGTCGGGTTCGCTCCGACCGTCGGCGTCGCGCTGAGCTTCCAGTTGGCGTCTGCGACCACCGCCGGCGACACCACCTTCAGCAGTGTGATCGTCGGTCGCTCGGCGGTGTTGGTGAACTCGCACCAGACGGGCTCGTTCGGCATAGTGAACGAACCGCTGCGCGCGTCCGCAGCAAGCACGACCTCTTCATCGGCCGTCGTGCAGACCAGCGTGCTGGTGTAGTCGGATGCCGCGCCCTTGAGCACGCTCACCGTCTCCTTCACCGTCACCTGGGCGCCGATGAGTCCCTCCGCCGTTGCCTCGTTGTCGACGTCGGTGAACGAACCCACCGCGCCGTTCGACGTGGACGTGGCGGTGTCGCTCGTCTGTGCGGTGATGTCGAGCTTCGCGGTGTCGCCCGCCTGGCCGTTCACCCACGTCTTGAGCAGGTGCACGGTCGCCGTCTGCGACTGGTTCACGAAGCGGCACCAGATGCCGTCACCGGTCACCTCAAGGGTGAACGCCCGGCCGTCGGTGCCGACCGGCGTCTTCTCACCGCCGGTGCAGACCGAGGTCGACGCGTACACCCCGGCCCCTGTCACGACCTCCTTCATCGGGATGACGGCGCCGATGCGGACGTCAGCCTTCACGAAGTGCGTCGTGTCGTCGAAGTCCTTCGGCGACGCCTCCAGGTAGCTCGACACCGTGTCGAGGAGCGGCCCGCTCTCGGGCGTGATCGACAGCGTGGCGCTGTCGCCCGGGAGAGCGTCGATCCACCGCTTGCTCAGCACGACGGGAACCTTGATGGCGGTGTTGGTGAAGGTGCAGACCACGTTCGAGCCCGGCGCCACGAAATCGAGCGCGCGGCCCGTGCCCGCAGCATCCACGCCCTCACAGGCGTAAGTGCTGGCGTACCGGCCGGTGTTCACCGCATCATCGATCGCCTCGGCGATGTGGACGGCCTCGCCGACCCGCACCGTCTTGGTCACGACGTTCGCGTCGAGCTCGTTCGGCGTCGCGGCAGAAGAGACACTCTCGGTGACGCCGATCGACAGCTTCGCCGAGTCGCCGACGAACGCGTTGCTCCACTGCTTGGCGACGGTGATGTCGATCTTCTTCGCGGTGTTCGTGATCGTGCAGACCACGTCACCGGTGACGGTGATCTCACCGACGGTCCGGCCGTTGCCGCTCGTCTGGTTGTCGCACGACCAGGTCGAGTCGTAGCGTCCCTGGTTGTCGGCATCGGTGATGGTCTCCTTGAGGGTGACCTTCTCGCCGAGACGGACGCTCACCTGCGAGTACGTGTCGTCGAGCCCGTCGGTGCCAGAGGCGACCGAGGTGTCGGAGTCCGTCGCAGCTCCCGTGATCGAGAGGTGCGCTTCATCGCCCTCGAAGGCGCCGACCCAGTTCTTCTTCAGCGTGACGACCGCCCGGCCGGCGGTGTTCGTGAACGTGCAGACCACGTTGGCGTCCGGAACGGTGAGACCGAAGGACTGCACCGCCCCCGTCGCGCCCGTCGTGCACTCGTACGCCGTCGAGTAGGAGCCGACTCCGGTCACCGCCTCGGAGAGCGTCACAGCGTCACCGACGCGAACCTGCGTGGTCGCGGTGTGCCCGTTGTCGGTGAAGGTGGGGCCGGACTGCGCGGTGACCGTCGACGTGTTCGTCGGCGTGCCGCCGTAGAGCTTGCCACCCTGGCCGGCGGCGATCGTCAGATCGGCCTTGTCCCCGGTGATCGCGTCGACCCACGCCTTCTTCAACGTGACGTCGTGCTTGCGAGCCGTGTTCGTGAAGGTGCACGACACGTTCGGTCCCTCCGCGGCCGTGAACGTCGCCGTGCGCTGATCGACGGAGAGTTGCTCTTCGACGGTCGTGCAGCTGGCTGTGGTGTCGTACGTCCCCTTGTTCTGACCGAGGGTCTCCTTCACGGTCACCGTCTCACCGACACGGATGGTCTTGACGACGACGTTCGGAATCGTCTGCGTCGCGGTTCCATCAGCCGTCGCGGTCGCAGCCTGCCCGTTGATCGAAAGGGAGGCGGTGTCGCCCGCGAAGGCGTCCTTCCACACCTTGTTGACGGCGACAGCGATGGTCTTCGCCGTGTTGGTCACGGTGCAGACCATGTTGCCGGTCACCGTGATCTGCGTGTCGTGCTCGCAGTCCCAGGTGGCGATGTAGCGGCCGTCGTTCGACGTCGGCAGCTCTTCCGAGAGGGTGAGCTTGTCGCCGACGCGGACCACGACCTGCGCGAACTGCGACGACGTGCCGTCTCCCTCAGGAGCCACGGCATCTGCTGTCGACGTCTTCGCACCGTCGATCTTCAGCTTGGCGATGTCGCCCTCGAAGGCGTTCACCCAGTTCTTCTTGAGGGTGACCGTCGCCTTGGCCGTCTCGTTCTTGAAGGTGCAGATCACGTTCTGGTCGGGCATGCGGTCGAGGGTGTAGGCGTACACCGTCGCGCCCGGCGTGACACTCACGGTCGGCGTGCACGAGAACGTCGTGGAGTACTGCCCGTTGCTCGGCGTGGTGAGGGCCTCGCCGAACTGCACCGTCTCGCCGACGCGAACCGTGGCCGTCGCAACGTTCACGCCGTCGAGCTGCGATCCGGCGGCGCCGGTCGCGGTGCTCTTCGCACCATCCGCGTCACCGGTCAGCGACAGCTGCGCCGAGTCGCCCTGGAAAGCGTCGACCCACTGCTTCTGCAGCTTCACCTCGCGAGTCTTCGCGGTGTTCGTGAACGTGCACTGCACGCCGTTCGCGGACGCGGGGTACTGCGGCACGGTGACCGAACCGGCCAGCCCGGTGTTGTTCGACACTGTTGCGCCCACGCACGAGAGCGTCGACGAGTACTCGCCGGTGTTGGCGTCCGACAGGACCTCGGCGAGTGTCAGCGCGGACCCTGGTGCGACCGAGACCTCGATGACGGGACCGTTCGTCGGAGCCGTCGACATACCGTTCGCCGAGGCGGTGCCGCCGATCGAGATGTCGGCCTTGTCGCCCGGGAACGAGTCGACCCAGTTCTTCGTGAGCGTCACCTTCGCGAACGGGATGTTCACGAACGGCTTCGTGATCGATGGGTTCGGCGTCGCGTCCGAGATCGTGAAGGTCTGCGGCGTGCCGTCCAGGACGTATCCCGCCGGGGCCGCTGTCTCCTTGACGGAGTAGCTGCCGGTCGGCAGGTTCACGACCTTGATCTGCCCGGCGACCGGGTCTGCGTCGTTGGCGCCGTTGTCGACCACTGTCTTCGGGAACGTGCTCGCCCACGGAGCGGCGGCGGCGTCACCACCGGTCGCGGACAGCTCGAACGTGGCGCCGCCCAGCAGCGCGCCCGAAGCGTCGTGCTTGAGCCACGTCACGCTCCCGAGCGGGTCGACGAACGTGAGGTTCTTCTCTTCGTTGAGACCGATCGTCACCTGCTGGCTGGTCTGTGCCGGCAGCAGGTACCCCGGAGGAGCGTCGGTCTCCGTCACGGTATAGGTGCCGGGCTTGACGTTGTTCGAGAAGGAGAACGTGCCGCCTGCGCCGGTGACGACGCTCGTGCTGCCGGAGCCGGTCGTCGGGTTCGGCGAGACGCTGAACGCCGCGCCGGCAAGACCGGCTCCGTTCGTGTCGGTCTTCTTAATCGTCAGCGAGCCGCAGGTCGAAGGAGGCTCGACCTCCAGCGGACCTACCCAGCCCTTCGGGTTCGAGCCCGGTCCTGTCGACTCTCCGGTGAAGCTGCGCAGGTAAGCGGTCGCCGCCGAAGGCGCGGGGCAGCCCGGCTGCACGACGCCGCCGGTCAGCTCGGTCACGTTGAGGCCGATCTCGAAGAATGCACCGGCCGGGATCGTTCCCCCTTCGGGGCTCGTCAGCGGCTCGTTGCTCGCCGCCGCGAGGAACGCGCCCGCGACCGGCGCCTGACAGTTCGGAGCGCTGCCGGATGTCGGGTAGTCGGCCTGCGACGTGTAGGTGCACGTCAGTTCGAGCACGGGCAGGCCGTTGCCCTGCATCGTGAAGTAGAAGACATAGCCTCCCGCGCTGCGGTCGGGCTGCGGTACGCCGTTGCCCATTCGCGCACCGGTGTTCGTGACCTCGATGGCGAAACCGCCGGTGCCGGAGTTACTCGGGCGCTCCCACGCCATGTTGAGCAGGTAGTCGCCTCCGACCGTCTCGGCGAACGAGTAGACGCGGTCGAACTGGACCTTCGGCGGGGTTCCACCGCCCTCCGTCCAGGTCTCGGTGGGGTCATCGTCCTTGCGGCCGGTGTTGTAGGTGCCGCCCTGAGTCGTCGTCGAGTAGTCGACGCTGGTCCAGTCCTTGTTGCCGCCGCAGTTGCCGGGCTCGTAGTTGCCGTCGATCTCGAATCCGCCGTTGAGTCCGGCGCAGACCACGGCGAGTGCCGAAATCTCGTCCACGGCGGGCGCGACCAGCGAGAACGGTGCGAGCGACTCGGGATCGGCCGCTTCGGGCGCGACCTCCTTCGGAGCCGCAGCAGGCGGGTCGGCCGGCGCAGCCGGCTCTTCGACCGCGGGCTCCTCCGCGGCCGGTTCCTCCGCAGGCGGCGGGGGCGCAGCATCCGTCGATGTCGTGTCTGTCGTCGTCGCCTCAGTGGTGGCGGCGGGGTCGGGGGTGGTCACCTCCTCCGCCGATGCCGGGGACATCCCCGAGAACACAAGAGAACTCGCCACGATCGTGGCGAGTCCTCCCACGTACCAGCGGTTCTGGAGCGCGATACGTCGCTCCTCAGTCCGCTCCTGACGCATGCGGCGGCGCGGACCCTCAGACTTCGAGGCGCGCACGAAAGTACGACTGAACATCAACTTCACCCTTGGTCGAAACGACACAGGGTGCCCCAGTAGAGGCCCCTCCCAGCACGTCACGACTCGCTGCGAGTTGATGAACCCCAGAACCCAGGGATCCCAAATCCCCGAGGTTCGGCTATCTCCCCAAACACGAGCCGAAACGTGTTCCCGCTGGCAAAGGTATGCCCGGCATCCGTGCGCGTCAAGTAACGCACTGAAAAAGGCCGCCGGGCGGCTGGAGAGGACGGGCCCTTGGGGGTTCCCCGTCCTCTCCAGGGATCACAGTGTCGGCTTGGCCTCTCCGCGACGGCGGCGCGAGACCGCGACCACGGCAGCGCCCGTGAGCATCACGACCAGGCCGAGCAGGATCATCGGCAGCATCGGGCTCCCACCCGTCGCCGGCAGCGACGACAGCAGCACGGTGGCGTCGTCCGAGTCGCGGCCCGGGTCGTCCGGGTCGCCGAACGTGTGGTACTCCACCACCGCGATGTTGTTGATCGTGTTCGCCTTCGACGCCGGGTTCACCGTCGCCGAGAGCGTGATCCGCGGAGCGACCGATGTACCGCCGTTGTCGGAGTTGATCGGCTGCAGGGGTCCGAACAGCACGCACGTGAGGGTGCCCCCGTAGCCGGAGCCGCTCTGACCCGTCACCTCGCAGGACTGCCAGTTCGGGAACGTGTTCGCGTCACCCTTGCCGGTCCAGTTCACCTCGGTGATCTTGATGTCGGCCGGGATCTGGTCGGTCACGACCACACCCTCGGCGGCGGCGTCGTCACTCACGTTCGCCACGTCGAGCGTGTAGCTGAACGACTTGCCCGGCTCGGTCTTCTCGACGCTCGCCGTCTTCTCGATCTGCACCTCGGTGTGGCGTGCCACGAAGCACTCGGGCGTCGCCGGCGGGTACGCGGCCGAGAACGTCTCGCTCGGGTTGACCGAGAGCGTGACCTCGGTGTTGCCGCGCCAGGCGAAGTCGAGCTCGCTCGGGTCGAGGATCAGGCCGTTGAAGATGAACTCGGCCTGCTGCGCCGGCGTCATGACGTTGCTCGTTCCCGGCAGGTAGTACTGCGTGGGGTTCGAGCCCGGCACGATGTCGGTCACCTCGATGGCGCGCCATCCGGGGTAGTCGATCGAGATGCCGGACGGCGTGAATGCCGCACCGGGCCACGAGATCTCGTCAGCCCACGTCAGGGTCCCGCCCGGCTGGGAGAGAGTGACGTTCGCAGGCGTCGTGGTCGGCTTGACGTCGGGGTTGACCGGCTCCCAGAAGAAGTCGATCGGTTCGGCGAGCAGCGTCTGCGACTTCGAGACCGACCACCCGAGGAACGGGGCGTCGCCCACGCACTTGGTATAGACGATCACGGAGATGTCGCGGACCGGGATCTCGTTCGTGTCGCAGTTGTTCGACTCGACAGCGTCGATGTCGGCCTCGACACACGCCGTGTTGACGAACTCCTCGATCGCCGCCGGCGTTGCCGGCGGCTCGCCGGTGCCGACGTCGATCACATCGGACTCGACCTCGGTGAACGTGACGTTCACCTTGATCGTCGCCGATGCGCCGACCGCGAGAGTCGGAGTGCTCACACTGAGCTCACCGTTCTCATCGACCAGGCTGGGCGAGTTGTCGTTGACCCAGCCCGCAGGCAGCTCGATTCCGGTCACCTCGAGACGATCCGGGATCGGGTCCGTCACGACGACGTTCTTCGCGACTCGCGTGCCCAGGTTCGTCACCGTGAGCTCGTAGGTGAAGATGTCACCCGGCTCGACGCTGCCCTCCTCGGGCAGGTTCGAGGCGGTCTTCTCGATCTTGACGTCGTCGTAGTGCACGACCTGGCAGCCGTCGTCGGACTTGACGTACTCGCCCGACGTGACCGTACCGACGTTCGGGATCAGGATGCCGCTGGACTCGGTGTCGCGGCACGCCTGCGGCGCGCCCGCCGGCGGCTCCGCGACCTCGACCGTCGCGAACACCCGGTAAGTGTGCACCTTGTTCTCGGGAGTGAGCTCGCCGTCGTCGACGACCGTCCACGTGCCTGAGCCGTTCCACGTCGGGTTGGTCGGGTCGGGGGTGACGTCGGTCCACGCCTCGGCGTGCCAGTCACCGTCGAGCTCGACACCCGCCGGCAGCGCCGGGGCGTCAGTCAGGTCATAGGCCACCGATTCGGGCAGCGGGTCGGAGTCGGACACCGGGTAGCTCACCGTGACGATGTACTCGATGTCCCACGTCCCGTCACCGTTGTCGGTCGTCTGGCCGCCGTGCTTCTCGATCGTCGGGAAGACCGGCTCGGAGCAGGCGTCCACCGGCGTCTCGGAGCCACCCGACGTCAGCAGCGCGGTGTTGAGGAAGCCGCCGGCCTCCGGGCCCTCCCCGCTGATGCAGTCGGTGGTGCGACCGTCGATCGCCTCCTTTGTCACCGAGGCCACGACCGTCACCGTGTAGGTGTGGGTCTCACCCGCGTCGATCGTCCGGTCGTTCGCGAGCGTCTCGGTCGAATCGGGTCCCGCGAAGTCGTGCGACGTGCCGTCGAACTCCCACTCGGCGCTGCCGATGTTGATGTCGCCGCCGAAGTCGAGGGTGTCGGTGAGGTCGTACTCGGCCGACAAGCCCTTCGGATTCTGCGGACCTTCACCGGCCAGCGTGACGTCGATCTCGTAGACGATGGTCCAGTCACCCGTCTCGGGGTCCTGGGTCGTTGACGTCACGGTCTTCGTCGGCACCGGGTAGACGCGCTCCTCCACCGGGATGCAGTCCTCCCCGGGGATCTCGATCTCACCGATCGACAGCACCGCGGTGTTGAAGAATCCGGTGCCCTCGCCCTGGCAGGCTGCGAGATCGGGGTCGAACGTGTCGGAGATGTCGACGAGCCACGCGATCGTGTACACGTGGGGCTCGTCCGTCGCGCCGAGCGGCTCGTCGGTCAC
Source organism: Microbacterium sp. Soil_C_42 (assembly GCF_057656735.1). Classification (NCBI taxonomy): domain Bacteria; kingdom Bacillati; phylum Actinomycetota; class Actinomycetes; order Micrococcales; family Microbacteriaceae; genus Microbacterium; species Microbacterium sp. Soil_C_42. The sequence continues at coordinate 84,068 of NZ_JBDGJU010000014.1, forward strand.
GAAGTCCGTGCCGGCCGTCACCGGGATGGGAGTACCCACCGGGTCGGTGTCGGTCCGCTGCGCCACACCCGAGATCACGTCGATCCCCGGAGCGAACGCCGGCGTGTCGGACAGCGAGTAGAACGTGTCATAACCGCTGCCGGTGACCCGGAGTTCGTATGTCACAAGCCACCTCGAGGCGTCGTCCTCGTCCTGTGCGGCCGAGACCCCGATCTTCTGGAACGTGGGCAGCTTAGGCTCGGAGCAGTCGTCGGCGGGGATCGCCTCGCCGTTCACCGTGACGGTCGCCACATTGAGGAAGCCGCCGGCCGACGGGCCCTCGTCGTCCTTGCAGACGAGGGTGTCGCCGTCCCACGCTTCCGCGTCGATGTTCGCGTGCGCCGTCACCGTGTAGGTGTCGACACCGGCCGCGTCGACCTTCGGCGCAAGCGCCTGGTCGGTCGCAAGGGTGGCGCTCCAGGCCGGCCCCGCGAAGTCGCCGAGTCCGGTAGGACCGGTCCACGATGCATCCACGATCTCGATGTCGCCACCGAACTCGAGGGTGTCGTCGAGGCTGTACACGGCCGCCAGCGTGGTCGAGGAGTTCGTGACGACGACGTCGTACGTGATCTCCCACGTCCCGTCCTCGAGCTGCTTCGTGCCGGTCACCGTCTTGGCGATGTCGACCGTCGGACGGTCGATCTGGGCGCAGTCCTCACTGGTGTTCCCGCCGACGCCGTTGGTCACGGTCGACGAGTTCCAGATGCCGCCGCCTTCGTTCTCGCAGTCGAGGGCGGAGTCTTCGACGGATGCCGCGACCGATACCGTGCGCGACACCGTGTAGGTGTGCGTGGCACCGGTCGGGATCAGTCCCGTCGCGAACTGCACGACTCCGTCGCCATCCCACGCCGGGTTCAGCGTTCCCGAACCGCCGCCGGTGGCCACCGGCCCGGTCGCCGCCCACTCTCCGCCGCTCACGCCCGCAGGCAGGACGTCAGGAGTGTCGGTGATCGAGTACCAGAGGTCGACACCGGTGCCGTTGGTCACCGACACCTCGTAGCTGAGCGTCCACTTACCGGTCTCGGTGTTCTGGACCGACTCGAGCGCGGTCTTCTGCACCGTCGGCTTCGCCGGGATCGCGCAACCGCTGTCACTGTCGCTGCCTCCCGGGAACGTGACGGTCGCCACGTTGAAGAAGCCACCGCCGTTCTCGGTGCAGCGCAGGCCCGAGGGCGGAACCGGATCGATCTTCGACTTGGCCGTGACCACGTAGGTGTACACGTGGGCGTCCGCTCCCGTCGCATTCGCTGCGATCGGCACGTCGGTGGTGTCCGGCGAGCCTTCCCAGCCCTGCGTGAGGATCTCGAAGCTCGTTGCGTCGAACTGCGGCGCGTCGGTCAGCGTGTAGACGCTTGGGAGGGGGTTCGGGTTCGACACCGTCACCTCGTACTCGATCGTCCAGACGCCGTCGACACCCTGCGAGACGACGCCGTCCGACTTCTCGATCTGGACAGGCCGCGGGTTGACCGAGGCGCAGCCGTCGTCGTTCGTGGTGCTGACGCCGTTGGTCACCGTCGCCGTGTTGACGATCGCGACACCTGTCGCGGTGCCCTCACCGCAGGCATTCGCCACCGGGCTGAGCGTTCCCGTGATGGTGACCGTCGCCGTGATCGTGAACGTGTGCGTCGCACCATTCGCGATCGACTGCGCCGCGATGACGTTAGGAGTCGGCCATGCGGCCGAGGCGTTCGGCCCCGTCACCTTCCAGTTCGAGAGCGCGGTGCCCGCCGGCGCGGCCGGCGGCGTGTCGGTCAGCGAGTAGTACAGCGTCTTCCCGCTGGCGTTCGACACCGCGACCTCGTACGAAATCGTCCAGGTGCCGTCCTCGTTCGCGGTCGCCGGCTTGCCGGTCTTCACGACAGTCGGGGTTCCCGGAGTCGCGCAGCCGGTGTCGGTCGCCGTTCCACCCGGGAACGTCACCGACGCCCGGTTGAAGAAGCCGCCACCGTTTGTGAGGTCACAGGTCAGCGAAGGGTTCTGCACCTCCGCGTCGCGGTTCACGACCATGCGGTACTTGAACGTGTGCGATGCGCCTGCCGCGATCGGCGTGTTCGGTGCCGGCACGGGCGGCTGGTCAGCCGTCGGAACCCATCCGCTGGAGGGGTCGGCAGTCCAGCCCGCGCCCGGCTGCGGGGTGTCGGTCAGGGTGTAGACCGTCGCCGTCGTCTGGCTCGAGTTCTGCACGGTGACGTCGTACAGGATCTCCCACTGGGTGAGCGAGATCTGCGTCACGACGCCTGCGTTCGACTTCACGACCGTCACCGGCGGGAGCACGATCGACACACAGCCCGTGGCATCCTTCACCACCTGGCCTGAGGTGACGGTCGCCTTGTTCTTGAGGCCCGCTTCAGCCGCGCAGTCGCCGATCGAGGTCGCCGACGTCGAGGGCACGAGCTTGCCCGTCACGGTGTACGCGTAGCTCGTGTTCGCGGGCAGCGTGCCCGTCCAGATCGTCGCCGATCCGGGTGCGTAGGGCGATGCCGCGGGAGCCGGCGCACTGCCGACCGCGGTGACCGTCCAGCTGTTCGGGTCGAGCGTCCAGCCGGCCGGAGCCGCGGGGAACGCGTCGCTCAGCGTGGCCTGCAGCGCCGTGGTGGCGCTGGGGTTGCCGACCGTGACCGTGTACTGGATGTTCCACGAGGCATCCGGGTTCTGCGATGCGGGGTTCGTCCCCACCTTGACGATCGTCGGGAACACCGGCTGGGCGCAGTCCTGCACCGTCGTCGGCTTGCCGTCGACCGTCAGCGTCGCGGTGTTGAGGAACGCGCGCTTCGGCTCGGTCGAAGTGCAGACCGAGGAGGTCGCGCCTGCCGCGCTCGGCGCGACATCGGCGATCACCGTCACCGTGTAGACGTGGGTCGCCAGCGGCTGGTTCACGTTCGTCTGCGGTGCGAGCGACCCGCTGGGCGCCAGCGTCGCGGTGCCGGCCGGCAGAGTGAAGGCACCGCTCGTGCCGTTCGGACCGGTCCAGCTCGCGGCCGAGGCCGTGATGCCGGCGCCGAGCTGCAGCGCGTCGGTGAGCGAATAGAAGAGCGTCGACGTGCGCGACTGGTTGGTCACCGTGATGTCGTACACGATCTGCCACTTGCCCGCGTCTGGGCCGGCAGCGATCTGCTGCGGCGAGCCGGCGCGCACCTTCTTGACGATGCCGCCTTCGGCCGGGATCGCGGTGTTCGTGATCTCACACGTCACGTTCTTGCCGACCACCGGAACCACGACGTCGTCGTCGACCGGGAACGCCACCCGCGGGTCGCTGCCCGTGATGTAGCAGCTCCAGTCGCCGGCGGTGTAGCCGGAGACGTTCTGGCTCTCGGAGAGGGTATATTCCGCTCCGGGCATGACCGCTCCGGATGCCGTTCCCTGCCCCGTCACCGACGTCTGCCCCTGGGCGGCCGCCGTGAGCGTCCACTGGTCGGGCGTGGCAGAGCCGGCGCCGTTCTTGTTGTCGACGATCTTGACGAGGTTCAGCGTCGGCTTGATCGCGCGGTTGGTGAAGGTACAGGTCACGTTCGCGCCGTTGGCGACCGTCACCGTCTTGTCCTGCAGCGAGGTGCCGCCGGTCGAGCAGACGAGGTTCGTCCACTCGTAGCCGGTGATCTGGTTGATCTCGTTGAGCGTGTAGACGCCCGCCGGGACATCCTTCGTCTCGTTGTGGTTGAACGTCAGGGTCGCGTCCTGGCCGCGCTTGGCCGTGAGCTTCTGGTTCCAGTCGCTCGGGACCGCGGAGCCGCCGTTGCTGTCATCGACGACCTTGACGAGCGTGAGCTTGCCCGGCTTGTCGTCGTTGGTGAAGGTACACGTGACGTTGTCGCCCGGCTTGAGGGTCAGCGTCGGGCTGTCCTTGGTGGTGTTCGCGTAGCCCGTGCAGGAGAGCGTCGTCCAGTCGTAGCCGGCGATCACCGACTCCGAGAGCGTGTAGACGACGCCGGCCTTGACGTTCTGGTTCGAGACCGCCGGAGTGCCCGTCACGCCGCTGAGGCTCGGACCACCGGGGGTGTTCGCCTCGAGTGTCCATGCGGTGTTGGCCGCGGTGCCGCCGTTGTTGTTGACGACCTCCTTGACGAGGGTCAGCTTCGGCGCCACGTCGTCGTTGACGAAGCGGTACACCGGCGTGTCGAGGCCGGCGACCTGGACCATCCAGTTGCCCTGGCCGTTCTGGCGCGGGTACCCGTTCGGGTCGGCGCTGGCCACGACATCGACCCACGACCCGTTCACCAGCTGCTGCAGCTTCTGGAACTGGTAACCCGCCACGCTCGACTCGGTCAGCGTGTAGGTGTGACGCGGGCGAACCTGGAAGGTGCTTTCGGCGACCGGCGTCTCAGAACCGTCCACCGTGGTCGCTGACAGCCCGGCGAGGATCGCCGGCGTTCCGGTCAGCTTCCAGTCGTCGGCCTCCGCCGAGCCGCCGTTGTCGTTGACGACGTGCTTGAGCAGCGTCAGCGAAGCGGTCTGGTTCACCAGCGTGCATCGCACGTTGTAGCCGAGCGGCACGTTGACACCGCCGTTGATGCCGTCCGAGTAGCCGCTTCCCTGCACCGGGTTGCCGTTGCCGTCGACCTGGATACAGGTGGCCGAACCGCTCGAGAGCGGGTTCGACTGCAGGTTCGTGCGGTTGTCGGTCTGCGCGTACAGCGGGCTGCCGTTCGTCTCGAACAGCTGGTAGCGGGCGTCCGGCGTGACGTCGTGCTTGACGCCGGTGGTGCCGGGCGCGAAGGCGATCGGCGCGGGAACGTCGGTGCTCTGCGCGTTGAGGGTCCACGACGACGCCTGAGCGTTGCCGCCCTGCACCTGCTTGACGAGGGTCAGCGTGCTGCGGCAGGTCACGTTGTTGGTGATCGTCGCGGTGTTGTGCTCCTGGCTCAGCGCGACCTGATAGCCCGAGCCCAACGCGGTGTTCATCGACGCGCCGTTGACCTCGGTCACGCGGGCGTCATTGGTGCACAGCTGCGGATCGATCAGCCCGACCGTCTCGGTGAGGGTCGTCGAGTCGCCCTGCGTATAGCCTCCGCGGGTGACCCCCCACCCCTGGGGGGTGGCGCCTGCGGCCCCAGGTCCGGTGAGGCTCAACTGCGAGGTGAGTCCGCCCGGCTGCGCGCCGTTGGCGTAAGCGGTGCCGTTGACGACCCACTTCTTGGTGACCGTGACGTCGACCTCCGGACTCGGCGCCCGGTTGTAGACGATGCAGTTGACAGCCTGCGTGTTCGGCACGTCGACGGAGAAGCCCAGCGGTCCCTGGTTCGTGACAGTGACGCCTGCACCCGTGTTGAGGTTCGTGCAGACGGCGTTCTTCGAGTTCACCTGCGTGAGAGTGAAGCCCTGCTGCTGTGTCTCCGTCACCGTGACGTTGCCCGAGTTGATGCCACCCCCGAAGTTCAGCGGGTAGGTCACGGTGCCGGTGCCGTCGGCGGTTGTGGTGCGGTTCGCCGTGGGCGTGGTCACACCCGCGGTGTTCGAGACACCGGCGAACTGCCAGCCGGCGCCCGCGGGAGTGGCGCCCGCGATCGAGCCCGCCGGAGCGGTGTTCGGAACGATCTGCTTGGTGACCGTGAGGTTGCCCTGGCAGTTGCCGAGCGCGAGGTTGCGCAGCGCCGCGCCGACGGCGCTGTAATCGGCCGTCTGGTAGTAGTCCGCGACGGCGCCGTTGCTGCCGGTGTACGCGGTCGGGCCGGAGATGGCGCGGATGTTCAGCGCGTTGTTCGCGCCCGTCGCACCGGCGCCGACGCCGAACGCAAGGACGCGGGTGCCTGCGGCCTTGAGCGCGTTGGCAGAGAAGACGCCGTTCTCCGTCTCACGGAAACGGTTGTCGCTGCCGCTGCCCTGGTAGGGCTGGTTGTAGGTGGTCGGGTTGCCGTCGGTGATGATCACCGCGACATCGAACTTGTTCGCGCCGGTGTTCGACGAGGCCGCGATGCCGAGACCGCGGTCCCAGTTGGTGCCGCCGGACGACGTCCAGCCCGAGTACCGGTTCTTGAAGGTCGTCCCCTGGCCGGCGGTCGAGACCGACACGAGGTCGGGGTAGTTCTGCGACGCGCCGGCGCCCGGCGTCTGCCATGAGAACGAGAACAGTGACATGCGCGAGGGCGTTCCCTGCAGCGCGTCGACGAAGGTGTTGGCAGCCTGCTTGAGGTTCGGGAGCGCGTCGCCGACCGAGCCCGAGATGTCGAGGATCAGCGCGACGTCCAGACCACACGCCGGGGCGAGCGTGGGGTTGTTGCGCGACTGCTGCCAGATGCCGCCCGATGCGTTGTCCGCGTCGCCGGAAGCCAGCATGAAGTCGTTCGCGTTCTGCGACGAGTAGGTGTTGCCCGCGCGCAGCAGCGAGCCGGTGCGGAACTGGTAGGTCAACTGCGAACCGGCGCCACTCGCCCCGCCGACGCGAAGCACGGGGTTCATGTAGTAGCCGGACGGGACGCTCGACTGGACGACCCAGTAGCGGGCGTCGCGGTTCGCGCCGTTGTTGCCCGTGTTGGGCACGACGAACGAACAGTCGCCGTCGGCGTCGGAGGTGCACTTGGCCCATCCGTCAGCCGTGCCGGCGACGCCGTCGGGACGGGTCCCGCTCGGCGAGTTCACCCCCGTGTTGAGCAGCAGCACGACACCCATGAGGTTCGTCACGCCGGTGATCCCGGTGCGGTCGGATCCGACCTTCACCGTGATCACGGCCTGGCCGGCACCCGGCTCAGGCACCGAGAGAACGCCGACGCCGGCGTCCTCGGTCGACGGCGCCACGCGCGACTGCGACTGGTCGGTCTTCGACTCGTCGCTCTGCGTCTCATCCGCCGGCGGCTCGGTCGCCTCCTCCGACGGCGCCGGAGCAGGCTCCGCGGGCGCAGGTTCGGCCGGAGCGGGCGCGGGTTCGGCCGGGGCGGGCGCCGGGTCGGACGGTGCCGGCTCAGCCGGCGTCTCCTCGGCAGGAGGAGTCGATTCCTCCGGAGGAGTCGTCGCCTCGGTCGACGGCGAGGGCGTCGGAACGACCTCCGCGATCGCCGGAGTGACCCCCGTGAAGATCAGCGCGCCCGACAGCAGTGTCGCGATGCCGCCGGCGTACCACCGGTGCCGCATCGTCAGCTTGCGGTCGCGCTCACGCGCCTCCCGCAGCCTCCGCCGCACTCCCGAGCGTGCCGAACCGTCAATTCCCCAGTGCCCAGACATCAAGGTTTCCCCTTCTCGCTGATGTCAGCTCAAGGGGACCCCGAATTTCCCGGTCGGACTCCCCAAGTGTGCGTTCCCATCCGGTGTTAACTCCCCAGTCGCACCGGACGCACGTAGCCCACGGTCAAGCTATCGGCGCTTCGGGCGGGACGTCAAGTCTCAATGTTCACGCGCCGATCACCGATCACCTCAGGAGACACGAAGCGGCCCGGGTCTCCCCGGGCCGCTTCTCGATGATTCCGCTACTGGTTGCCGACTGCTCCGTCGACGTTCCCGCGGACGTCGTCGACCGTGTCGTGGTGCTCCTCCGGCACGACCTTCTTGGCGAGACCTGAGGCACCGTCGAGCACCTTGTCGCTGATGTCCTCGGCCTGTTCGGACTTGAGGAACTCGCCGATCTTGTCCTTGTTCTGCTCGTACAGGCCCTTGCCCTGGTTCACGAGGTCGTCGAAACCGCCCATGCTCACTCCTTCGCGCACCCCCGGCGAGGCGCCCAGACCCATCCTGTCGGGACGGATGCTGCGGCGGAACCCCTGCGCACGGTCGGTCTCGTGCGCATCTCGGACGCCCCGCAGACGCGGAGAAGCCCCCGGGATCACTCCCGGGGGCTTCTCGCAGCAGTTGCGCCGAAGAACCTTACTTGAGGATCTTCGTGACCGTGCCGGCGCCGACGGTGCGGCCACCCTCACGGATGGCGTAGCCGAGGCCCTCCTCCATGGCGATCGGCTGGATCAGCTCGACCGTCATGTCGGTGGTGTCGCCGGGCATGACCATCTCGGTGCCCTCGGGCAGCGTGATGACGCCGGTGACGTCGGTGGTGCGGAAGTAGAACTGCGGACGGTAGTTCGTGAAGAACGGGTTGTGACGGCCGCCCTCCTCCTTGGACAGGATGTACGCCGTGCCCTCGAAGTTGGTGTGCGGGGTGACCGAACCGGGCTTCACGACGACCTGGCCGCGCTCGACGTCGTCACGCTTGGTGCCGCGAAGGAGCAGACCACAGTTCTCGCCGGCCCAGGCCTCGTCGAGCTGCTTGTGGAACATCTCGATACCGGTGACGATCGTCTTCTGCGTCGGGCGCAGACCCACGATCTCGACCTCGGAGTTGATGGCCAGCGTGCCACGCTCGGCGCGGCCCGTGACGACCGTGCCACGGCCGGTGATGGTGAAGACGTCCTCGATGGGCATGAGGAACGGCTTGTCCTTGTCACGCACCGGGTCGGGGATCGACTCGTCGACCGCCTCCATGAGCTCGAGGATCTTCGCGGTCCACTCGGCGTCGCCCTCGAGAGCCTTGAGGCCCGAGACGCGGACGACCGGAGCGTTGTCACCGTCGAAGTCCTGCGACGAGAGGAGCTCGCGAACCTCGAGCTCGACGAGCTCCAGGATCTCCTCGTCGTCGACCATGTCCGACTTGTTCAGCGCGACGAGCAGGTAGGGCACGCCGACCTGCTTGGCGAGCAGCACGTGCTCACGCGTCTGAGCCATCGGGCCGTCGGTGGCGGCGACCACGAGGATCGCGCCGTCCATCTGAGCGGCACCGGTGATCATGTTCTTGATGTAGTCGGCGTGACCCGGGGCGTCGACGTGAGCGTAGTGACGCTTCGGGGTCTCGTACTCGACGTGCGAGATGTTGATCGTGATACCGCGCTGACGCTCCTCGGGAGCCGAGTCGATCGACGCGAAGTCGCGCTGCACGTTGGTGGCCGACGGGTACGTGTCGGCGAGCACCTTCGAGATTGCGGCGGTGAGCGTGGTCTTGCCGTGGTCGACGTGACCGATCGTTCCGATGTTCACGTGCGGCTTGGTGCGCTCGAACTTGGCCTTAGCCACTGGGTCCTCCTCAGGACGTTCGTGTAGAGGTTCCGGGCGCTGGTGTGCGCCGGTCGTCTACGGGGATATCTCCACCTTAGTAGAGACGGTTCTGTTGATTCTGTGTGAAGTTGTGCCGTCGGGATGCCGCGTCACCGAGGCATCCCGACGGAAAAGGGTTACTCGCCCTTGACCTTCTGAACGATCTCGTCGGCCACGTTGCGAGGAACCTCGGCGTAGCTGTCGAACTCCATCGAGTACACGGCGCGGCCCGAGGTCTTCGAGCGCAGGTCGCCGATGTATCCGAACATCTCGGACAGCGGGACCAGCGCGCGGACGACCTTGACACCCTGGGCGTCCTCCATCGACTGGATCTGGCCACGACGCGAGTTCAGGTCGCCGATGACGTCGCCCATGTACTCCTCGGGAGTACGCACCTCGACCGCCATGAGCGGCTCGAGGATGACGGGGTTCGCCTTGCGGACGGCCTCCTTGAAGCCCATGGAACCCGCGATCTTGAACGCCATCTCGGAGGAGTCGACGTCGTGCGACGCACCGTCCATGAGGATGGCCTTCACGCCCACCATGGGGTAGCCGGCGAGCACGCCGACGTTCATGGCGTCCTGGAAGCCCTGGTTGGTCGGCTCGATGTACTCGCGCGGGATGCGGCCACCGGTGACCTTGTTCTCGAACTCGTACGTCTTGTCGGCCGTGACCTCGAGGGGCTCGAGCGCGAACTGGATCTTCGCGAACTGACCCGAACCACCGGTCTGCTTCTTGTGCGTGTAGTCGTGACGCTCGACGGTCTTCTTGATCGTCTCGCGGTACGCCACCTGCGGCTTTCCGACGTTGGCCTCGACCTTGAACTCGCGCTTCATGCGGTCCACGAGGATGTCGAGGTGCAGCTCGCCCATGCCCTTGATGACCGTCTGGCCGGTCTCGGCGTTCTGCTCGACGCGGAACGTCGGGTCCTCCTCGGCGAGCTTCTGGATCGCGAGACCCAGCTTCTCCTGGTCGGCCTTGGTCTTCGGCTCGATGGCGACCTCGATGACCGGCTCCGGGAACGTCATCGACTCGAGGACGACCTGGTTGGCGCTGTCGGCCAGGGTGTCACCGGTGGTGGTGTCCTTGAGGCCGATGACCGCGTAGATGTGACCGGCGGTGACCGAGTCGACCGGCATCTCCTTGTTGGCGTGCATCTGGAAGATCTTCCCGATGCGCTCCTTCTTGCCCTTGGTCGCGTTGACGACCTGGGCGCCCGAGTCGAGGTGACCCGAGTAGACGCGGATGTAGGTGAGGCGACCGAAGAAGGGGTGCGTGACGATCTTGAACGCGAGCGCCGCGAACGGCTCGTCGCGGTCGGCGTGACGCTCGATGATGACCTCTTCGTCCTTCGGGTCCTTCGCCTCGATGGCGGGGACGTCGAGGGGGGACGGGAGGTAGTCCACGACGGCGTCGAGCATCGGCTGCACGCCGCGGTTCTTGAACGCCGAGCCGCAGAGCACGGGGTAGAGCTCCGAGGCGATGGTGAGCTTGCGGATCGCGGCCTTGATCTCGGCGACCGTGAGCTCCTCGCCGCCGAAGTGCTTCTCGAGAAGCTCCTCGTCGGACTCGGCGACCGTCTCGAGAAGGATCTCGCGGTACTCCGCGGCCTTGTCGGCGAGGTCGGCCGGGATCTCCTGGATCTCGTACTTGGCGCCCATGGTCACGTCGCCCTTGGCGTCGCCGGGCCACACCAGTGCACGCATCTCGACGAGGTCGATGACACCCACGAAGTCGCTCTCCGAGCCGATGGGCAGCTGGAGCACGAGCGGCTTGGCCTTCAGGCGGTTGACGATGGTGTCGACCGTGAAGTAGAAGTCGGCGCCCAGCTTGTCCATCTTGTTGACGAAGCAGATGCGGGGCACGTCGTACTTGTCCGCCTGGCGCCAGACGGTCTCGGACTGGGGCTCGACGCCCTCCTTGCCGTCGAAGACGGCGACCGCGCCATCGAGGACGCGCAGGGACCGCTCGACCTCGACCGTGAAGTCGACGTGGCCGGGCGTGTCGATGATGTTGATCTGGTTCTTGTTCCAGAAGCACGTGACGGCGGCCGACGTGATCGTGATGCCGCGCTCCTGCTCCTGCTCCATCCAGTCGGTGGTCGCAGCGCCGTCGTGCGTCTCGCCGATCTTGTGGTTGACGCCCGTGTAGAACAGGATGCGCTCGGTCGTCGTCGTCTTGCCGGCATCGATGTGCGCCATGATGCCGATGTTGCGGACCTTGTTGAGGTCGGTGAGCACTTCTTGTGCCACGGGGTGTCCTTAGCTGTTGAAGGTGGTTCTGGGCGGGCGGCCCTTCGACAGGCTCAGGGACCGGCGAACCGGTCGCCGAGCCTGTCGAAGCGGCTTACCAGCGGTAGTGCGCGAAGGCGCGGTTCGACTCGGCCATCTTGTGGGTGTCTTCGCGGCGCTTGACCGCGGCACCGAGGCCGTTCGAGGCGTCCAGGATCTCGTTCTGGAGGCGCTCGGTCATCGTCTTCTCACGACGACCCTTGGCGTAGCTCACGAGCCAGCGGAGGGCGAGCGTGTTGGCGCGGTGAGGCTTGACCTCGACCGGCACCTGGTAGGTCGAGCCACCGACGCGGCGGCTCTTGACCTCGAGGGTGGGGCGCACGTTGTCGAGCGCCTTCTTGAGCGTGGCGACGGCGTCCTGGCCGTTCTTCGCCTCGACACCCTTGAGAGCGGTGTACACGATCGACTCGGCGAGCGACTTCTTGCCGTCGACGAGGATCTTGTTGACGAGCTGGCTGACGATCGGAGCGCCGTAGACCGGGTCGTTGACGACGGGGCGCTTCGGGGCGGGTCCCTTACGAGGCATCTTTCTCAGCCCTTCTTCGCGCCGTAGCGGCTGCGAGCCTGCTTACGGTTCTTGACTGCCTGGGTGTCGAGCGCACCCCGGACGATCTTGTAGCGGACACCGGGGAGGTCCTTCACACGGCCGCCGCGGACGAGCACGAGCGAGTGCTCCTGCAGGTTGTGGCCCTCGCCGGGGATGTACGCCGTGACCTCGGTGCCGTTGCGGAGCTTGACACGGGCGACCTTGCGCATCGCCGAGTTCGGCTTCTTCGGGGTGGTGGTGTACACACGGGTGCAGACACCCGCCTGCTGCGGGTTCGCCTTGAGCGCCGGCGCCTTGGTCTTCGAGACCTTGGGCGAGCGACCCTTGCGAACCAACTGCTGAATGGTTGGCACGTTCTCTCCTTGTTGTGCTGCACGGTGACAGCGTCGTGGTCTCCCCCGCGGCCTCCGGATCTTGCGATTCGTGACGCTGCGGGCTCACGCGGACCCACCGACGCGCCAGAATGACTGACACGCTTTCGTTGGTGGGTATGCCGTGGGGGTGGCCTGTTCGCAGGCCGTTCCCTGAGATGCGGCGCTCGCACCGGTTCCCGCACCGAGGCACGGTCGACGGCGCGCGTGAGCGCACACCCGATCCATGATACGTGGGTTTCGGGGGTCGGGCAAACGCGCAAGCACGTTGCCGCCCCAACCGGACGACGACACGCCGCAGCACGGTCGAGATCGCCTGCGGCCGTCCGGGTCAGCCGCTCGTCAGGAGGACGACGAGCGCCAGCGCGACGACGATGACGAGGACGGATGCCGCGGCCACGACCGCGATCATCCGCCGGCGTCGGCGACGCCTGCGGGTCGCCTCGGCGGCAGCCGTGTCGACGTGATCCTGCGGCGTGCGGCGTGCCGGCTCCGCACGCACCGCGGTGACGGGAGGCACGGCACGGGCGCGGTAGGCGTCCGCCGCCGATGCGGGCGGAGCCGCGACCCGGCCGGGCACCGCCGATGCCTGCCCGGCGGGCTCCGGGGCCACAGGCGACGGGGAAGCGGCGCGCCATGCGCCGGTGGAGGGACCGCCGGCCTCGGGTGCCGGTGGATGGGCGGTCCGGCGGGGGCCGGCAGGCGCCGACTCGGTCGCAGCCTGCGTGGGAACCTCGGAGTCGGAGTCGGAGTCGGAGTCGGAGTCGACCGCCGACCTCGCCGAGATCGCGGTGTCGTCGACGGCGTCGATCTGGGTCGAGGAGCGCCGCGACGGCAGCGTGCGTTCGTCGAACGCGTCGTGGTCGTCGGGCGCGGGCGCCGCGGTCCTGCGTCGGGAGAAGGCGGTGCGCTCGTCGTCGGGATCGATCACCCGTCGCTCCGGCGCAGCCGGACCTCGGCGTCGCCCAGCAGGAACCGGTCGCCGGCCTCGACCTCCTCACCCGGAGGGGCCTCGACCTCGGTGCCCATCACGGTGGCGAACAGCACCCCGTTGGTGGAGTCGAGGTCCGTCACGTACCACTTGTCGTCGCGCAGCCGCAGGCGCGCGTGCGTCTTCGACACCGTGCCGTCCTGGATCGAGACGAGCTGCGCGTTCGGGTGGTCGGGATCGGCGGCGGGCCGGCGGCCCAGGATGACGATCTCGGACGAGAGCGCGACGGGCTCGCCGGTCGGCGGCACGAGCGCCCAGTCGGTGCGCTTGCGGCGGGCGATGATCGTCTGCTCGAGGATGTCCTCCTCGTCCGGGATCTCGGGCTTGCTGTGGAACGCCGACACCGATGACCGCGCCGAACGCGGTGAGCCGGCGTCGGGCGCGCCGTAGATCGCCGACACAGGTCCGGAGTTCTCGGGGAAGGCGTCGGCCTCGCTCATCGGCGAGCGCGCGGGAGCCCAGGGCTCGCGCTCGTCGCCCGCCGAGGAAGCTGCCGGCACGCGGGTGACGGGCGGCCGGGTGATGCCCTCCTCGCCGGTGGTGGCGGCGTCGGGCACCGTGAACGACTCGGCGGCGGTGCGGGCGGGGCCGGCGGGCGCGGGCGACGCAGCGGCTGCCGGGAGCGATGCGAGCGGCGTCGCGGGC
>NZ_JBDGJU010000015.1:0-96765 GCF_057656735.1 Microbacterium sp. Soil_C_42
TTCGTGCAGGTCGGAACTTACCCGACAAGGAATTTCGCTACCTTAGGATGGTTATAGTTACCACCGCCGTTTACTGGGGCTTAAATTCTCAGCTTCGCCTTGCGGCTAACCGGTCCTCTTAACCTTCCAGCACCGGGCAGGCGTCAGTCCGTATACATCGTCTTGCGACTTGGCACGGACCTGTGTTTTTAGTAAACAGTCGCTACCCACTAGTCTCTGCGGCCACCACACCCTTTTCCAGGCAAGCTGGTATAAGTGGATGGCCCCCCTTCTCCCGAAGTTACGGGGGCATTTTGCCGAGTTCCTTAACCACGATTCTCTCGATCTCCTTGGTATTCTCTACCTGACCACCTGAGTCGGTTTGGGGTACGGGCGGCTAGAACCTCGCGTCGATGCTTTTCTCGGCAGCATAGGATCACCCACTTTTCATCCGCATCGTGTCTCAGCCTGTATGAGTCACGGATTTGCCTATGACTCGGCCTACGCACTTGCCCCGGGACAACCATCGCCCGGGATGGGCTACCTTCCTGCGTCACACCTGTTAATACGCTAACCGCACCAGAATGGGGTCGTACGCTAGGCCCCACGCCATCACCCGAAGGATCCGGTCATGGGGATTCAGATACTTAGCACTACTGGATTAGTTTGGGCGGTTCTTCGCCGGTACGGGAATATCAACCCGTTGTCCATCGACTACGCCTGTCGGCCTCGCCTTAGGTCCCGACTTACCCAGGGAAGATTAGCTTGACCCTGGAACCCTTGGTCTTTCGGAGGACGTGTTTCTCACACGTCTTTCGCTACTCATGCCTGCATTCTCACTCGTGTAGCGTCCACGGCTGGGTCACCCCGCCGCTTCACTCGCCACACGACGCTCTCCTACCCATCAACACGGCTGGACCACGAAGGCCTACCAATAATGTCAATGCCACAACTTCGGTGGCGTGCTTGAGCCCCGTTACATTGTCGGCGCGGAATCACTTGACCAGTGAGCTATTACGCACTCTTTCAAGGGTGGCTGCTTCTAAGCCAACCTCCTGGTTGTCTAAGCAACTCCACATCCTTTCCCACTTAGCACGCGCTTAGGGACCTTAGATGGTGGTCTGGGTTGTTTCCCTCTCGACTATGAAGCTTATCCCCCACAGTCTCACTGCTGCGCTCTCACTTACCGGCATTCGGAGTTTGGCTGACGTCAGTAACCTTGTAGGGCCCATCGGCCATCCAGTAGCTCTACCTCCGGCAAGAAACACGCAACGCTGCACCTAAATGCATTTCGGAGAGAACCAGCTATCACGAAGTTTGATTGGCCTTTCACCCCTATCCACAGCTCATCCCCTCAGTTTTCAACCTAAGTGGGTTCGGCCCTCCACGACGTCTTACCGTCGCTTCAGCCTGGCCATGGATAGATCACTTCGCTTCGGGTCTAGGACATGCGACTGAATCGCCCTATTCAGACTCGCTTTCGCTACGGCTACCCCACCCGGGTTAACCTCGCCACATATCGCTAACTCGCAGGCTCATTCTTCAAAAGGCACGCTGTCACACCTACCAGGGGTGCTCCAACGGTTTGTAAGCAAACGGTTTCAGGTACTATTTCACTCCCCTCCCGGGGTACTTTTCACCTTTCCCTCACGGTACTTGTCCGCTATCGGTCATCTGGGAGTATTTAGGCTTATCAGGTGGTCCTGACAGATTCACACGGGATTTCTCGGGCCCCGTGCTACTTGGGATACGCTCCACGTCAGAACACGCATTTCGACTACGGGGCTGGCACCCACTCTGGCCCGCCTTTCAAGACGGTTCGTCTATACGCTTCTGTCACGTCGACCACTCGGCAGAATGATCAGGAACGTCCCGCAACCCCCCACATGCAACGCCTGCCGGCTCTCACACACATGAGGTTTAGCCTGATCCGATTTCGCTCGCCACTACTCACGGAATCACGGTTGTTTTCTCTTCCTGTGGGTACTGAGATGTTTCACTTCCCCACGTTCCCTCTACCCGCCCTATATATTCAGGCGGGAGTCACTAGGTCGGCACGCCGCCCAGCGGGGTTTCCCCATTCGGACACCCTCGGATCAAAACTTGCTTATCAGTTCCCCGAGGCTTATCGCAGATTGCTACGTCCTTCTTCGGCTCCAGATGCCAAGGCATCCACCGTTTGCTCTTAAAGACTTGAAAACATGAGAATCAAAACTCAGCCACACTCCAAAAAGGAGCGCGACAGAAATTGACTAATGATCTTTAAGATCATCAACACAAAACAACCCCGAAGGGTCATCTTGCAAAGATGCTCGCGTCCACTGTGTAGTTCTCAAAGTACGGGCGGCACCCCCACCACACGACCAACCGGCCGGCAGCAGAAGCCCTAGAGAGTTGCACACCACCCACCCCCCAAAGAGGATCAAGCGGCGTCCGGTCCCTCAGGACCCAACAGCGTGCAGGCACCCCGCTCCCCAACCCCCACCCTCCAACCACACCCCCGAAAGGATGCGGCGTACTAGTAGGAATCAGCTGCGCTGATGCCATGTCAAATGTTCCACCCACGAGCCCCCGCAGAGACGTTCGCTCTGCTGAGGTTCCTGCAACCCCGAAGGGTTGAGGTGCTCCTTAGAAAGGAGGTGATCCAGCCGCACCTTCCGGTACGGCTACCTTGTTACGACTTAGTCCTAATTACCGATCCCACCTTCGACGGCTCCCTCCACAAGGGTTGGGCCACCGGCTTCAGGTGTTACCGACTTTCATGACTTGACGGGCGGTGTGTACAAGACCCGGGAACGTATTCACCGCAGCGTTGCTGATCTGCGATTACTAGCGACTCCGACTTCATGAGGTCGAGTTGCAGACCTCAATCCGAACTGGGACCGGCTTTTTGGGATTCGCTCCACCTCACGGTATTGCAGCCCTTTGTACCGGCCATTGTAGCATGCGTGAAGCCCAAGACATAAGGGGCATGATGATTTGACGTCATCCCCACCTTCCTCCGAGTTGACCCCGGCAGTATCCCATGAGTTCCCACCATTACGTGCTGGCAACATAGAACGAGGGTTGCGCTCGTTGCGGGACTTAACCCAACATCTCACGACACGAGCTGACGACAACCATGCACCACCTGTTCACGAGTGTCCAAAGAGTCCCCTATTTCTAGAGTGTTCTCGTGTATGTCAAGCCTTGGTAAGGTTCTTCGCGTTGCATCGAATTAATCCGCATGCTCCGCCGCTTGTGCGGGTCCCCGTCAATTCCTTTGAGTTTTAGCCTTGCGGCCGTACTCCCCAGGCGGGGAACTTAATGCGTTAGCTGCGTCACGGAATCCGTGGAAAGGACCCCACAACTAGTTCCCAACGTTTACGGGGTGGACTACCAGGGTATCTAAGCCTGTTTGCTCCCCACCCTTTCGCTCCTCAGCGTCAGTTACGGCCCAGAGATCTGCCTTCGCCATCGGTGTTCCTCCTGATATCTGCGCATTCCACCGCTACACCAGGAATTCCAATCTCCCCTACCGCACTCTAGTCTGCCCGTACCCACTGCAGGCCCGAGGTTGAGCCTCGGGATTTCACAGCAGACGCGACAAACCGCCTACGAGCTCTTTACGCCCAATAATTCCGGATAACGCTTGCGCCCTACGTATTACCGCGGCTGCTGGCACGTAGTTAGCCGGCGCTTTTTCTGCAAGTACCGTCACTCTCGCTTCTTCCTTGCTAAAAGAGGTTTACAACCCGAAGGCCGTCATCCCTCACGCGGCGTTGCTGCATCAGGCTTCCGCCCATTGTGCAATATTCCCCACTGCTGCCTCCCGTAGGAGTCTGGGCCGTGTCTCAGTCCCAGTGTGGCCGGTCACCCTCTCAGGCCGGCTACCCGTCGACGCCTTGGTGAGCCATTACCTCACCAACAAGCTGATAGGCCGCGAGCCCATCCCAGACCGAAAAATCTTTCCAACCCCCACCATGCGGTGAAAGCTCATATCCAGTATTAGACGCCGTTTCCAGCGCTTATCCCAGAGTCCAGGGCAGGTTGCTCACGTGTTACTCACCCGTTCGCCACTGATCCACCAAGCAAGCTTGGCTTCACCGTTCGACTTGCATGTGTTAAGCACGCCGCCAGCGTTCATCCTGAGCCAGGATCAAACTCTCCATAAAAAAATGATGCTGCAAACAATCGGAATAAGACCGAAAGCAGCGAGTTCAACCATGACCAAAAACGAATATCAAACTGACATCCATGAATTGATCCAAAAAAGACCCCCACCAACCAAAAAATGGTCGACAGAGAAAAAAATTGGCATTTGACAAGTGCACGCTGTTGAGTTCTCAAAGATCGGACGCACCCACGCTCCAGCTTCACAGCCATCACCGCAGGGCAACTTCACTATCTTATCCTGCCCGACCCGTCTGTCAAACCGACACGCCGTGATCTCCAGATCATCTGGCTCGACGGCGACCGCGGTCTCCGAGGCAGGACCCCATCCTCTACCCGCAAGCGGGACGCCCGAAAGAGCGTGGGAGGAAGGGAGTTTGTTCTCCGCGTGAGGGGGGAAGGCTCTCGGCCTCTCCGCTTCCCTGTGGGGCGAACGAGTAATACTCTACGTGCGCCCCGATGCCTCGTCGAATCGGGGCCGCGCCCCGGGCGTGTCGCACGCCCTCAGCCGCGGAATCACGCGGGAGTCGTCGCTGCCGCGGTGCGTCGCCGGAGTACCTGGACAACAGCGCACAGCGCGAGGGTGATCGCGCCCCACACCGCGCACGCCGGCGGAAGCACGCGGTAGCCCAGATGGGCGACGGTGAACTCCTCGTCGAGCGGGCCGAAGACGACGAGTCCCCACACCCAGGTGGCCAGCAGCATCACCGGCAGTGACACCCACCACACCCGGCGGACCCACGACGGCATCACACCCGCAGCGGGTGCCTCGGGGTCACGGCGTACCAGCCACATCAGCATCCATATCCCGAGGATCGCGAGCCCGATCGCGCTCGAGCCGTGCTGCAACCACTTGTAACCCGGGAGCGGTCCCCATTCGGACTCCAGAGCGGGGATCAGTGTCGTCCCCCACCGACCCTCGTGGGTGAACAGATCCCATGCGATGTGGCTCACGACGCCGATCGTGAGAGAGAGGACCAGCAGCAGCATCCCCGCCCACGACACCCGAGCGGGGGTCCCCGAGATCGCGAGCGTCTCACGGAGGGCTGGGCCGGCGCCGGCATCCCACTCCCCCGGCAGCCGCGCCGCCAGCCACTGCGGCGAGAGTTCGCGCACCGCCGGCCGCAGCAGCAGCCGCCAGACGAGGAGGAGGCCGAATGCCAGCACGATCGTCGCCGGCAGCCACCCGAGCGCATGCGTGACGCCGTAATGCAGCGGCAGTCCGCGGACGAACAGCGGCAGGTCCGGTGCCATCGCGCCGATCGCGACCGCCGCCGGCACCAGTGGCGTGCGCACGAACGGCAGCGCGACGACGGCATGGCTCGGGGTGAACGGCACCCGTCAGCCGTCCATCCGCAGAGCCACGCCGCTCGTCACTCGACGTCAGCCGACGAACACGCCCGCGAGCGTCTTCTTGCCGCGGCGCAGCACCGAGACTCCGCCGGGCAGAGTGCCCGACACGGTCGCCGACTCGTCCTCGACCTTGGAGCCGTCGAGAGACACACCGCCCTGGGCGATCGCCCGTCGGCCCTCCGAGAGGCTCGAGACGAGGCCGGTGTCGACCAGCGCCTGCACGACGCTCGTCCCCGAGGCGACGGTGGCGTGGGGCAGCTCTTCAAGCGCGTGGCGCAGCGTGTTCGCGTCGAGGGCGGCGAGGTCGCCCTGGCCGAACAAGGCCTCGGACGCCGCGATGACGGCGGCCGCAGCATCCGTGCCGTGCACGAAAGCCGTGACCTCGAGAGCCAGGCGCTTCTGCGCGGCGCGACGGAACGGCTCGTCGGCGACCAGGCGCTCGTAGTCCTCGATCTCGGCGCGCGTCAGGAACGTGAAGATCTTGAGCCGCTGGATCACATCGGCGTCATCCGTGTTCAGCCAGAACTGGTACATGCGGTACGGGCTGCACATCGCGGCGTCGAGCCAGATCGCGTTGCCCTCGCTCTTGCCGAACTTCGTTCCGTCGCTGTTGGTGATCAGCGGCGTGCCGATCGCGTGCACCGACACGCCCTCGACGCGGTGGATGAGGTCCGTGCCGCTCGTGAGATTGCCCCACTGGTCGCTGCCGCCGGTCTGCAGCACGCAGCCGTACTGACGGTAGAGCTCGAGGAAGTCCATCCCCTGCAGGATCTGGTAGCTGAACTCGGTGTAGCTGATGCCGGCCTCTGAGTTCAAGCGCGCCGCGACGGCGTCCTTCTTGAGCATCGTGCCCACGCGGTAGTGCTTGCCGATCTCGCGCAGGAAGTCGATCGCGCTCATGGGCGCGGTCCAGTCCAGATTGTTGACGATGCGCGCGGCGTTCTCGCCCTCGAAGCTGAGGAACCGCTCCACCTGCGAGCGCAGGTAGCCGACCCACTCGGCCACCGTCTCGCGCGGGTTGAGTGTGCGCTCCGCGGAGGGGCGCGGATCGCCGACGAGTCCGGTCGAGCCGCCGACGAGTCCGAGCGGCTTGTGGCCCGCGAGCTGCAGGCGGCGCATCGTCAGAAGCTGCACGAGGTTTCCGAGGTGCAGACTCGGCGCGGTCGGGTCGAAGCCGCAGTAGTACGTGATCGGGTCCCCGGCGAGAAGGGCGCGCAGCGCCTCCTGATCGGTGGACACATGCACGAGCCCACGCCACACGATCTCGTCCCACACGTTCTCGAACGTGGGGTCGATCGCGGGCGCAGTCGCGCTCACGACGGTTTCAGACACGCCCGCCAGGCTATCAGCGACGGATGCCTCGCCCCGCGCGCGCACGGCCGCCTCGGCGGTCCGCGCGTCCGACAGAAGCACGTGTGCTCGCTCTAGCCTCTGGGCTTAATATCTTTTGCATTTAGCATGCAGGCTTGTCTGACTGATGCCCTCAGGCTAAACTTCACATGATTTAAGCTCTCACGCATAAGGGACGACCATGTTCGTGATCACCAGCGACCAGCGCGACAGCCGGAGCAGCGCAGACCTCGTGCCGACGGCTCTGGCATCCGTCCACGCGAAGGGACATCAGGGCCTCGCGCTGGCTCCGGAGCGGACTGCGGGCGACGAGGTCCAGGTCGCCGTGGCCGACGCCGGAGCGCTGCTCGAGATCGTGCTCGACCTGACCCGCTCGGGTCGATGGAGCGTCGGGGTCGGCGTCGGAGAGGTCGAATCACCGCTGCCTGACAGCGTTCGGGCCGCACGCGGCGAGGCCTTCGTGAACGCGCGCGATGCGGTCGAGCGCGCGAAGAAGGCCGCCACCCGCGTCGCGATCACCGCGCCGGAGGGCGGGACGGACGCCGAGGCGCTCGTGCGCCTGCTGGTCGAGCTGCGCGATCGGCGCACTGCCGAGGGGTGGGAGATCTACGACCTGCTCGCCGAGGGGATCACGCAGCGCGAAGCCGCCGCGCGCCTCGGCATCTCGGAGGGCGCGGTCAGCCTGCGTGTGAAGGCGGCGGGCCTTCGGACCGAGGAGGCGGCGGCGCCTGCGCTCGTCCGCGTGCTCGCGCGGCTGAGTCCGGGGCCCGTGCCAGACTGACGCCATGGTCTCCCCGGACGTGATCCTCGTCGCCGCGCTCACGATCTTCCTGTTCCTCGCGCTCTGCGGCGCACTCGTGCTGGTGGTGATCAGCCTCCGGAAGCCCTCGACCATCCCGCTGGTGGTCGCGGGCGTGCTCGTCGTCCTGTGCCTGCTCGTGGTGACGGTGTCCCCCGTCGACGTGCCGCTGCTCCTCGGGCTGGGCATCGCCATGCTCGGCACCGCCCTCGGAGTGCTCGGCGGCAACCCGATCACGCGGCGGGTCCTCGAGATCGCCAGCCACGGGCGCGTCGAAGAGGGCGACAACGGCGGCATCCTCCTGCGCGCGCCCTCTCTGCCGGGAGCCGTCGCCGGCGAGGGCGCCGTGCGCGAGGTGATGCGCGGCGGCACCACGATCGGCTACCTCGAGCGGGTCGCGGTGACGCTGGGGATCATCGCAGGGTTCCCCGAGGCGATCGCCGTGGTCGTGGCGCTCAAGGGCATCGGCCGGTTCTCCGAGCTCGCGACCGCCGAGGCGCGCGAGCGCTTCATCATCGGCACGCTCTCGAGCCTCGTGTGGGCGTGCGTCGTCGCGGCCCTGGTGCGCCTCGCCATCTGGTGAGCGCGAGGGGACTTGCGCCGCTGAGCCTCAGAGCCCGAGGGCGTGCGCGGCGTCCTGCACACGCTGGACCAGCTCGGCCCGCTGCTCGGCGACCCGGACGGGAGCCGTGCCGCCGACGCCGGTGCGGCTCGCGACGGAGCCCTCCACGCTGAGCACCTCGCGGACCTCGGGCGTAAGGTGCCCGGAGACGCCGGCGAGCTGAGCGTCGGAGACCTCGTGCAGCTCGAGGCCGTTCTCCTCGCACACGCGGACCAGGTGCCCCGAGATCTCGTGAGCGTCGCGGAACGGGACGCCCCGCTTCACGAGCCATTCAGCGACGTCGGTCGCGAGCGAGAACCCCTGCGGAGCGAGCGCCGCCATGCGGTCGGTGTGGAAGCGCATGGTCGCGACCATGCCGGCGAACGCGGGCAGCACCGTCTCGAGGGTGCGGACGGAGTCGAACACCGGCTCCTTGTCCTCCTGCAGGTCGCGGTTGTACGCGAGCGGGAGGGCCTTGAGGGTCGCGAGGAGTCCGCTGAGGTTGCCGATGAGGCGGCCCGCCTTGCCGCGCGCGAGCTCGGCGATGTCGGGGTTCTTCTTCTGCGGCATGATGCTCGAGCCGGTCGAGTAGCCGTCGTCGAGGGTCACGAAGCCGAACTCGCGCGTGTTCCAGAGGATGATCTCCTCCGCGAAGCGCGAGACGTCGATGCCGATCATGGCCGTGATGAAGGCGAACTCGGCGACCACGTCGCGCGAGGACGTGCCGTCGAGCGAGTTCTCGGCCGGTCGATCGAGTCCCAGCTCACGTGCCACGAGCTGCGGGTCAAGCCCGAGCGTCGAGCCGGCCAGGGCGCCGCCGCCGTAGGGCGACACCGCCGCGCGCGCCGACCAGTCACGCAGACGCTCCAGGTCACGCACCAGCGGCCATGCGTGGGCCTGCAAGTGGTGCGCGAGGAGCACGGGCTGTGCGTGCTGCAAGTGGGTGCGGCCCGGCATGATCGCGTCGGGGTGGGCGTCAGCCTGGGCCACGAGTGCGTCGACGAGGCGGAGGATCTCGCGCGCGATCGTGCGCGAGTGGTCGAGCAGGTACATCCGCACGAGCGTCGCGATCTGGTCGTTGCGGCTGCGACCGGCGCGCAGCTTTCCGCCGAGCTCGGCGCCGACGACGCCGATCAGCGCCTGCTCGAGAGCACCGTGGACGTCTTCATCGGATGCCGCGGGCCGAAGCGTCCCGTCGGTCACGCCCCGTGCGAGCTCATCGAGGCCCTCGTGCATGGACTGCTCTTCGTCGGCCGTGAGGTACCCGGCCGCGGCGAGCGCCTTCGCGTGGGCGTGGGAGCCGGCGATGTCGTACAGCGCGAGATCCCAGTCGAAGTGGGTCGATCGGCTCAGCTCGGCGAGCGCTGGTGACGGCCCCGACGCGAAGCGGGCCCCCCACAGTGCGCCTTCGTTGGTCCCGCCGTCGCCCTTCGATTCACTCACTCGACCAGCCTACCGACGCGCCACCCGCCCGACCGCCGGTATGTCATCGTCTCCGATCGGGCAGCGGCGCCGCGTCCATCGGAATCGAGCGGCACCGAGTCGGCCCTCCGCGCCGCATCGGCCGCGCTTGACGACGTCAACGGCCGACCCGGCGTGGAGAATTCACCCGGTGTCGGCGCGGGACCGTGCCCAGTCGGCCCTCCGCGCCGCATCGGCCGTCCACAGCGACCACAGCGGCCGTCGAGCAGGCGTCGCCTGCTCCTCCACACGAGACCAGACGGGGTCGCTGTCCAGAGATACGGTCTGCCCGCGTCGTGCGGGACACCGCGCCAGGGACGATGACGATATGCCGCGCAAGCCCCGCCCCCTGCCCTCGTCGCTGGGTGACAGCTTCTCCGTCGCGACGGCGAGGGCGGCGGGACTGTCGTCGCGACGGCTTCGAAACGATGATCTCGACAAGCCTTTTCGCGGCGCACGAGCCCGGATGATCGAGCCAGAGCCCTGGGTGCCCGACGAGGGCACTGCTGCACGGGAGGCGAGGCTGCTTCGGGCTGCCATCGTGAGCCGGGCGCGCGCGTACCAGTCGATCGCTCCGTCCCACGCCTTCCTCTGGTCCGTCACCGCAGCCGTGATCTGGAAGTTCCCTCTCCCTCGCCATGTTCTGCGGGCGGCGGCATCGACGCCACGAACGGATGCTGCGACCACGGGTGTGGAGCGTTTGGGGCCTCGTCCTGTCGATGCAGGCGTGTTTCATCCGCACCGGTCCTCGAAGGCGACCGGAGTGCGAGCGCGGCAATTCCGCGCGGGAGTCACAGCCGTGACCGAGCGCGACGGCTTCCGGGTGACGGATGCCGCGACAACCTGGGCGCACCTCGCCGAGCTGCTCACGGTGGACGAGCTCATCGCCGTGGGAGACGCCATCGTCCGTATTCCCCGCGCGAGAGGCATGCGGCGCGGCCGCCCTTCGGACGCGCATGCGAGCATCGCCGACCTCGAATCGGTCGCCGCTCAGCCGCGCCGTGGGGCCGCCAAGCTACGGGATGCGTTGTCGCAGATCCGGGTCGGGAGCTCATCGGCGCGGGAGACCGAGCTGCGGCTCGCGCTCATCCGCGCGGGACTGCCCGAACCCGAGCTCGATGTGGACGTGATCGCCTCGGACGGCACGCCGATCGGCTACACGGAACTCGCGTACGCGAAGTACCGGGTGCTGATCGAGTACGAGGGCGATCACCACCGCAGGGATGCCGCGCAATGGGAGCGGGACATCCTCAAACACGCGGCGTGCGCCGCCGAGGGGTGGGAGGTGCTCCGGATCACGTCGGCGCAGATGAAGCCCACCCCCGCGGCGGCGGTCTCCCGGGTGCGCACCGCTCTCGCCCGCGCCGGCTGGCGGGGCTGATCACGCCCCGAATTCGCCGCCCCCTCGAGTCGGCCCGTCGCGCCGCAACCGGCGCGCGGACCGACCACAGCGGCCGACCCGACCCGCCTGCCCCGACCCCGGACGCCGAGCCGGCCCGCCAGCCCAGACCCCGGACGCGAGTCGGCCCGTGACGCCGCAACCGGCGCGCGGAACGACCACAGCGGCCGACCCGCCCGCGCAGCACCCGCCCCGCCAGCCCAGACCCCGGACGCGAGTCGGCCCGTGACGCCGCAACCGGCGCGCGGAACGACCACAGCGGCCGAACCGCCCGCAGGTGTCGCGTCAGCGGGGAACCCGATCGGCGGGAACGGCGAAGCGCGAGGCCGCGTCGAGAACCGTCTCGAGCGGGCCGCGGCCGACGAGGAGCGCCCACGCGGTGCACAGGACGACGGTGCCGATGGTGAGCGGCCAGAAGGGCAGCAGCGCGCGGAAGCCGATGAGGTCGCCGACCCGGTCGAGCACCGTGGCGGCGATGGCGGCCCACACCACGAGCTGCAGCGTGTACGCGGTCAGCGGCATCGCGCCTACGGCCCGCAGCGGCAGCACGACCCACACGAGGAACGTGCGGCATGCGAGCAGACACACCCCGAGGACGGCGAGTGCGAACCCGCCGGAGCCGATCACCTCGAGCAGTCCGGTGGAGTGCGGCCGGACGGTCCAGAGCGCTCCGAGATATGTCGATGCTTCGGCCTCGGGGTCTGCACCGGTCGCCGCCCCGAGCCCGTAGCCGAGCGCGGCGAGCAGGGTTCCGGCGACGACGAGCCGCACCTGCACTCGCAGCCGGGTCACGCCGGCACGCGCGACACCGAGGCCGGCCACGACGAACGCGATCCAGGTCGTGAACGGGTAGTGCCACCCGAGACCGAGCGACACCGGGCCGCCGATCGGGGTACGCCAGAACGGGAGCGCGTCGAGGACGATCTGGACGAACGGCATGACCAGTGCCAGCCCGGCGGCGAGCGGCAGCAGCACACGCGCCGGCAGGGACGTCAGCGGCAGCGCCAGCAGGAACATGAGCGCATAGGCCGGAAGGATCACGAACACGGGCACGCCGGTGGCGATGAGCAGGATGCCGAGCACCCAGAGCAGTCCTGCCCGCACGGCGAGCCGCCCTCGCGCGGTGCTCATCGCGTCTCCCGTGAGCGGCGCCCGCGCTCCGGTGACCAGGCCGACCGACACCCCGGCGAGCGTCGCGAACAGGATCGACGACCGGCCCGAGACGACGGCGATCCAGGTATCGGGCTCGAGCACGTCGAACGGCTCGGTGATCCAGAGCAGGTGCGCGGCGAACATGCCGAGCACCGCGAGACCGCGCGCGAGATCGACCCCGCCGATGCGCCGGGGACCGTTCAGACGTTCCCAGCGCGTGGCGAGCCAGCCGTCGGCGCGCGGCGCGGAGCGCGCGGTGTCACTCAGCTCTCGCCCGCTCACCGACCGGGCGCTCTCAGCCCTGGCGCAGGAGCCAGACCAGCAGAGCCTTCTGGGCGTGGAGCCGGTTCTCGGCCTCATCCCACACCACGCTCTGCGGACCGTCGATCACCTCGGCGTCGACCTCGTAGCCGCGGTCGGCGGGCAGGCAGTGGATGAAGATCGCGTCGTCCTTCGCGAGCCCCATGAGCTCCTGGGTCACCTTGTACCCGCCGAGGTCGCGGAGGCGCTCGAGCTTCTCCTCCTCCTTGCCCATCGACACCCACGTGTCGGTGACGATGACGTCGGCACCGGCCGCCGCCTCGTTGGCGTCGGTGTAGAGGGTGACCGAGCCGCCGGTCTCGGCCGCGCGGCGGTCGGCGTCGGCGATCACGTCATCGCGCGGGGCGTACGCCTCGGGTGACGCGACGCGCACATGCATGCCTGCGGTCACCCCCGCGAGCACGTACGAGTGCGCCATGTTCGACTTGCCGTCGCCGAAGAACGAGAGGGTGAGTCCAGCCAGTTCGCCCTTGTGCTCCTTGATGGTGAGCAGGTCGGCGAGCAGCTGGCACGGGTGGAAGTCGTCGCTCAGGGCATTCACGACCGGCACGCGGGTGCCCTCGGCCATCTGCTCGAGGCCGGACTGCGCGTACGTGCGCCACACGATGGCCGCCACCTGACGCTCGAGCACGCGGGCCGTGTCGGCGGGTGTCTCCTTGCCGCCGAGCTGGCTGTTCGCGGTGGAGATGATGAGCGGCGAGCCGCCGAGGTCGGCGATGCCGACCGCGAACGACACGCGCGTGCGGGTCGACGACTTGTCGAAGATGACCGCGACGGTCTGCGGCCCCTCGAGGGGCTTGAGCTTCCAGCGGTCCTTCTTGAGCGAGACCGCGAGGTCGAGGATCTCGTCCTGCTCGGCCTGGGTCAGATCGTCGTCGCGCAGCAGGTGGCGGGTCATGCGGGAACCTCCGAAGCATCGAGCACGAGCGCGTCCTGGACGGTACGGAGCGTCGCGGTGAAGAGCTCGATGAACTCGTCGATCTCCACGTCTCCGATCGTGAGGGCGGGGACGAGGCGGATGGTCTCGTCGTTCGGCGCGTTGATCACGAGACCATGCTCCTGGGCCGCGGCGACGAGGGCCTTCGAGACAGGATGCGTCAGCCCGATGCCGATCAAGAGGCCCGAGCCGCGGCATCCGTCGATCAGATCCGAGTCGATGCCCTCGATCGCCGCGCGCAGCTGCGCACCGCGCTCCGCGGCGTTGCGCACCAGCTCCGCCCGCTCGATCTCGCCGAGCACGGCGCCCGCCACGGCGGTGCCGAGCGCGTTGCCGCCGAACGTCGAGCCATGCGTGCCGGGGTAGAACAGCTCGCTCGCAGCGCCGAACGTGATGAGCGCGCCGATCGGGAAGCCGCCGCCGATGCCCTTGGCGACGGTGATCGCGTCGGGGGTGACGCCCTCGTGCTGGAAGGCGAACCACTCCCCCGTGCGACCGGCGCCGGTCTGGATCTCATCGACGATGAGGAGCGCCCCGTGGCGCTCGGTGATCTCGCGCGCGGCAGCGAGGTAGCCCTCGGGCAGCGGGATCACGCCGGCCTCGCCCTTGACGGGCTCGACGAACAGGGCGGCCACGCGGTCGTCGATCGCGGCCTCGAGCGCCTCGACCGTCGAGTCGATGAACTCGACTCCCGGCGTCATCGGGAGGAAGGGCTCCTGCATGTACGGCTTGCCGGTGAGGGCGAGCGTGCCCATCGTGCGGCCGTGGAACGCGTCCGTGAGCGCCAGGATGCGCGGACGCTCGGATCCGCCGTGCAGGCGGGCGAGCTTGAACGCCGCCTCGTTCGCCTCGGCGCCGGAATTGCCGAAGTACACGCGGCCCGCATCTCCGGTGCCGGCGAGGCGCTTCAGGGTCGCGGCGAGCGCGAGCTGCGGCGGCGTCGCGAAGTAGTTCGAGACGTGCGCGAGCGTCGCCGCCTGCGTGGCGATCGCATCGACGAACACCGGGTGCGCGTGGCCGAGCGAGTCGACCGCGATCCCCGCGAGGAAGTCGAGGTAGCGCTTGCCGTCGGCATCCCACAAGTACGAGCCCTCGCCCCGCACGAACATCTGCATGCGAGCACCGAAGCTCTTCACGAGGTCGCGCCCCGCATCGTCCTGCCACGTCATCCGAGCACCACCTCTGTTCCGATTCCCTTGCTGGTGAAGATCTCCACGAGTACCGAGTGCGGCACCCGCCCGTCGATGATGGCCGCGGTCTCGACGCCGCCCTCGACGGCCTCCAGGCACGCCGCCATCTTCGGGATCATGCCCGACTCGAGCGTCGGCAGCATCGCCTTCAGTTCCGTCGAGGTCAGGTGCGACACGAGCGAGTCGCGGTTGGGCCAGTCCGCATAGAGCCCCGCGACATCGGTGAGCACCACGAGCTTCGCTGCACCGAGTGCGACGGCGAGAGCGGATGCCGCGGCATCCGCGTTCACATTCAGCGAGTGTCCCGGGTGGTCGAGGTCGGGGGCGATGCTCGAGACGACGGGGATGCGGCCCGCCTCGATCTGATCGAGCACGGGCTGCGGATCGACCTCGACGACGTCGCCGACGCGACCGAGGTCGTGCTCGACCCCCTCGATGACGACTCCGCGGCGGCGGCCGCCGAAGAGGCCGGCATCCTCACCGCTGAGCCCGGTCGCGACCGGGCCGTGCGCGTTGATCTTCGACACCAGCTGCGGGTTGATCTGACCGGTGAGCACCATCCGCACGACCGAGATCGCCTCGGTCGAGGTGACGCGGTAGCCGCCCTTGAACTCGCTCGGGATCGCGAGACGGTCGAGCATCGACGAGATCTGCGGGCCGCCGCCGTGCACCACGACGGGCTTGACCCCGACGTAGCGGAGGTAGGCGATGTCTGCGGCGAAGGCGTCCTGCAGCTCTTCGCTGACCATCGCGTTGCCGCCGTACTTCACGACGACGATCTGGTCGCGGAAGCGCTTGAGCCACGGCAGCGACTCGATGAGGGTCACCGCCCGGGCGCTGGCTTCACCGGGATCGGTCTCTTGCAGGTCGGTCATGAGGAATACGCGCTGTTCTCGTGGACGTAGTCGTGGGTCAGGTCGTTCGTGAGGATCGTCGCCGTCGCCTCGCCGACCTTCAGGTCGATCACGAGGTGCGTCGCGCGCGGCGTGAGGTCGACCGCCTCGCGCGGCGCGTCGGGACCACCGGCGCTGCACACGCGCACGCTGTTCATCCACACATCGACGTCGTACGGGTCGAACGCGGCGCCGGTCGTGCCGATCGCGGCCAGTACACGACCCCAGTTCGGGTCGTTGCCGAAGATCGCCGCCTTGAACAGGTTGTTGCGCGCGACCGACCGGCCGACCTCGACCGCGTCGTCCTCGGACGCTGCGCCTGTCACCTCGATCGTGATGTCGTGGCTCGCGCCCTCGGCGTCGCCCTGCAGCTGCTGCGCGAGGTCCTGGCAGACCTCGGCGAGCGCAGCGGCGAACGCGTGAGGATCGGGGGTGACGCCGGAAGCCCCGCTGACCATGAGGGTGACCTGGTCGTTGGTCGACATGCAGCCGTCCGAGTCGAGCCGGTCGAACGTGCGGCCGGTGGCGGCGCGCAGCGCCGCGTCGGCCTGTGCCGAATCCAGCACGGCATCGGTCGTGATCACCACGAGCATCGTCGCGAGGCCGGGTGCCAGCATCCCGGCGCCCTTCGCCATGCCGCCGATCGACCAGCCGTCGCCGGTCGCGACCGCGCGCTTCGGCTTCGAATCCGTCGTCATGATGGCGAGGGATGCGGCGTCCCCGCCGTCGGCGGTGAGCTCGGCGATGCCCTGCTCGGTGCCGGCGAGCACCTTCGCGCGGAACACCTCGTCGCCGGTGCCGATGAGCCCTGTGGAGCACACCAGGATGTCGCCGGCGCTCACGCCGAGCAGCTCGGCGGCCTTCTCGGCCGTCTGATGCGTCGTCTGGAAGCCGAATGATCCCGTGAAGCAGTTCGCCCCGCCGGAATTGAGGACGATCGCCTCGACCACGCCGTCGCGGATGACCTCCTGCGACCACAGGATCGGATTCGCCTTCGCCCGGTTGCTCGTGAACACCGCGGCGCCGACCTTCAGCGGGCCTCGGTTGACGACGACCGCCACATCGGGCTTGCCTGTCGACTTGAGGCCGACGGCGACGCCGGCCGCCTCGAATCCCTGGGGCGCGGTGACGCTCACGGCGCGACTCCGTTCACGGTCAGCGCGGTGCCCTCGGCGAGCCCCAGCGCGATGTTCATGGACTGCACGGCGGCTCCGGCCGTGCCCTTGACGAGGTTGTCGACCGCCGTGACGACCGTCACGCGGTTCGCGGCCCGGTCGATGGCGAGGCCCATCAGCGCCGTGTTGGCACCCAGGACGTCGGCTGTTCGCGGGAACTGTCCCGCGGGGAGCAGCTGCACGAACGTCTCATCGCCGTACGCGGACTCCCACGCGGCGCGGATCTCATCGTCCGTCGCGCCCGGCGCGATCGGCGCCGTCGATGTCGCGAGGATCCCCCGCGACATCGGCACCAGGACCGGGGTGAACGAGATGCGGATTCCCTCGTCGGCGGTGCTGCCGGGGGCGGCGCCCGCAGCGCGCGCCGCGGCGAGCGCCTGGCGGATCTCGGGGATGTGCCGGTGCGACCCGCCCACCGCGTAAGGGTTCGCGGACCCCAGGATCTCGGCGGCGAGCAGGTTCGTCTTGAGGCTCTTCCCGGCACCCGAAGGGCCGACGGCGAGCACCGTCACGATGTCGGACGGATCGATGACACCCGCGGCCACGCCTGGCGCGAGGCTCAGGCTCACGGTGGAGGCGTTGCAGCCGGGTGCCGCGATGCGAGATGCGCCGACCAGCCTCTCGCGCTGCTTCGAACCCGCCACCGGCAACTCAGGAACGCCGTAGACCCAGGGGTCGTGGAAGTCGCCGCCGTAGAAGCGATCCCAGTCGGCGACCGATTCGAGGCGATGATCGGCCCCGGCGTCGATCACCAGCGGGGTGTCGCCGAGGGCGTCGGTGTACTGCCCGGATTGGCCGTGCGGCAGCGCCAGGAAGACGATGTCATGACCGGCGAGCACCTCGGGCGAGGTCTCGGCGAGGGTCAGGTGCGCGAGGGAGCGCAGGTGGGGCTGATGCTGGATGAGCGGCTGTCCCGCGTTGGAGTGCGCGGTCACGGTGCGGATCTCGACGTCGGGATGCGCGGCGAGGATCCGCAGGATCTCGCCGCCCGCATAGCCGGATGCGCCGGAGACGGCGACCGAATATGTCATGGATTCCACCTTAGAGTCTGGGGCTGAGGGCCGGAGACGGCGACGCCCACTCGCGACGGTCCATGACAGGACGGCGTGCGGGGTCGCCTAGAGTCGGCGCTCGCCCAGACGGCGTCGGCGCACGGGAACGACGCTCGGAACGAGCGTCGAGAGTCCCTGGGGCGCCGAAGGCATGGGCCGACGATAGCCGCCGGGTCGCAGCATCCGCAAATCGCGCTCGTCATGTTGCCCTTGACGCGACAGTGCTGTGCGCTCGAGGGCGGCTCAACCCCCGGCACGGCGGCGTCACGGCGACTCTGCCGACCGCGGTGTGGCTGTGCCGCCGTGCCGAGGGTCGCCGCTACCGCTGAAGCTCGCCGAGCAGCGCCAGTTCGTCGGTCCGGGTCAGCCCGGCCCGACGATCGCGGTCGAGGCCGCGGGCGCGCTCGTCGGCGAGCGTGCGGTCCAGTGTCTCGCTCACGGGACGGAGGCGGCCGCCGAGCAGGCGGTAGGCGGCGTTCGAGCGGGTCCAGAACCCCGGCATGCCGGCCGGCAGCCAGAGCGGCAGCGACCGCGCACCCATCCAGTAGGCGACCTCGTGCGCCGCGAGCCACTCGTCATCGGCCGCGGCGAGCGCGCCGGTGTGCCCGGCGACCTCACGCGCGTCCGCGAAGAGCCGGGCGAGTGCGACCGGATCGCCGACGGCATTCACGACGCCCGTCCATCGCTCGCGGCCGACGGCCCGCACGAAGTCCGCGAGGTCGTCGACATCGATCACCTGGGCGCCGCGATCGGCGGTGTCGGGCACCAGCACGTCGTCCGACCCGGCGAGGGCGAAGCGGCCCACCCAGTATCCGAACCGGTCGGTCGGATCACCGGGCCCCACGATGAGCCCCGGACGCACGATCGCCGCGCGGAACCCGAGGGTGGAGCGGACGGATGCCTCGGCCCGCACCTTCGCGCGACCGTAGTCCTCGTCGTCGTCGGGGCCGGCAGGCGTCAGCAGCTCGGCGGTCTCGTCGGCGCCCGGCACGTCGTCGGCGGCGTACACGGACACGGTCGAGATGTACGTCCAGTGCCGAGCGCGCTCGCCCAGCGCGGTGACCGCGGCGGCGACGTGCACCGGGTTCGACGAGACGTCGACGACCTCGTCCCACTCGCGTCGGGCGACCTCGTTGTACGCGTCCGGGCTGTCGCGATCGGCGACGACGAGCGTCGTCCCGTACGGCGCGTCACGTCCGCCTCGGGCGAGGCAGGTGACGGTGGCTCCGGCATCGGCCCACCGCGCGGCGATGCGCCCGCTCAGCCAGCCCGTCCCGCCCAGCACCAGTACGTCGGTCATGGCTCCACCCAACCAGACGCCCCGGGGCGAGGCATCCCTTCTCCGCCGACGGCAGAACGTCAGACCCGGCTGCGGATCAAGCCCGTGACGCGCTCCCCTGCGTCGGCCGCGTGTTCGAACACCTCCGCTGCGGATGCTACTCGCGCAGTGTCGCCCCGAAACGCTCGGTCGCGACGGCCACGCCCGCGAGCTTCGCCTCAGTCGCCTCGGCGGCCGTGAGCGTGCGGTCGGGGGCGCGGAATCGGAGCGCGAAGGTGAGGCTCTTCTCGCCCTCGGGAACGCCCTGGCCGCGATAGTCGTCGACCAGCCGCACCGACTCGAGCAGATCACCGGCACCCGCGACGAGGGCTTCTCGCACCTCCGCGGCCGGGACGTCGGCGCCGAGCACCAGCGACACGTCCTGCGTCGCAGCGGGGAAGCCCGACAGCGAAGCCGCGACGACCTTCTCCCCCGCGAGCGAGAGGACCACGTCGAGATCGAGCTCCGCGACGATGACGCGACCCGGAAGATCGGCTGCCTCGGCCACCGCCGGCAGCAGCTCGCCGACGTAGCCGACCTCGGTGCCGTCGACGGAGAGCACACCGGTGCGGCCCGG
This sequence comes from Microbacterium sp. Soil_C_42, assembly GCF_057656735.1. NCBI lineage: Bacteria > Bacillati > Actinomycetota > Actinomycetes > Micrococcales > Microbacteriaceae > Microbacterium > Microbacterium sp. Soil_C_42. The sequence goes on from NZ_JBDGJU010000015.1 coordinate 19,710, forward strand.
GTGCAGCGCGGCGCGCTGACCCTGGACGACATCGATCGTGACGCCCGCGGCGGCCGCGATCGTGCGGACCGCATCGAGCGCGTCCGCGAGGTCCGCCGTCACCGGCGCGACGCCGGGCTGCTTCGCGACCAGGGTGCCTGCGAGCAGCACGGCAACGTGACGGTGCTGCGGCGGGATCGAGGCGTCGAGCTCGGCAAGGGTCGCGGCATCCGGTCGCACCGCCAGCGGCGGTACGAACGGTGTTCCGTACTGCACGCCGACCTTCGGGAGGAAGACGACGCCGGTCTCGAAGAGCGACAGGTCGGTGAAGCCGCGCGACACATTGCGGTGCGCGACCTGGAGGAGTCCGGGCACGAGCGAGCGGCGCAGGAACGGCGCCTGCCCGTCCAGGGGGTTCACCAGCTTGACGCTGGGCAGGTGACCTCCCGACGCGGAGCCGTGGAGGTCGTTCTGCTCCTCGGTGGTGAACCCGAACGACGGCGTCTCGACGAAGCCCGCAGCGGCGAGCGCGTTCGCCACGCGACGGCGGCCCTGCTGCGCGGCGGTGAGACCACGGCCCGACGGCGGCAGGGGAAGCACCGACGGGATGCGGTCATAGCCCTCGATGCGGGCGACCTCCTCCGCAAGCGTCCACTTGTCGGTGAGGTCCGGGCGCCACGAGGGCGGGATGACCTGCCACCCTTCGCTGCCCTCGGCACCGACGACCTCGCAGCCGATGAGCCGCAGCGCGGCCTCGATCTGGCCCGGCGTGTAGTCGACGCCGATGAGGCTCTGCACGAAGGTCGGCGGAAGCTCGATGCCGGGGATGAACACCTCGGCGAACAGCGCTGCGCCGTACGCGTCGTCGCTGGTGCCGCCGGCGTACTCGACCATGAGGTCGGCCACGCGACGGGCGGCGACGAACGGCACGAGCGGGTCGACGCCGCGCTCGAAGCGGCGGGATGCCTCGCTCGGCAGCTTGTGCCGCCGGGCGGTGCGCGCGATCGACACGGTGTCGAACGTCGCCGCCTCGATGAGCACGTTGCGGGTCGCCTCGCCCATCTCGGTGGTGCCGCCGCCCATGACGCCGGCGAGGCCGATGGGTCCCGATTCGTCGGTGATGAGCAGGTCTTCGGGGTCGAGCGTGCGGACCTTGCCGTCGAGCGTCTCGAGCTTCTCGCCGGGCGTCGCCCGGCGCACGGTGATGCCACCCTGAAGCTTGTCGAGGTCGTAGCCGTGGATCGGCTGGCCGAGCTCGAGCATCACGTAGTTGGTGATGTCGATGAGGATGCCGAGCGACCGGATGCCCGCGAGCGACAGGCGCGAGATCATCCACGCGGGGGTCGGCTTCGTGGGGTCGACGTCGCGCACGACCCGGGCCACGAACTCGGTCACGCCCGCGCGGCCGCGGATGGGGGCGCGGTCGTCGGCGCTCACGGGGAAGCCGGCGCCCGGCGCGACGTCGTCCCACGTGCGATCCGCCGGGTCACGGAACGCCGCACCGGTGGAGTGCGAGTACTCACGCGCGACACCGCGGATCGACAGCGCGTAACCGCGATCGGGCGTGACGTTGATCTCGACCGCGACGTCGTCGAGGCCGAGCAGGGAGATCGCGTCGGTGCCGACAGGCGCGTCGATGCCGAGTTCGACGAGTCGGAGGATGCCGTTGTGCTCGTCGCCGAGGCCCAGCTCGCGCGCCGAGGCGATCATGCCGTCCGACACGTGGCCGTACGTCTTGCGCGCGGCGATCGGGAACGGGCCGGGGAGCACCGCGCCGGGAAGGGTCACCACGACCTTGTCGCCGACGAAGAAGTTGCGGGCGCCGCACACGATGCCGTGCACCGCCTCGCCGCCGTCCGCGGCGGTCTCGCCGTCGGGCGCGACGCGCACCTGGCACCAGCGGATCGTCTTGCCGTTGGACTGCGGCTCCTCGACGAACTCGAGGACCTCGCCCACGACGATCGGACCCTGCAGCTCGAAGCGGTGGACGTCCTCCTCTTCGAACCCGACGCGCACGAGCGCCGCGAGGACGTCCTCGGGCGCGGCATCCGCGGGGACGTCGACGTACTCACGAAGCCATGAGAGCGGGACGCGCATCAGACCACCATTCCGAACTGCTCGCTGAAGCGGACATCGCCCTCGGCCATGTCGCGCATGTCCTGGACGTCGCTGCGGAACATGAGCGTCCGCTCGATGCCCATGCCGAACGCGAAGCCCGAGTACTCCTCCGGGTCGATCCCCGCCGCGCGCAGCACGTTCGGGTTGATCATGCCGCAGCCGCCCCACTCGATCCATCGGGCGCCACCCTTGAAGGTGGGGTGCCACAGGTCGAGCTCGGCCGACGGCTCGGTGAACGGGAAGAAGTTCGCACGGAAGCGGGTCTTCGCCTCGGCGCCGAACAGCACCTTCGCGGCATGGTCGAGCGTGCCCTTGAGGTGCGCCATTGTGATGCCCTTGTCGACGACGATGCCCTCGAACTGGGTGAAGACGGGCAGGTGGGTCGCGTCGAACTCATCGGTGCGGTAGACGCGCCCGGGGCACAGGACGTACAGCGGCAGGTCGCGCTCGAGCATCGAGCGCACCTGGACGGGGCTCGTGTGCGTACGCATGACGAGGTGACGCTCCACCGGGTCGACGAAGAACGTGTCCTGCATCTGGCGCGCAGGGTGGTCGACGTCGAAGTTGAGCGCGTCGAAGTTGAACCACTCGTGCTCGAGCTCGGGACCCTCTGCGATCTCCCAGCCCATCCCGACGAAGATGTCGGCGATCTGCTCCTGCAGGAGGGAGATCGGATGCCGCGCCCCGACGCGCGCGCGAGCCGCGAGCGCCGTGATGTCGACGCGCTCCGCCTCGAGCTTCGCGGCGGTCTCGGCCGCGGCGAGCTCCTCCTCGCGGGCGGCGAACGCCTGGTTCACCCGGCCGCGGGCCTGACCGACGAGCTTGCCGAACTCGGCCTTCTTGTCGTTCGGCACGTCGCGCAGCCGCGCGTTGAGCTTCGCCAGCGGCGAGCCCTCCGCGGAGTGCGCGGAGCGCGCGGCCTTCAGCGCTGCGGTGTCGTCCGCGGCCGCGATGGCCTCGAGGGCGGCGTCGACGGCGGCGTTCACCGCCTCAGGCGTGATCTCGGTGGTTTTGGGAGCGTCGGACACGAGAGACGAGTCTACCGACGGCTCGCGTACGGCCCGGCCGCGAGGATCAGGTCGCGTGGGATCGGGCTCGTCGGGATCAGGTCGCGGTGCCGTCGTGCCGTCCGAGGCCCCGGTCCGCCGCTGTGCGCTCGGCTAGGTCCGCCCGCGCCTCGGCCTCGAGCAGCGCCGCCGGGTTCATGGGATCGACGGGCTTTCCGCGACGGACCTTGCCTCCGCCGCTCGCTGTCCGCCGAGCCAGCCAGCGCGCGAACCAGGACAGCGACAGGTTGATCGCGAGATAGATGACGAGAGTGACGACGAACAGCGAGAACAGGTACCTGTTGCCGTAGAACGAACCGAGGTTGTTGATGTTCGTGCGGATGATCTCGTTGTATCCGACGATGAACCCGAGCGACGTGTCCTTGAGCAGCACGACGAGCTGGGCGACGATGATCGGCAGCATCTGCCGGAACGCCTGCGGGAACTCGACGAGCATCTTCGACTGGAACTCGCGCATGCCGACGCTGAGCGCCGCCTCGCGCTGCCCGCGCGGGAGCGCCGCGAGCCCCGCGCGCAGGATCTCGCCGATCAGCGCCCCGTTGTAGAGGACGAGCGCGATGACCACGGCCCAGAACGCACCGGTGGATGCCACCAGCAGGATGAACAGCATCATCAGCAGCACAGGCATCCCGCGGAGGAACTCGAGGAGCCACGCGGTGGGCACCCGCACCCAGGCGATGAGCGAACTGCGAAGAAGCGAGAAGGCGATTCCGAGAGCGATCGCTCCGACGGCCGCGACCGCTGCGGCCTGGAGGGTGGCGACCACGCCGCGGCCGATCGCACCCCACACCTCGGGATCGGCGAAGATGTTCCACCGGGTCGGATCGAACATGCCGGGCAGGGTGATCCCACCCGATTCGCGGGGGGCGGCGAGGGTGAGGATCACCCAGATCGCACCGCCGATGATGAGCACGCTCGCGATGATCGACGCGATCAGCGAGGTGCGGCGCGCCCGGGGTCCCGGGGCGTCGAACAGAACACTTGCGCCGGTCATCGCTTCACCACGTACTTCTTCTCGAGCGCCCCGGCGATCAGCCCGAGCGGCACCGTCACGACCAGGTAGAGCGCAGCAGCGGTCAGAAGGATGGGTATGACCATGTTTCCGTTGTCATTCGCCAGCTGGCGGGTCGTCCCGAAGAGCTCCAGGACGAAGAAGCCGCCGGCGACCGAGGTGTTCTTGGTCAGCGCGATGAACACGTTGATGAGCGGAGGGATCGTCATGCGGAACGCTTGCGGCAGCACCACGAGGGACACCGTCTGGCCGAAGCCCAGCCCGATCGAGCGTGCCGCTTCGGCCTGCCCTACCGGAACACCGTTGATCCCCGACCGCAGAGCCTCTGCCACGAACGGAGACGTGTAGTACGTCAGCGCGACGAACGCGAGAACGATGAACGGCAGCCTGACTCCGAGCATCGGCATCACGAACGTCGTGAAGATGAAGACGAGGGTGAGAGGCGTGTTGCGCGCGATCTCGGTCCAGAATGCCGCGAACGCACGGAGCGCGCCCACGGGCGAGATCCTCATCGCCGCGATCAGCGTCCCGAACACGAGCGCGAGCACCCCGGAGACGGCGAGCAGCAACAGCGTCACCCGGAATCCCTCCAGGAACGTCGGCCACAGCGACAGGTACTGCTCCACTTCGCCTCCTCTCATCCCTCAGACGCCGTCCCGGACCCGGCCGGTGCCGGATCCGGGACAGCCTCGAATCAGTAGCGGTCCGGTGCCGGCGGCTCGACGAACGGCAGGACCGTCCCGGCCGTCGCATTCCAGGCCTCTTCGTAGCGACCGTCCTCGTACGCCTCCTCCAGCACGTCGTTGATCCACATCCGGAAGTCGGTGTCATCGAGCGCCAGGCCGATGCCGTACGGCTCCTCCGTGAACGGCTCGCCGACGACCTTGAACTCGCCCTCGTTCTGGGCTGCGAGACCCGCCAGGATCACGTTGTCGGTCGAGACCGCCACGACCGCACCGCTGCGCAGGGGCTCGAGGCAGTTGGAGTACGTGTCGGTCAGCACCGGCTCCGCGCCGATCTCGGCGAGCTTCGCGGCCGGGGTCGAGCCCGTGACCGAGCACACCGGCTGACCGACGAGGTCGTCTTCGCTCTTGATGTCGTCGTTGTCCGCGAGCACCAGGATCGACTGACCGGCCATGTAGTACGGCCCGGCGAACGAGACGACTTCCTTGCGCTTGTCGTTGATCGTGTAGGTCGCGATGACGATGTCGACCTCGCCGTTCTGGATGAACGGCTCGCGGTTGGCGGAGACCGACTCCTTCCACTCGATGTCGTCCTCGGCGATGCCGAGCTCGGACGCGATGATCTTGCCGATCTCGACGTCGAAGCCTTCCGGCACACCCGAGGGGCCCATCAGGCCGAACAGCGGCTGGTCGAACTTCGTGCCGATCGTGATCGTGCCCGCCTCGGCGAGCGCGGCCATCGTGGTGCCCTCTTCGAAAGTGGGGGCGGGCTCAGGAGCCGTCGTCTCCTCGCCGGCCGGCGTGCCGCCGGAGGCGCACGCCGACAGCGCCAGCGCGCCGGCGGCTGCCAGCGCGATCAGCGGAAGTCGCATTCGCTTCATGTCTTCATCCTTTGCTGTGAACGGACCGCTCGTGACGGTCCTCTCGGATCCCGACCCGCGTGGGGAGGCGGGCGGGAGTGTGTCTCAGTGCTCGAGGATCTTGGACAGGAAGTCCTTCGCCCTCTCGCTCTGCGGATTCGTGAAGAACTCTTCGGGCGTCGCCTCCTCGACGATCGCGCCGTCGGCCATGAAGAGCACACGATCTGCCGCCTTGCGCGCGAAGCCCATCTCGTGGGTGACGACGATCATCGTCATGCCATCGGATGCGAGGCCGATCATGACGTCGAGGACCTCGTTGATCATCTCGGGGTCGAGCGCGCTCGTCGGCTCGTCCATGAGGATGAGCTTCGGGTTCATCGCCAGTGATCGGGCGATCGCGACGCGCTGCTGCTGCCCGCCCGACAGCTGGTTCGGCATCTTCTTCGCCTGATTGGCCACGCCGACGCGGTCGAGCAGCTGCATCGCCTTCTCGTCGGCATCCTTCTTCTTCAGTCCCCGCACGCGGATCGGCCCGAGCGTGACATTCTCGAGCACCGTCTTGTGGGCGAACAGGTTGAAGGACTGGAAGACCATGCCGACATCGGCGCGCAGATGAGCGAGCGCCTTGCCCTCTTCCGGAAGGGGCACCCCGTCGATCGTGATCCTGCCCGAGTCGATCGTCTCGAGGCGGTTGATCGCGCGGCACAGCGTGGACTTGCCTGATCCGGACGGACCGATGACGACGACCACCTCGCCGCGGTTCACCACGGTGTTGATGTCCTTCAGGACGTGGAGATCGCCGAAGTGCTTGTCGACGTGGTCGACGACGACGAGCGGCTCACCGCGACGGACGTTGATGTTCGAAGTCCGGGGCGCCGGCGCCGGGGCATCAGGTGTCGCCATGCCCTCACACTAGGGGCGAGTCACGACACTCGGCCAGAGGCTCGATCGAGCCTTTACCGTTCCGTAACAGGGTGGGAACGAAGGGGCTTCACCGCGGCGCGCGCTGCGCGAACGCGGTCTCGTACAGGCAGACGCTGGCCGCGGTGGCCAGGTTCAGCGACTCGGCCGCGCCGTAGATGGGCAGGCGGAGCGACAGATCGGCGAGCGCCAGGGCGTCCTCCTCGAGGCCGCGGGCCTCATTGCCGAACAGCCACGCCGTGGGTCCCGCGAGCACGTCGCGGGACTCGAGGAAGTCCCCTCCGCCGACATCCGCCGCGATCACGCGCACACCCGCCGCGTGCGCCTTCTCGACCGCCGTCGTGAGATCGACGCCGACCGCGACCGGAACATGGAAGAGCGAGCCGGTCGTGGCGCGCACGACCTTCGGGTTGTAGGGGTCCACGGTGCGGCCGGTGAGGATGACGGCGTCAGCGCCGGCGGCGTCGGCCGCACGGATGATCGTGCCGAGGTTGCCCGGGTCGCGCACCTCCTCGCAGATCGCGACGAGGCGCGGCGAGGCGGCGAAGATCTCGCGCACCGACGTCGGCGACTGGCGCGCGACAGCCACGATCCCCTGCGGGGTCACCGTATCGGCCATCGCGTCGAGCACGGCCTCGGTCGTGTAGACGACCTCGAGTCCGGCATCCTTCGCGGCGTCTCGCACGTCGGTGTGCTTCTCGAGCGCGGTGGGCGTGGCGAAGATCTCGACGAGGGTGTCGGGCCGGTACGCCAGCGCCTCGCGCGCGGCCTGCGGACCCTCCAGCAGGAAGAGACCGGTCTCCTGGCGGGCGCTCCGCTTCGTCAGCTTCGCGACGGCGCGGACACGAGGAGAGCGAGGATTCTCGAGCACGGGATCAGTCTAGAGTCGCGGCCGGGCCCACGCGCCCAGGGGCCCGGGCGACGCGCCAGCGGCGTCCGGCGAGGGCGTGGGGACGCGTATCCGGCATGCGCATCTCGCCACCTGCCGCCGCGTGGGCATGCGAAAGGGGCGCCCTCCGTGAGGAGGACGCCCCTTTCGAGACAACGGATGCCGAGGTCAGGCGCTCTTGGGAGCGTTGACGTTCTCGGGCAGCGCCTTCTTGGCGGTCTGGACGAGCGACGCGAACGTCTTGGGCTCGTTCACCGCGAGCTCGGCGAGCATACGGCGGTCGACCTGCACACCCGCGAGGCCGAGGCCCTGGATGAAGCGGTTGTACGTGATGCCGTTCTGACGGGCAGCCGCGTTGATGCGCTGGATCCACAGGCGGCGGAAGTCGCCCTTGCGCTTGCGACGGTCGCGGTACGCGTAGACGAGCGAGTGGGTGACCTGCTCCTTCGCCTTGCGGTACAGGCGCGAACGCTGGCCACGGTAACCCGAGGCGCGCTCGAGGATGACGCGACGCTTCTTGTGGGCGTTGACGGCCCGCTTGACTCTAGCCATTTCTTGATGTTCCTAACTTGCGTCGGCGCGCGTCAGCGGCCGAGGAGCTTCTTCGCGACCTTGGCGTCGCCCGGGGCGAGGACCTGCTCCTGCGACAGGCGGCGGGTACGGCGGCTGGACTTGCCCTCGAAGTTGTGGCGGAGGTTCGCCTGCTGCTTCATGAGCTTCCCGCTGCCGGTGACCTTGAAGCGCTTCTTGGCGCCCGAGTGGGTCTTCTGCTTCGGCATCTCTTCTTCCTTCGTTTCACTTCCCGCCCAGGCGGGAGTCGGTATCCCGCGGTGCGGGAGTCTGTGGGGCCCTACTCGGCCGGGGCTGCCTCAGGAGCGGTGGCCGGGGCGTCGGCCTCAGGGGCCTCTGCCGGGGCGCCGGCCTGCGTCGCGCCACCGGTGCGGGCAGAGCGGGCGGCTTCCTTGTTCGCGGCGCGCTGAGCGTTCTGCTCGGTCTTCACCTCGGACTTGTTCTTGTGCGGTGCGACCACCATCACCATGTTGCGGCCGTCGATCGTGGGGTTCGATTCGACCGTGCCGAACTCGGCGACGTCCTCCGCGAACTTGCGGAGCAGGCGCACGCCCTGCTCGGGACGCGACTGCTCGCGACCGCGGAACAGGATCATCGCCTTGACCTTGTCGCCGGACTGGAGGAAGCCCTCGGCGCGCTTGAGCTTGGTGATGTAGTCGTGGGCCTCGATCTTCAGGCGGAACCGGACCTCCTTGAGGACGGTGTTCGCCTGATTGCGACGCGCTTCCTTGGCCTTCTGCGCAGCCTCGTACTTGAACTTGCCGTAGTCCATGATCTTGACCACGGGCGGCTTCGAGTTCGGGGCCACCTCGACGAGATCGAGGTCGGCCTCCTGGGCCAGGCGCAGCGCCACCTCGATGCGGACGACGCCGACCTGCTCACCCGCGGGTCCGACGAGGCGGACCTCGGGGACGCGGATGCGGTCGTTGGTGCGGGGATCGCTGATGCGGAACTCCTTGGGTATATGGGCTGGACCACCGCGACACACAGTCGTATCGCGGGCGGAGGAAGATCCACTCCACCCGTCAGACGCTTCAGACGCCGACTTCCTGCACCCTCTCCGGTGACGGAGCTTCCGCCCGGTCGCCCCGACGGCTACCCCGGCCGCAGAACGGTCGGGGCGGAGTGCATGACCCGGTAGCCTGGAACGGCAAGCGCGGGTGGGATGTGATCCACTTTCCGATCCGGTACAGAACGCACCGGAGACCGCAGCAGTCTATCAGAGAGAACGGCGTGGACACGATTCGAGACCAGGACGGCGATCAGACCAGCGCGACGGCAGTGGATGCTGAGCGCCAGGCGCGCTGGGAGGAGCAGGAGCGGGCGGCCGCCTCGGCCTCGCGCGACATCGCCGATGTGCCGGCCGTCGAGGTCATCACGACAGCCGCGGTTCACCTGATGAGCGCCGCCGCGGTCAAGGTCGGGCTGGCCGACGACCCCGAGACGCAGACCGACCTCGACGAGGCCCGCAAGCTCATCAACGCGCTGGCGGGGCTCATCACCGCCGGTGCGCCCGAGATCAGCGACATGCACGCGCGGTCGCTCCGCGACGGGCTGCGCTCGGTGCAGCTGGCCTTCCGCGAGGCCTCGGTCATCCCCGACCCGATCGGCAAGGGTCCCGGCGAGAAGTGGACCGGTCCGGTCACCTGACGATCCGAGCCTCACGCCCGACGCTAGGCCGCCACGCCGAGTGCCGCCGCACCACGGGCGACGGCATCGACGGTGCGCCGCACCGCCTCGGCGTCGGTAGCGTAATTGCTCACCGCGAATCGGATGACCGGGCGGCCGCGCCACGTCGAGGACGACGCCCAGATCGTCCCCTCCGCCCGCAGCCACTCCCCCAACGCCGCGGTCGCCGCGTCGTCGCGCGTCGCCAGGCATACCTGTGTGAACGGCACGTCGTTGAGCACCTCGAGCCCGGGGATCTCCGCAAAGCCGGCGGCGAGAGAGGCGGCGCCGTCCGCCAGCCCGTCGACCAGCCCGACGACGCCTTTGCGGCCCAGGGAGCGCAGCGCGGCCCACACCGGGACACCGCGCGCTCGGCGCGACAGCTCGGGCGTGCGGTCGTACGGATCCGATATCGTCTCGACGCTCGGCAGATACGCCGCGTGTGCGCCGAGCGCCGAGCGCATCGCCGCCTCGTCTCGTACGATCGCGACACCGCAGTCGTAGGGCACGTTGAGGGTCTTGTGCGCGTCCGTGGCCCACGAATCCGCGCCGGCCATCCCGTCGACGAGGTGCTGCAGACGGGGGCTGGCAGCCGCCCACAGACCGAACGCGCCGTCGACATGCACCCACGCACCCGCCCGGTGGGCGATCGCGATGGCTGAGGCGAAGTCGTCGAACGCGCCGGAATGCACGTCGCCCGCCTGCAGCGCGACGATCGCGGGGCCTTCCCCCTGCGCGAGCGCACTCTCCAACCCACCGACGTCGATGCGTCCCTGATCATCCGCACCGACGGTCTGCGGTGAGCCGAGCCCCGCCAGCCGACCGGCGAGCACCATCGAGGTGTGGACGGCGTCGCCGGCGAGGAACCGGATCACCGGCGCGCGCTGGATCCCCTCCGACGGGTCCGCACCCTCCCTCCGCAGCACGGCATCGCGGGCCGCGACGAGACAGGTGAAGTTCGCCATGGTGCCGCCGGTCACGAATCCCACCCCGCTCTCGGCGGGCAGACCCAGCAGGTCGAGCAGCCAGGCCGCCGCCACTTCCTCCACCGCCGCGGTCGCGGGGGTGGGCTGACGGGAACCCGTGTTCTGATCCCAGGCCGTGACCAGCCAGTCCGCGGCGAGGGCCGCCGGATACGTGCCCCCGATGACGAAGCCGTAGAAGCGCGGCGATCCCATCGCCATGAGACCGGGCGCGGATGCCGCGGCCAGCTCTTCGACGACGGTCGCAGGGTCGGTGCCCGCTTCGGGCAACGCGCGGTCGAGCCTTGCCAAGACGCCGTCGACGTCGACCTCGGGTCGGATGGGGCGATCCGCGAGCGTGCCCAGCCAGTCCAGCGCATGCCCGTGCGCGACCTCGAGAGCCGCCCGGTACTGCTCCTTCGCCAACTCGCCCATACGAGCCCCCTTCGCCGAGCCGATCCTCCGCCGAGCGGTCGCCCGGACGCAAGGGCTCGTCCGTCAGGCGCGGACGAGCTTGACCGTGAGGGAGTCGACCAGAACCGCGATGCGGTCGTCGGCCGCCCAGCGCTTCGCGAGACGCGCGAGCACCGCGTCGAGCTCGGCCTTCTCGAGTCCGTCCATCAGGTGCAGGCGCACCACGAGCTCGGGGCCCCGCAGCCGCGCGTCGGGGTCGCCAGCCTCGACGGCGAGGTCGATGACCGACAGCTCACCGCCGATGCTCTCGTGGAGTCCCGCCACCACTTCGGGCGACAGGAAGCTCGGCTCCCACGGGAGGCCCTGCCCGATCGCCCACACGGCGGGGCGCCGGATGACGAACTCGGTCTCGGACGCCGGGTCCACCACGATGAGGTCGGTGTCGTCGGCCGCAGCAGACAGAGCGGTGCGGACGCCGTCGGCCGGAACCGGCCGGGCCGCGGCATCCCATCGCCCCATGGCATCGACCGACGTGAACACGGGCAGCACGCGACGGCCGTCGGGGGCTGCCACCGTGACGATGGAGAGCTCCTGCGTCTTGTCGACCTCGAGACCGTGCGCCCCGATGCCGTGGTCGCCCTTCTCGGCGACGAGCGGGATCAGCAGGCGCGCCGTCCGGTAGGCGTCGACGACCTCGCGCTGCCCACCCGTTCCCGCGCGGAACGCCGTGAGCGCGGCGAGCAGCGCCGGATCGGCGGAGCCGTCGTCGGAGGAGTGCGGGTTCGCCTGGAAGCTGCGACCCTCCCAGGGGACGCCGGCGGAGTCGCCGCCGTGCGCGTGGCCGTGGTGGCCGTGGGGGTCAGTGTCCGGCGACATCCAGCGCCTCGGCGAGCGTGAAGGCTCCGGCGTACAGCGCCTTGCCCACGATCGCGCCTTCGACGCCGAGCGGGACGAGGTCGCGCAGCGCCGCGATGTCGTCGAGGCTCGACACGCCGCCCGAGGCGACGATCGGCTTCGGGGTGCGCGTGGTCAGTTCCCGCAGGAGGTCGAGGTTCGGGCCCTGGAGGGTGCCGTCCTTCGTGACGTCGGTGACGACGTAGCGACTGCAGCCGGCCGCCTCGAGACGGTCGAGCACGGTCCAGAGGTCGCCGCCCTCGCGCGTCCAGCCGCGTGCGGCCAGCGTCGTGCCGCGCACGTCCAGACCCACCGCGATCGCGTCGCCGTAGCGGCCGATGACATCGGCGGCCCACTCGGGGTTCTCGAGCGCCGCGGTGCCGAGGTTGATGCGCGAAGCGCCGCTCTCGAGGGCCGCCTCGAGCGTGCGGTCGTCGCGGATTCCGCCCGAGAGCTCGACCTGCACGCCGCGGACCTGCTTGATGACCTTCCGCAGCACGCCGGCGTTGCTGCCACGACCGAAGGCGGCGTCGAGATCGACGAGGTGGATCCACTGGGCGCCCTGTCGCGCGAAGTCGAGGGCTGCGTCGACGGGGTCGCCGTAGCTGGTCTCGGTGCCGGCCTCGCCCTGTGTCAGGCGGACGGCCTTGCCGTCGGCGACATCGACAGCGGGCAGGAGGACGAGCTTGGGTGTGGACGCGAAATCGTTCATGGATCCTGACTCAGACGTGGGGAAGCTGTGGGGCGGATCACGGAAGCACGCGCTCCCGCAGACGGCACGGTCTCAGAGGGTAGCCCTGCCGAGGCCGTCGATCCAATTCGTGAGGAGACGGATGCCGGCATCCCCGGACTTCTCCGGGTGGAACTGCGTGGCCGACAGCGGCCCGTTCTCGACCGCGGCGAGGAACGGCGTGCCGTACTCGCACCAGGTGAGGACGGGCTCGGGGAACGGTGGCTGCACATCGAGCAGCCACTTCTGCGCGCCGAATGAGTGGACGAAGTAGAACCGCTCGTGCTCGATGCCCCGGAACAGGCGCGAGCCCTCGCCCGGCTCGACCGTGTTCCACCCCATGTGCGGCAGCACCGGGGCATCGAGCTCGGTCACGACGCCCGGCCACTCCCCCATGCCCTCGGTGTCGACGCCGCGCTCCACGCCGCGCTCGAAGAAGATCTGCATGCCGACGCACACGCCGAGCACCGGCCGGCCGCCGGCGAGGCGGCGCTCGATGAGCTCGTCGCCGCGGCTCGCGCGGAGCGCCTCGGCCACCGCGCGGAACGCGCCCACACCGGGTACGAAGAGCCCGTCGGCGTCCATGATCAGTCCGCGATCGGAGGTCAGGCGCGCGTCGGCGCCCGCCGCGACCAGTGCCTTGACCGCGGAGTGCACATTGCCCGACCCGTAGTCGAGGACGGCGACGAGCGGCTTCTCCCGCTCGGCGGGAGCGCTTGCGGTCACAGGGCGCCCTTCGTGCTCGGGATGCCCTCGACGAGCGGGTCCAGCGCCTTCGCCTGGCGGAACGCGCGGGCGAACGCCTTGTACTCCGCCTCGGCGATGTGGTGCGGGTCGCGCCCCGACAGCACGCGCACGTGCACGGTCAGTGCCGCGTTGAACGAGATGGCCTCGAAGGTGTGGCGCACCAGCGATCCGGTGAAGTGGCCGCCGATGAGGTGGTGCTCGAAGCCTGCGGGCTCGCCGGTGTGCACCAGGTAGGGGCGGCCGCTGATGTCGACCACGGCCTGCGCGAGCGCCTCGTCGAGCGGCACCAGCGCGTCGCCGTAGCGCGAGATGCCGGACTTGTCGCCGAGGGCCTCGCGGATCGCCTGGCCGAGCACGATCGAGATGTCCTCCACGGTGTGGTGGGCGTCGATGTCGGTGTCGCCCGACGCCCGAACCGTGAGGTCGGTGAGCGAGTGCTTCGCGAACGCGGTCAGGAGGTGGTCGAAGAACGGCACCGTGGTGTCGATGCGGCTGCGGCCGGTGCCGTCGAGATCGAGCTCCAGCTCGACGGTCGACTCGCTCGTCGCCCGGCGGAGCGAGGCGGTACGTGGTGCGGCGCTCATGCCGCCGATCCTACCGAGGCGAGGGCGTCGAGGAAGGCGGTGGTCTCATCCGCGGTGCCCGCGGTGACCCGCAGGTGGGATGGGATGCCGACGTCGCGGATGAGCACACCCTCGTCGTACAGTGCCTGCCAGGTGGCCGCCGGATCGGCCACACCGCCGAACAGCACGAAGTTCGTCCACGACTCGTGGGGCGTGTAGCCGAGCGCCTCGACGGTGGCCGAGATGCGGTCGCGCTGGGCCACGATCTCGTCGACCATGCCCAGCATGACCGGAGCATGACGCAGCGCGGCGGATGCCGCCGCCTGGGTGAGCGCACTGAGGTGATACGGCAGGCGCACGAGACGCAGCGCGTCGATGAGCGCGGGATCCGCGGCCAGGTAGCCCACGCGCGCTCCGGCGAACGCGAACGCCTTGCTCATGGTGCGCGAGACGACGAGGCGCTCCCGCCCGGGCAGCAGCGTCAGCGCCGAGCGCTCGTCGTGCGGGGCGAACTCGAAGTACGCCTCGTCGACGATGACGATTCCGTCGGTCGCCTCGTAGACGGCCTCCACGACGTCCAGGCCGAGAGGGGTGCCGGTGGGGTTGTTCGGCGAGCACAGGAAGATCACGTCGGGCGCGGCGTCCGCGATCTGGGATGCCGCGTCTTCGGCGTCGATCGTGAAGTCGGCCGATCGGGTGCCTGAGATCCACTCCGCGCCGGTGCCGCGCGTGAGCAGCGGGTACATCGAGTACGTGGGCGTGAACCCGAAGGCGGTGCGCCCCGGGCCCGCGAAAGCCTGAAGGATGTGCTGCAGCACCTCGTTCGAGCCGTTCGCGGCCCAGATCTGGTCGCGGGTGAGACCGTGACCGAGATAGTCGGCGAAGCCTTCCCTCAGTCCGGTGAACTCGCGGTCGGGATAGCGGTTGACGTCGCGCAGTGCGAGTGCGATCGAATCCAGGATGTCGTCGGCGACCTCGCCCGGCACCGGATGCGTGTTCTCGTTGACGTTCAGGGCGACCGGAAGCGGCGCCTGCGGGGCGCCGTAGGGCTTCTGCCCCCGGAGATCGGCGCGTAGGGGGAGATCTTCGAGACGTACACTCACCCATCCCATGGTAGGCCCGCCCATCGGGGCACTCTCGCCGCGTGACGCCGCGCGACGCGCCGGGCGATCAGCGATCGTACGCCGCGGGGACAGCGAGGCGCTGGCCCGCCTCGACGAGGACGGTGTCGAGGGCGTTCAGCCGCACGAGCTCGTCGACCACGTCGCGCGGGTCACGGCCGGGGGCGACCTCTTCCGCGATCGTCCACAGCGAATCGCCGGGCGCGACGGTGACGGTGGTGAACGAACCGGCGGGAGCGCCTGCGTCGCGCGAGGCGAGCGCCGCGCCGCCGCCGATCACCGCGACGCTCAGAGCGATCCCGGCCGGAAGAGCGGCCAGCACGGCGAGCACGCGGCGACCGCGCACGGTCAGCCGCAGACGCGTGGATCGCTCGGCCACGGCGCGCGTGGCGCGCTCGGCTGCAGCGCCGGCGGCGCGGGCAGGCGACGGGACGGACGTCGTGAAGTCGATCGCGGTCATGCTCATCTCCTCCTGATGGGGAGAGATTCGCATTCTCCACTCGGCCGGGAGTGGGGAATGCGAACCTCTCTTCCGAAGCTATCTTCGAGTCTGTACGATGTCAATACCGGATTCCGACGTCGATCTCTCGAACGCGACACGCGGCGAGGTTGCCACCTCAACGCCTGCGATCCGGATACGGTTTCGATACGAGAACCCCACCACGGGCCTCCGACATTCGAAGAAACAGCGCTCGGCGGCCGAGCGCAGGACGGAGCCGGAAGATGAGCGACGCGGCCGGGCGAGAGAAGCCCCAGACCCGCCGGCGCAAGAGCCTGAGCGACAAGCAGCTCGCGATCCTCGAAGTGATCCAGCGCTCGATCGCCCGTCACGGCTACCCGCCCAGCATGCGCGAGATCGGCGATGCCGTCGGCCTCAAGTCGCTGTCGAGCGTGACGCACCAGCTCAACCAGCTCGAGCTCAGCGGCTACCTGCGGCGCGACGCCGGGAAGACCCGCGCCATGGAGGTCCTCATCGACCTGCCCGGCACCGCCACCGAGAGCCCCGCCGACGCGGCGCCGTCGGTCGGCGACGCCGCACTGGTTCCGCTGGTCGGCCGCATCGCCGCGGGCGTTCCCATCACGGCCGAGCAGCAGGTGGAGGAGATCTTCCCGCTCCCGCGCCAGCTCGTCGGCAAGGGCGACCTGTTCATGCTCAAGGTCTCCGGCGAGTCGATGATCGACGCCGCGATCTGCGACGGCGACTGGGTCGTGGTGCGATCGCAGGCCACCGCCGACAACGGCGACATCGTCGCCGCGATGCTCGACGGAGAGGCGACGGTGAAGACGTTCCGTCAGCGCGACGGGCACACCTGGCTCCTCCCCCGCAACTCCGCGTTCGAGCCGATCCTGGGCGACGACGCCACCGTGCTGGGCAAGGTCGTCGCCGTGCTGCGCGCGGTCTGATTCCCCTTTTCGAGCGCGGCAACGCCGATCTCGTCGCCGTTCGTTCAGGCACAGTTCGACACCAACTGGTGCGCCGAGTGGCGGTGGATCACGGCCACGCGCTATAAGGGGGGAATGACCGACGTCACCGCCGCGGACGAGACCGCCGTGCTCCGCGCCCGCCTCGACGCCCTCGAGGCAGAGAACGCCAGACTGCGCGCCGGATCGCCGCCGCCGGCAGCTCCTTCCGAGAAGGCGCACGGCAACCGCTGGCGGGCGTTCCTGTCGGCCCTGTGCATCGTCGTCGCGACGATCCTGGTGCCCGTCTCGATCGTCGCGGCCTGGGCGCGGGTGGAACTGGTCGACGAGACCCAGTTCGTGGAGACCTTCGCCCCGCTCGCCGAAGATCCGCAGGTGCAGGCACTCGTTGCCGACCAGGTCGCCACGGCCATCGAGGACTCGCTCGACCTCGAGGGCCTGACCAACGACCTGTTCGACGGCATCCAGCAGCTCGATCTGCCGCCGCGGGCTCTCGCCGCGCTCGATCTGCTGCGGGCACCCGCCACCCAAGGTCTGCAGAACCTCGTCGACACCACCGTGACGCGTCTGGTGCAGTCCGACGCGTTCGCCGATGTGTGGGAGACGGCGCTGCGGGCCAGCCACAAGTCGCTGGCGGCCGTCGCCGCGGGGGGCACCTCCGGCGGCGCCGTGGTGATCAGCGACACCGGCGAAGTGGGCATCGAGCTCGGCCCGATCATCGAGGAGGTCAAGCAGCGCCTCGTGGATCGCGGCATCGGGTTCGCCGAGTCCATCCCGGTCATCGACAAGACCATCGTCGTCGCGCAGAGCGACGCCCTCACGGTCGTCGGCACCGTCTACAACCTCGCCGTCGCCGCGGGCTGGTGGACCCCGATCATCGCGCTCGTCCTCTTCCTGTCCGGCATCCTGATCGCGCGGCGGCGCTCCACCGCCGTCCTCGGCACGGGGATCGGGATCGCCGTCGGCGCGGGCCTCCTCGCGATCGCGCTCGGCATCGGCGGCTCGGTGCTGGCGCTCAGCGCCCCGAACCTGGGGGTACCGGCAGGTGCCCTCGCGTCGATGTACGAGCAGATCACCGCCGCGATGCGCGATACGGCCATCGTTCTGACGCTCCTGGGCGTCGTGATCGCCGTGATCGCATGGATGTCCGGTCGCTGGCGCGGTGCCACGGCGGCGCGCAGCGGCGTGGCCTCGGTGAATGCAGGGCTGCGGGGAGCCGCGCTGAAGCGCGGCATCGACACCGGCCGCTTCGGAACCTGGCTGTACGCGCAGCGGATCCTCGTGCGCATCGTGCTGGGAGCTCTGGCGATCCTCTGGCTCATGCTCCTGCGGCCGCTCAGCGTGGGCGAGGTGTTCCTCGTGCTGATCGTGTGGCTCATCGTGTGGTGGGTCTTCGAGTTGCTGCAGCGTCGCCCGGACGAGGCTGCGGCCGCCGCGGAACACGAGATGGACGCCGCCGAAGCCGATGTCGCCGACGACGAGGCGGGCGACGCGGAGACCGCCGTCCTGGAGCCGCTGAACGACACCGAGGTCATCCCGGACGCGACGGATGCCGCGACCGATGTGGCCGCGGCATCCGGGTCGAAGAAGAAGGGCTCCTAGGCCGGCACGCTCGCGCGCACCGCCTCGGTCGCCTCCACGAGGTTCTTCAGCGATGCGACCGTCTCGTCGTACCCGCGGGTCTTCAGCCCGCAGTCGGGGTTGACCCAGACGCGGCGCAGCGGGAGTTCAGCGACCGCACGGTCCAGGAGGTCCGTGATCTCGTCGACCGACGGAACGCGCGGCGAGTGGATGTCGTAGACGCCCGGGCCGATGCCGGCGGCGAAGCCCGACGCCCGGATGTCGCCGATCACCTCACCACGGCTGCGGGCGGCCTCGATCGAGGTCACGTCGGCGTCGAGCGCCGCGATCGCGTCGATGACCACGTCGAACTCCGAGTAGCAGAGGTGGGTGTGCACCTGCGTCGCCGGCGCGGCACCCGCGGTCGCGAGGCGGAACGAGCCGACCGACCACGCGAGGTAGGCGGGCTGGTCCGCCGCCTTGAGGGGAAGGAGCTCCCGCAGCGCCGGCTCGTCGACCTGGATGACGCGGATGCCCGCAGCCTCGAGGTCTGCGATCTCATCGCGCAGCGCCAGTGCCAGCTGGTTCGCCGTCTCGCCGAGCGGCTGGTCGTCGCGCACGAACGACCACGCCAGGATCGTCACCGGCCCCGTCAGCATCCCCTTCATGGGCTTGTCGGTGAGCGACTGCGCGAACGCCGACCACGCGACCGTGATGGCCGTCGGTCGTGACACGTCGCCCCACAGGATCGACGGACGCGTGGCACGCGAGCCGTACGACTGCACCCAGCCGTTCTCGGTCACCGCGAAGCCGTCGAGGTTCTCGGCGAAGTACTGCACCATGTCGTTGCGCTCGGCCTCGCCGTGCACGAGGACGTCGAGGCCGATGTCCTCCTGGAGCGTCACGACGCGCGCGATCTCGTCGCGCAGGAACCGCTGGTACTCGTCGGCGGTGAGCTCACCCCGGCCGTGACGAGCACGCGCCCGGCGGATGTCGCCGGTCTGCGGGAACGATCCGATCGTGGTGGTGGGCAGCACGGGGAGAGCCAGCTCGGCGTCCTGCGCCGCGACGCGAGCGTCGTAGTCGCCGCGCTCGAAGTCGCCGGCGTCCAGCACCGCGGCCCGCTCGCGCACCGCGCCGTCGCGCACGCCGGGGGCGCTCCGACGGTCCGCGAGGGCGGCGGATGCCTCGGCCAGCGGCGCGGCGATGGCGTCTCGCCCCTCGACCAGGCCGGTGGCGAGCGTCACCACCTGCGCGACCTTCTGGTCGGCGAAGGCGAGCCACGACGCGAGCCGCTCATCGAGCGCGGACTCGTCGGCGACGTCGTGGGGCACGTGCTGCAGCGAGGTCGAGGTGCCCGCGCTGATCTCCGACGCACCCACCGCGCTCAGCGCCTGCAGGCGCTCCCATGCGGCGTCGAGGTCGCCGCGCCACACGTTCCGTCCGTCGACGACGCCGCCCACGAGCGTCTTCCGGTCCAGGCCCGGCACGGCGTCCGGCACGGCGCCGCGGGTGAGGTCGATGGCGATGGCCTCGATCGGAGCCTCCGCGAGGGCCGCCCAGGCCTCCCGCGACAGCTGCGCGTAGCCCGCCGCGACGAGGATCGCCGGCCGGTCGCCGCGAACGCCCAGTGCGGCATAGGCGCGGGCCGCGGCATCCGCCAGCACGGCTGCGTCCGCAGGCAGGCTCTCGCTCACCAGGGCCGGCTCGTCCAGCTGCACCCACTCGGAGCCCGCGGCGCGGAGAGCGGACAGCAGCTCGGCGTACACCGGCAGCAGGTCGTCGAGACGGCTGAGCGGGTCGAAGCCCTGAGGGGAGGCATCCGACGCCTTCGCGAGGGCGAGGAGGGTCACCGGGCCCACGATCACCGGTCGGACGGTGAAGCCGTCGGCCTTGGCCTCGGCCACCTGGCGCGCGAACCGGTCGCTCGAGAGGGAGAAGACCGTCTCGGGACCGATCTCGGGCACGAGGTAGTGGTAGTTCGTGTCGAACCACTTGGTCATCTCGAGGGGCGCGTCGTCACCCGCCCCGCGCGCGGCCGTGAAGTATGCGTCGAGGCCGATCGCGCCGTCGGCATCGCGCCGCGCGGCGAACCGCTCGGGCAGCGCCCCGACGGTCACGGCCGCGTCGTGCACCTGGTCGTAGAACGAGAAGGACTCGGGGATCGACGAGTCGTCGCGGCCGAGGCCGAGCGCGGCGAGCCGCTCGCGCGTCGCACGGCGCAGGCCGGCCGCCGTCTGCTCCAGGGTCTGCGCGTCGGCCGTGCCGGCCCAGTACGCCTCGACCGCGCGCTTGAGCTCGCGGCGGCGGCCGATCCGGGGATAGCCCAGGATCGTGCCATGCGGGAAGGTGCTGCGAGGTTCGGTCATCGTGCTCTCTCTTTCGCTTCGTTCATCTCGGATTGGGGGGGTCTTCAGGGGTCGCCGAAGAGACCCGTCGGTCATCCGACGGATCGCGGCGTCCGCGTCAGCGGACGCCGTCGGGCATTCGCGTGGAGGAGGCGAGCACGCCGGCTTCGCTCAGCACGTCCAGGACCGTCTCGTGGTTGTTGAACGCGTACAGGTGGACGCCGGGGGCGCCCCCGTCCACGACCTCGCGGGCGAGTCGCGCGGCGTGCGCGACGCCCACCTCGCGCTGCCCCTCGGCGGTGGGCTCGAGGTCGAGTGCGACGGCGAGGTCCACCGGCAGCTGCTCCCCTGTCAGCTCGAGCACCCGGCGCAGCCGAGTGGGCGAGGTGATCGGCATGATGCCGGGGAGGATCGGGATCGTGACGCCCGCTTCGCGCGATCGCTGCACGAACGTCAGGTAGTCGTCGGCGTGGAAGAACAGCTGCGTGATCGCGAGCGTCGCGCCGGCCGCCTGCTTCGCGAGCAGCGCGTCGATGTCTTCGAACGGATGCCTCGACCGCGGGTGACCGTTCGGGAACGCCGCCACGGCGATGTCGACGCGGGGGCGCTCTGCGAGCCGCACCGCACCCGGCACGCCGGGGATGGGCGTTTCGCTGTAGGGCTCACGCTCCGCCTGCACGCAGTCGATGAGCTGCACGAGCTGGGCCGCGCTGTCGAGATCGCCGAGGAAGACGTCGTCCTCCGACACGCCCGCCGGCGGATCCCCTCGGAGTGCGAGGAAGCTCGTGATCCCGGCATCCAGGAATTCCCGGATCAGCGCGTTCGCACCGGCGTAGGTGTTCCCGACGCACGTGAGGTGGGCGAGAGGCTCGACGTGGGTCTCGCGCAGGATGTGGGTCAGCAGCTCGAGGGAGCGGCCGCCGGTGGAGCCGCCCGCGCCGTAGGTCACCGAGATGAACCGCGGGTCGACCGATGCCAGGTGGCGGATCGTCTCGTGGAGAGCGGCGACGCCCGCGTCGGAGCGCGGCGGGTACACCTCGAAGGAGATCGGCACGGGAGGAGTGCTCAGGTCGATCGACATGGCCTGCTTCTCAGGGATCGGCGGACAGGGCTGAGCCGTACGGGAAGGCCCGATCGGCCGCGGCACCTCCACCCGCCGGACGGCGGAGGGGGTGTCATTCGCGGGCGGGTGCCGGGCTCGGCTGTCGCTCCTGCCCGGGCCCCGAGGTTCGGGGCGTCCGTGAGGACGACCGGGCGACGATTCGTCCACGGTAGCGGAGCGCGCCGCGGTGGTGTCTCCTGTGACGTTCTGTTTCGATCGCGATTCCCGCGGCCTTCGTCGTACCGTGGTGTGCGTGACGACACCGGACGTGCGCCCCTACGGCAGCTGGCCCTCCCCCATCTCCGCCGCGGAGGTCTCCGCAGCCTCTCCGCGTCTGGAGGGAGCGCGCTTCGTCGGTGCGGACGAGCCGGAGGTGTGGTGGGGCGAGTCCGTGCCTGAAGAGGGCGGCCGCTCCGCAGTGCGCCGGAGGGCAGCATCCGGCTCCGTCGTCGATGTGCTCCCCGCGCCGTGGAGTGCCAGGTCACGCGTGCACGAGTACGGCGGCGGCTCGTGGACGGCCGACGACGACGGCGTGCTGTACTTCGTCGAGAAGAGCGACCAGCGCGTCTGGCGGCTCGAGCCGGGCGGTGAGCCGCGCCCGCTCACACCCGAGGCCGGCGACGTCCGCTTCGGCGGCCTGACGCTGCAGCGCGGCCGCCTGCTCGCCGTGCGCGAGGACCACACCGCCGGCACCGCAGTTCCGGCTCGCGACATCGTGGAGGTCCCGCGGGGCGGCAGCGGAACCAAGGATGCTGCGCGCCTGAGCTCGCTCGCAAGCGGAAGCGACTTCGTCGCCCACCCCGCGCTGTCGCCCGACGGCTCGCGGCTCGCCTGGATCGCGTGGAACCACCCCCACATGGCCTGGGATCGTGCGGAGCTGCGCGTCGCGCGCCTCGAGGGCGGCGAAGGCCCGGAGTGGACCACGGTCGCGGGCGGCGGCTCCTCGCCGCTGCAGCCCGAGTGGGTCGACGACGACGACCTCGTCTACGCCGACGATCCGACCGGCCGCTGGAACCTGTGGCGGCTGCGGCTCACGGCCGACCTGCGCCATGAGCCGATCGCGGCTGTCGACGCCGACAGCGGCGGTCCGCTGTGGGTGCTCGGCACGCGGTGGTTCACGCTGCTCGCCGACGGGCGCATCGCCGCTGTCGAGGCGAACGGCGCGGAGGAGCTCGTCGTGCGCGACGCCGCCGGCGAGCGCCGCGCGGTGCCCGTCGACGCGGTCACGCGCCTGTCGATCGAGCACGCCCGCGGCACCCGCGTGGTCCTCTCCGGCGCGGGCTCCGGCGGCGCAGGGCTCTGGGAGGTCGACGTCGACGATCCCACGGCGACACGGCTCATCGTCGGCGGTGCCTCGCCGTGGGGAGCCGAGTGGATGCCGCGCTCCCGCCCGGTCACCGTGCCCGGACCCCATGGTCCTGTCCACGCTTTCGACTACGCGCCGGCGAACCCGGGAGTCGTCGGGCCCGACGGCGAGCGACCCCCGTACGTGGTGTTCGCGCACGGCGGTCCGACCGATCACGTGGGCGGCGCAGCATCCGGGAAGATCGCGTACCTGACCAGCCGCGGAATCGGCGTGCTCGACGTCAACTACGGCGGCTCCAGCGGCTACGGCCGCGCCTATCGCGAGCGCCTGCGCGGGCAGTGGGGCGTCGTCGACGTCGACGACGTCGTGGCGGCGGCCCGCGGGCTCGCCGAGGCGGGCGCCGCCGACGGGGCCAGGCTCGCGATCGCGGGCGGCTCGGCGGGGGGCTGGACGGTGCTGTGCGCACTGACGAACTCCGACGCGTTCGGCGCGGGCATCAGCCGCTACGGCGTGGCGGACCTCCGCAGGCTCGCCGAGGACACGCACGACTTCGAGGCCCGCTATCTCGACGGCATGGTGGGGCCGCTGCCCGAGGCCGAGGCGCTGTATGTCGAGCGGTCGCCGCTGTCGCACCTCGACCGGCTCCGCACGCCGCTGCTGATCGAGCAGGGTCTCGACGATCGCGTCGTGCCGCCGTCGCAGTCCGAGGCTGTGCGCGACGCCCTCGCGGCGAACGGCGTCGCCCACGCCTACCTCGCGTTCGAGGGCGAAGGGCACGGCTTCCGCAGCGCGACGACGCTCGTGCGCACCATGGAGGCCGAGCTCGCGTTCCTCGGCCAGGTGTTCGGCTTCGAGACGCCGGGAGTGCCGCCGCTCGAGCTCGCATAGCGGCTCGAGCGGCGGCTCGCGGTCTCAGACCGCGAAGGGGGCGAGGCGTGCGGCGAGGTGCTCGCCCACACGGGCGTGCACGGCGGTGCCGCCCTCCTCGTGCGCCTGCGCGAGGATCATCCCCTGCTCGTGGATCGCCGAGACGAGGTCGCCGCGGTCGTAGGGCACGAGCGCGCGCACCTCGACCGCCGGCAGCGGCAGCGTCTGTTCGATGAGGGCCCGCAGCTCGTCGATCCCCTCGCCGGTGCGGGAGGAGGCGAACACCGCCTTGGGCTCGAGTCCGCGCAGCAGCAGACGCGCGTCGTCGTCGATCAGATCGGCCTTGTTGAAGACGATGATCTCCGGGATGTCGCGCGCGCCGACATCGCCGATCACATCGCGCACCGTCGCCAGCTGGGCGGCGGGGTCAGGGTGCGAGCCGTCGACGACGTGCACAATGACGTCGGCGTCGCCGACCTCCTCGAGCGTCGACCGGAACGCCTCCACCAGCTGGTGAGGCAGGTTGCGCACGAAGCCGACGGTGTCGGTGAGCGTGTAGATCCGGCCGTCGTTCGTCTCGGTGCGCCGCACCGTGGCGTCCAGCGTCGCGAACAGGGCGTTCTCGACGAGCACGCCCGCGCTCGTGAGGCGGTTCAGCAGCGACGACTTGCCGGCGTTGGTGTACCCGGCGATCGCGACCGACGGGATCGTGTTGCGCTTTCGCTCGGCCCGCTTGGCGTCGCGCGCCGGGGCGAAGTCGCGGATCTGCTTGCGCAGCTGGGCCATGCGCGTGCGGATGCGGCGACGATCGAGCTCGATCTTCGTCTCACCGGGACCGCGCGAGCCCATGCCCGCGCCCCCCGCACCCACCTGGCCGCCGGCCTGGCGGCTCATCGAGTCACCCCACCCGCGCAGGCGCGGGAGGAGATACTCGAGCTGCGCCAGCTCGACCTGGGCCTTGCCCTCGCGGCTCTTCGCGTGCTGGCTGAAGATGTCGAGGATCACCGTCGTACGGTCGATCACCTTGACCTTGACGGCGTCCTCGAGGGCGCGCCGCTGGCTGGGGGCGAGCTCGGTGTCGGCGATCACGGTGTCGGCGCCGACCGAGGCGACGATGTCGCGCAGCTCCTCCGCCTTGCCGCGACCCACGTAGGTCGCGGGGTCCGGGTGGGGACGCCGCTGCAGCACGCCGTCGAGCACGACGGCGCCGGCCGTCTCGGCCAGCGCCGAGAGCTCGCGCAGCGAGTTCTCGGCATCCTCCGTCTCGCCCTGCGCGTGCACGCCGACCAGCACGACGTTCTCGAGTCGCAGCTGCCGGTATTCGACCTCGGTGACGTCCTCGAGCTCTGTGGAGAGCCCGGGGACGCGCCGGAGCGCGGCGCGCTCCTCGCGGTCCCACTGCTCGCCGTCGCTGTCGGCGCGCCCGATCGTTGCCTCGTCCTGGAGCGCCTGAGCGGCCCCGAAGACGTGCACCCCCGAGCGCGCTTCGGCGCGCGCCAGCACGCGATCCACCGGGTCCACCGGCGTCTCGTCGGTGCTCTGGGGTGTCGTGGTATCCGTCATGTGTTCCTTCGCTTGTTGCGGTGGATGCCGTTTTCCCGCGTTCATCGGCCGGTTCGCGGCATCCGTGAATTCTAGCTTCCCGTTGTGCGGAGCACCTCCGCTAGGCTCGTCAGCCATGGGGAGTGACCACTATTTCAGTGCGACGCCCGCCAGCCCCGAGAACCTGCGCCGCATCCGGGTCACACTCGCCGGTCGCGATCTCGAGGTCACGACTGCCGGGGGCGTCTTCAGCCCCGACCACGTGGACTCGGGAACCGCGGTGCTGCTGTCGAACACTCCCCCGCCTCCGGCGAGCGGGAACTTCCTCGACCTCGGGTGCGGGTGGGGACCGATCGCCCTCAGCCTTGCCCTCGACGCGCCGCACGCGACCGTGTGGGCCGTCGACGTGAACGAGCGTGCACTCGACCTGGTGCGTCGCAATGCGGCGGCACTCGGGCTCGACAACGTCAACGCATCGCTGCCCGATGATGTTCCCGACGACATCCTGTTCCGCACGATCCGGTCGAATCCCCCCATCCGCGTGGGCAAGAACGAGCTGCACGGCCTGCTCGAACGCTGGATCCCCCGGCTCGACGAGCGCGCGGACGCCTGGCTCGTGGTGCAGCGCAACCTCGGTTCCGATTCGCTGCAGCGCTGGCTCGCCGCGACGCTCGACCGGCGCTTCGCCGTGCACCGCGCGGCGACGGCCCGGGGCTTCCGCGTGCTCAAGGTGCGCCGCCACGGCTCACCGCCGAGCGAGCCGATCGACCTGCCCGAGCTGCCCGAGGGCTGAGCTGAGCTACGCGAGCGTGACCTCGCCGGTGTAGACGAGCGTCGCGGGGCCCGACAGGAGCACGTGCCGCCCCCCGTCGACCTCCGGCATCCGCACGCCCAGCGTGCCGCCGGGGACCTCGACGACCCAGTGATCCGGGGCCGCGGGACCGGCCCAGTGGCGCACCGCCAGTGCAGCGGCCGCGACACCCGTGCCGCAGCTCAGCGTCTCGCCCACGCCGCGCTCGAACACGCGCATGCGGATCGAGCCGACGCCCTCGTGCACGAGCGGGTCGCTCGGGACGACGAACTCGACGTTCGCGCCGTGGGGAGGTTCGGGCTGCAGCAGCGGCTGCGCGGCGAGGTCGAGTGCCTCGAGCTCCGCGTCGTCGGGCAGCGCCACGACGACATGGGGGTTGCCGACGTCGATCCCGACACCCGGACGAGGAGCGCCCCCGCCGCGCGTGCGCACCAGCACACCGGAGTCGTCGACGACGAACGGGCCGAGGTCGACCTCGTACCCACGGTCGCTGCGCGTGACGGTCTTGATGCCCGCACGGGTGCCGACCTTGAGCGGCTCACCGTCGACGTCCGCCCAGCCGACGTCGACGAGATAGCGCACGAAGACCCGCACGCCGTTGCCGCACATCTCCGCCTTCGAGCCGTCGGCGTTGCGGTAGTCCATGAACCATTCGGCTCCGGATTCCGCCGCCTCGGCGCCCTCGTCGATGGCGCTCGCGCGCACCACGCGCAGGATGCCGTCGCCGCCGATCCCGAAACGCCGGTCGCACAGCACCGCGACCTGGTCGTCGCTGAGGTCGAGTGCGCCGTCGGGGTCGGGGACGATCACGAAGTCGTTGCCGGTGCCGTGGCCCTTGGTGAACGCGATCGTCTGCGGCATCGCACCAGTCTACGGGCGGGATCCGAGACTCCGGCCCCGGCCCGGCTCAGTCGGCGATGAGGCGCTTGCCGGTGTTCCACGTCTCGAACGGCTCGTAGCCGAGCGAGTCGTAGAACCCGCGCGCGATCCCGTTCTCGGGCCGCACCATGAGCTGCACCTTCGGGCAGCCCATCTCGGTCAGCAGCTCCTCGGCTTCGCCGACCAGCTTGCGTGCGATCCCCTCGCCGCGCCGGTCCGGCGCGCTCGCAAGGTAGTAGAGCCAGCCGCGGTGGCCGTCGTAGCCGGCCATGACCGTGCCGACGATCGTCCGGTCGTCGACGGCGACCAGGAACAGCTCCGGCTGCACCGAGAGCTTGCGGCGGATGTCCTGGTAGGGGTTGTTCCACGGCCGCGTGAGCCCCGCCTGCTGCCACAGCGAGACGACGGCCTCGGTGTCGGGGAGATCGAAGGCCCGGATCGCGATGCTCATGACCACGAGTCTGCCAGGGCGGTGGCATCCGTCTCCGGATCCACCCACCTGAGATCGTCGTAGCGCTTGAACCACGACACCTGGCGGCGGGCATAGCGGCGCGTCAGCGCCTGGGTCTCGGCGATCGCCTCGGCCTCGGTCATCTCCCCCGTCAGCTGCGCGAGCGCCTGCGCGTAGCCGATGGCTCGACGCGCCGTCACGCCGCGTTCGAGGCCCTGCGCGCGCAAAGCCCTCACCTCCTCGAGAAGCCCGTCCCGCCACATCGCTTCCACGCGCGCATCGAGGCGGAGCACGAGCTCGTCGCGAGGCACGGCGACGCCGACGATGCGGGTGTCGGGGTACCAGAGGACGGGAGCCTCGGGCAGCATCGCGCCGTGCGTGCGCTCACCGAGCTCGAGAACCTCGAGTGCGCGCACGATGCGCCGGCCGTTGCGCGGATCGACCTTGGCCGCCGTCGCGGAGTCCCGTTCGCGCAGGCGGGCATAGAGGGCGCCGGGGCCGTGCTCCTCGAGCTCCGCCTCGAGCCGGGCGCGGAGCTCCTCGTCCCGCGGCGGGAAGCGGAAGTCGAAGAGCACGCTCGACACGTACAGTCCGGACCCGCCGACCAGCACCGCGTCGGCGCCGCGACCGTGGATCTCGCGGATCGCGGTGCGCGCCGCATCCTGATACCAGGCGACCGCGGCGTCGTCGGTGACGTCGAGCACGTCGAAGAGGTGATGACGGATGCCTCGCCGCTCGGCCTCGGGAAGCTTCGCGGTGCCGATATCCATGCCGCGATAGAACTGCATCGCGTCGGCGTTCACGATCTCGGCTCGGCGGCCGCCGGCCGTGAGCGCTTCGGCGAGCTGGAGCGACAGCGCGGTCTTACCCGTCCCCGTCGCGCCCACCACGGCCCACAGGCGCGGCGGCCAGGCGGCGTCGTCGGTCGGGGTGTTCACGGTGGGGTCAGACGCCGACGCGCAGCGTCGGCAGCCCGAGCGAGACAGCGCGGGGCGCCCCGGCGGAGGCCGTCGACGCGTCGCCCGCGGACGCCGGGATGCCGCACGACTCGGCCTGCGAGCGATCCCACGCGTCGCCGGAGCGCGTCCGGCGGATGCGCAGCGGCGCGCCGTCGGTAGAGTCTGCGAGCAGGTGGAACGGCGCGGCGTGCGTCACCACGACCGAGACGACGTCTCCGGGGCGCGGGATCTCGGAGCCCTCGGGCACCTCGAAGTGCACGAGCCGGTTGTCTTCGGCACGGCCCGTGAGGCGGTGGGTCTCGGCGTCCTTCTTGCCCTCGCCGGTCGAGACGAGCACCTGCAGCTCGCGGCCGAGCTGCTTCTCGTTCTCTTCGCGCGAGATGCGATCCTGCAGGGCGGCGAGGCGCTCGTAGCGCTCCTGCACGATCTCCTTGGGCACCTGGTCGGGCATGGTGGCCGCCGGTGTGCCTTCGCGGATCGAGTACTGGAACGTGAAGGCACTGGCGAAGCGCGCCTGCTCGACGACGCGCATCGTGTCTTCGAAGTCCTCGTCGGTCTCGCCCGGGAAACCCACGATGATGTCGGTCGTGATGGCGGCGTCGGGCATCCTGTCCCGCACGCGATCGAGGATGCCGAGGAACTTCTCGCTGCGGTACGACCGGCGCATCGCCTTGAGGATACGGTCGCTGCCCGACTGCAACGGCATGTGGAGCTGCGGCATGACGGCCGAGGTCTCAGCCATCGCGTCGATGACGTCGTCGGTGAACGCAGCGGGGTGCGGGCTCGTGAAGCGGATGCGCTCGAGGCCCTCGATCTCGCCGGCGGCGCGCAGCAGCTTGCCGAACGCCTGGCGGTCGCCGAACTCGACGCCGTACGAGTTGACGTTCTGGCCGAGGAGGGTGACCTCCATCGCGCCGTCGTCGACGAGGAGGCGGATCTCGTTCAGGATGTCGCCCGGGCGGCGGTCCTTCTCCTTGCCGCGCAGGCTCGGCACGATGCAGAACGTGCAGGTGTTGTTGCAGCCGACCGAGATCGAGACCCAGCCGCTGTAGACGCTGTCGCGCTTGGTGGGCAGCGTCGACGGGAAGATCTCGAGCGACTCGAGGATCTCGAGTTCGGCGTCGCCGTTGTGGCGCGCACGCTCGAGCAGGCTCGGCAGCGATCCCATGTTGTGGGTGCCGAAGACGACGTCGACCCAGGGCGCCTTCTGCTGGACGACGTCCTTGTCCATCTGCGCGAGGCAGCCGCCGACGGCGATCTGCATGCCCTCGTGCTTGTCCTTGCGGGACTTGAGGTGACCGAGCGTGCCGTACAGCTTGCCGGCGGCGTTGTCGCGCACGGCGCACGTGTTGATGACGACGACGTCGGCCTCTTGGCCCGCCTCGGCGCGGACGTAGCCGGCGCTCTCGAGCGAACCGGAGAGGCGCTCGGAGTCGTGCACGTTCATCTGGCAGCCGAACGTGCGCACCTCGTAGGTGCGCGCACGCCCGTCGACATCGTGCGCGGCCTCGGAGGGCGCGATGAGAGTCGGGGTGGCGGAAGGGGAAGACATGATCCCGCCATTCTACGAGCCGTCCGCATGCAGGGAGGCTGGTAGTGGATGCTGCGCGTCCGGGCCCCGTGCCGGGGCATGACACGGACGTACCCGGGCGGTGGGCGTCAGTCGAATCGCACCCGTCCTGTGGGACGCGACGACTCGTCCAGCGCCTGCCGGGCGGCGTTGAGCGCCGCCGAGCCCCCGTAGCCCCGTCGCGCCAGCTGGCCGGCGAGACGACGAAGCGCGACGTCGGGCTCGAGCCCGCGCATGGAGCCCGCCTTGGACCGCGCGAACTCGAGCGCCCGTTCTGCGTCGTCGTCGGGCAGCTCGGCCAGCGCTGCGTCAGCGACATCGCGTGGGATCCCCCGCTTCGCAAGGCTCTGCGAGAGCGCCTGGCGCCCTTGCCCCTTGCGATCGACGCCGGCATGCACCACCTGCTCCGCGAGCCGGGCGTCGTCGAGGTAGCCGCGTTCGAGGAAGGCCTCGAGGATCGCGTCGACGCCTTCACGGCCGAGTTCGTACTGACCGAGGTATGTCTTCGCCTCCGATACGGAGACCTGCCGAGCACGCAGCTTCTTCAGCAGGCCGAGCTCGGCCGCCTCGGCGGGATCGGTGGCCTCCGGCGCACCTCGCCGACTCACCCCGGAACGGGCCCTGCCGGCGCGCTCGGCGTCGAGGTCGATGGGGCGCTCTTCACGCTCATCGCGCTCGGGTCCGCTGCGAGCGCTCGCGGTCGTGCTCGCGCCGGGGCCGTCGTTCCGCTCGGTCCGCCACTCGGCTGCAGCCCGTGCCGACGGTGCGGAAACAGGCTCGGCCCACGAGTCCTGGTCTCCTCGACCCACAGGGATCCGGTCCTCGAGCTCTTGCCGGACGTCTGCCACCGTCTTCGGGTACGCCTTCGCGTTGCGGTCGCCGAAGAGCGATGTCACGGGGGCGAGTCCGTCGCCGTCGTATGCGTCGGACTCGCCGCTGCTGTCGACGAAGCGGACCATCAGGCCGGGCGGCGCGCCGCCAGCTCGTCCGCGACTTCGCCCGTGGCCTTGGGCACACCGATGCCGAGCTTCGTCTTGATCTTCGTCTCGATCTCGGCCGCGACATCCGGGTTCTTCAAGAGGAAGTTGCGGGCGTTCTCCTTGCCCTGCCCGAGCTGCTCGCCCTCGTAGGTGTACCAGGCTCCGGACTTCTTGACGATGGCGTGCTCCACGCCGAAGTCGATGAGGCTGCCCTCCCGCGAGATGCCCACGCCGTAGAGGATGTCGAACTCCGCCTGCTTGAACGGCGGCGCCATCTTGTTCTTGACGACCTTGACGCGGGTACGGTTGCCGACCGCTTCAGTGCCGTCCTTCAGAGTCTCGATGCGACGGATGTCGAGACGGACCGACGCGTAGAACTTGAGCGCCTTACCACCGGCGGTGGTCTCGGGCGAGCCGAAGAACACGCCGATCTTCTCGCGCAGCTGGTTGATGAAGATCATCGTGGTGTTGGTCTGGTTGAGACCACCCGTGAGCTTGCGCAGCGCCTGCGACATCAGGCGCGCCTGCAGACCCACGTGGGAGTCGCCCATCTCGCCTTCGATCTCTGCCTTCGGCACGAGGGCGGCGACGGAGTCGATCACGATGAGGTCGATCGCGCCGGAGCGCACGAGCATGTCCGCGATCTCGAGCGCCTGCTCACCCGTGTCGGGCTGCGAGACGAGCAGCGCGTCGATGTCGACACCGAGCTTCTGCGCGTAATCGGGGTCGAGCGCGTGCTCGGCGTCGATGAACGCCGCGATGCCGCCGGCGCGCTGCGCGTTCGCGATCGCGTGCAGGGTGAGCGTCGTCTTACCCGACGACTCCGGTCCGTAGATCTCGATGATGCGGCCGCGCGGGAGACCGCCGATGCCGAGCGCCACATCGAGGGCGATCGATCCGGTGGGCACGACCTCGACAGGAGCGCGCTCGTCGCTGCCGAGGCGCATCACCGAGCCCTTCCCGAACTGCCGGTCGATCTGGGCGAGGGCCGACTCCAGGGCCTTCTCGCGGTCAACGGTTGATGGCATGACGTGCTCCTCAGTGCTCGCGTTCCGTCGCCTGTAGGCTGTCGCGCTCCACCCCGGTGGGACGGATGCTGCGACAAGGCGTGAGGTGTCGTTCGACGCTGTTCACGTTAGGGAGGGGCTCCGACATCCGTCTTCGCTCCTTCCCGGTGCGTGGAAAACACGCCCTCGACACCTGCTGTGCAGGAGCCTACGCGGATCTCGAACACTTCTTCGATGACACGCCGGATCGCGGCGACCGGAACGCGCACCGCGGAGCGGGTCAGCGGCGGCGCGGCTCGAGTCGTCCGACGCCGTATCGGCGCTCGGCGGGCACATCGAGCTCTTCGCACAGAGCGAGCCACACGTCGCGCGGGTCGACCCCGGCATCGATCGCCTCGGCGGCCGTGCGACCGCCCACCTTCGACAGGTACAGGTCGGTCACGACGGCGTTCGCGCGCACACCGAACTCGTCCACAACGGCACGCTGGAACTCACTGCGGCGCATAGAAGAACTGCGAAGAGGCGATCAGCGCAGCGAGAACTCGGCGTCAACCGAGGCCACGAGCTCGTCGGGAACCACATCGGGGAAGGGCTGGATGCCCTCGAGCACCGAGATGCGGTCGCCCACCTCGCGCATGATCGTGGAGATGGGGACGTCCAGGGCTTCGGCGACCGACGCGAGGATCTCGCTCGACGCCTCCTTCTGGCCGCGCTCGACCTCGCTCAGGTACCCCAGCGCGACGCTCGCGCGGCTCGCCACCTGGCGGAGGGTGCGCCCCTTCTGCTGGCGGAAATCACGAAGCACTTCGCCGATCTCTTGACGTACCAAGATCATCAGGGCCCCTCCTCACTTCTGATTCCACCGTCGTCCGGGTGCCCAACAGTACAGCACCGGATGATGCCAATCTAATCCCGACAACTGGGCAATGGGTGGGAATCACCGAATGTAACCGAGACGAAACACCATCTGTTCCCGGACCGGATGTCACCATTCGCGGATGCCTCACAGCACGGCGAGGGCCAGCTCCAGCACGCCCCGCACCGTCGCGGTGCGGATCTCGTCGCGCGTTCCCGACAGAGCGAGGGCCGACACGATGGCCGTCTCGGGCGTGGCGACCGCTATGTAGACCGTGCCCACGGCATGCCCGTCCTGCGGCTCGGGGCCGGCGACGCCCGTCGTCGAGAGCCCCACGTCTGCGCGCAGCACACGTCGTGCGCCCTGCGCCATCTCCTCGGCGACCGTGGGATCCACGGCACCGCGGGCCGCCAGCAGGTCCGCTTCGACACCGAGCGCGGTCGTCTTGAGGTCGGTGGCGTATGCGACGATCCCGCCCCGCACGTGGGCGGACGCGCCCGGCACGTCGATCAGCGTGGCAGTGACCCGGCCACCGGTCAGCGATTCCGCCGCGGCGATCGACCACCCGCGGATCTGGAGGGCGCGCAGCACGGCGGCTGCGGCATCCGTCCCCTCCGAGGGCTCGTCCGTCACGAGTCCCTCCGCTTCGCGCGAGCAGCGCGAAGCTCGGTCACGATGTAGTCGATGCCGCTCGCGATCGTCAGGATCACCGCGATCGTCATCAGCACGCCGTTGACCCAGAAGATCCAGTCGCCCACAAGGGTCCACAGCGGCAGCAGGGCGAACGAGAGGGCGAGACCCTGGGCGAGGGTCTTGAGCTTTCCCATCCAGGCGGCGGCCAGCACGTGGTCGCTCACGACCATGAACCGGTACACCGTGATCCCGATCTCGCGGACGAGCACGATGATCGTGATCCACCACGGCAGCTCGCCGAGGATGGACAGCCCGATGAAGGCGAATCCGGTGAGCACCTTGTCGGCGATGGGGTCCAGGAGCTTGCCGAGATCGGTGACGATCTCGTGCTTGCGGGCGAGGTAGCCGTCGATCCCGTCGGTCGCGATCGCCACGATGAACAGCGCGGCCGCCCACCACCGCAGGGCGCCGTCCGCTCCCCCGTCGGCCAGGAGCATCCACAGGAAGACCGGCGCGCACAGGATGCGCACGATCGTGATCGCGTTGGGCAGCTGCCGGGGGATCGCCATGGAGCCGAGCCTATCGGCGCGCCCGGCCGCGCGGAGCCGGCGGTCAGTCGCGGCCGGTGAGACCCCATGCGTCTTCGGATCCGTCGTCGTCACTCTCGACCACGGGGTAGCCGTCGTACTGCGATGCCACGGCATCCGTTCCGTAGCGGTCGTCCTCCGCCGCGGCGGGGGCCGCCGGAGTGGGCGCAGTGTCGGGCACATCCTCGCCGCGCAGGCGCGCCAGGACGGACGGCAGCTGCTCGACGGTCACGAGCACGTCGCGGGCTTTGGAGCCCTCGGAGGGGCCGACGATCTCGCGGGACTCCAGCAGATCCATCAGACGGCCCGCCTTCGCGAAGCCGACCCGGAGCTTGCGCTGGAGCATCGACGTCGAGCCGAACTGGCTCGACACGACGAGTTCGGCCGCCGCGAGGAGAAGCTCGAGGTCGTCCCCGATGTCGGCGTCGATCTCCTTCTTCTCCGCCACCGCCGCGACGTCGGCCCGGTACTCCGGTCGCGCCTGGTTGGTGACGTGCTTGACGACGTCCTCGATCTCCTTCTCGCTCACCCAGGCACCCTGCACGCGGAGCGCCTTCGAGGCGCCCATCGGCAGGAACAGGCCATCGCCCTGGCCGATGAGGCGGTCGGCGCCGGGCTGGTCGAGGATGACGCGGGAGTCGGTGACGCTCGTCACGGCGAACGCGAGACGCGACGGCACGTTGGCCTTGATGAGGCCCGTGACGACGTCGACCGAGGGTCGCTGCGTCGCGAGCACGAGGTGGATGCCCGAAGCGCGTGCGAGCTGCGTGATGCGGACGATCGAGTCCTCGACGTCGCGAGGCGCGACCATCATGAGGTCGGCGAGCTCGTCGACGACCACGAGCAGGTACGGGTACGGCTTGAGCACACGCTCGCTGCCCGGCGGAAGCGTGATCTCGCCGGCGACGACGGCCTTGTTGAAGTCGTCGATGTGTCGGAAGCCGAACGACGCGAGGTCGTCGTACCGCATGTCCATCTCTTTCACGACCCACTGCAGCGCCTCGGCGGCCTTCTTGGGGTTCGTGATGATGGGCGTGATGAGGTGCGGCACGCCCGCATACGACGTCAGCTCGACGCGCTTCGGGTCGATGAGGACCATGCGCACGTCGGCGGGCTTGGCGCGCATCAGGAGGCTCGTGATCATCGAGTTCACGAAGCTCGACTTGCCCGAGCCGGTCGAGCCGGCGACGAGGAGGTGGGGCATCTTCGCGAGGTTCGCGACGACGTACCCGCCCCCGACGTCCTTGCCGACGCCGATGGTCATCGGGTGCGTCTGGCTGGTGGCGGTCTGCGAGCGCAGCACGTCGCCGAGGGTGACGATCTCGCGGTCGGTGTTGGGGATCTCGACGCCGATGGCGCTCTTGCCGGGGATCGGCGCCAGGATGCGCACCTCGTTGGAGGCGACGGCGTACGCGAAGTTGTTCGTGAGCGCGGTGATGCGCTCCACCTTCACGCCGTGACCGACCTCGATCTCGTACTGCGTGACGGTCGGTCCGCGCGAGAACCCGGTGACGCGGGCGTCCACGTTGAACTGCTCGAGCACACTCGTGATCGCGCGGACGGTGTCGTCGTTGGCTTGAGAGCGCGCCACGTGGGGCGATCCTGCGGCCAGCGAGTTGACGGACGGCAGCCGGTACGGCGCGGACGGCGAGTCGAGGGCGGTGTCCGAGCCGATGCCGTCGAGGCCGGGAAGCGTGCCGTCGTCCTCGATGACCTCGGCATCGTCGCGCAGCGACGTGCGCGACGAGGTCGCGGCCTTCGCCGCCGACAGCACGGCGGGGTCGATGACCTCGGTGAGCGCGTCGGTCGCGGGCGCCGGCGGAGGGGTCACGGGCGTGGCGATCGCCTGCTCGAACCCGCCCTGCGACGTGCCTGGCGTGAGCAGCTCGGTGAGGTCCTGCGAGCCGAGGCCGCCCTCTGGGTCCTTCTCGCGGCCGGTCTTGTTGCGACGCCAGAACGGCAGGGAGGAGTCGCCTTCGTCGTCCGCAGCGGCCGAGGCTGCAGCATCCGTCGCCGATCTCTCTTCCCGCGGCTCGGCGCCGAACATCCAGGAGTACAGCTCGCCGAGGCGGCGCGCGATGCGGTTCGGGGGCGTCTTCGTGATGATCAGGATGCTGAGCACGGCCAGCAGCGACAGCACGATGTACGCGCCGACGTCGGTGAGGACCATGGCCAGCGGCTCGCCGAGCATCCAGCCGAGGAGGCCGCCCGCCTCGCTCAAGGCGGGAAGTCCCTGGTTCGGCTGCGGGCGCCCGCCCGCGACATGGCAGAAGCCCGCGATCGTGAGGACGAGCAGGCCGAATCCGATGCCCACGCGGCCGTTGTCGTGCACGGACGACGGATGCCGGAACATCCAGCCCGCGAGCAGCAGCAGGAGCACCGGCATGACGAAGGCCTCACGGCCGATCAGCATTCCGACGGTGTACGCGCTGATCGTCTTCGCGACCGCGTTGCCGATGAAGAACCACTCGTTCACGGCGCCGGCGATCGCCAGCAGCACGAGAAGGAACGGGAAGCCGTCGCGGCGCTGGTCCTTCTCGAGCGCCTCGGGACCGAACGCGCGGAACAGACTGCCGGTGGCGTGCGCGAGCCCCATCCACGCCCGCGCGACGACCGGCGGACGATCGGGTTCGTTCACGTAGCGCTTGGGTGCGGGTGCCGGCTTGGCGGCCGCGGGCTTGCGCGCCGACGAGGGCGCGCTCGATCGCGCGTTCGTCGACGCGGTCGAAGACGCGCGCGACCGGCTGGTCGGGCTTGAGCTCCTGGCCATCCCCCCACGGTAGGCCGACACCCCGACATTTGCCCGCAACCACGCCGCCGAGCGGCCGCAGGCCCGGCGCGTGGCGAAGGCCGGCTTCGCCGGATGCCTCAGCGCAGGCGCTTGACCATCGTGTCGCGGCCCGACCCGCTCTGCGTGACGGCGAAGCCCTCGCTGCGATAGAGCGTCGAGGCGAAGTTGCCCCGCTCGACGCTGAGGCTGATGCGCGCGAACCCCTGCGCGCCCGCGTGCTCGCACAGTCTCTGCAGGAGTGTGCGACCCACCCCGTGAGCGCGCCAGATCGGGCGCACGCCGATGATGAGCTCGGGCACCCCGGTGCCGACGTACCCGAAGCCCGGGTCGTCGCGCGGGAGCATGCGGTACCAGGCGGCGCCCATCGGCTCCCCGTGGGCGTCCTCGGCCACGAAGCCGGCATCGCCCGGCCGCATCCAGCCCGCCACGTAACGCCGGTGCTCGGCGCCGCCGATCACCTCGTGGCGGGGTCGCGCCCCGCCCTGGCGCCAGTTCGCCGCCTCGACGACCATGTCGCCGAGGAAGGCGCCGTCGGCCGACACGGCGGGACGGATGCGGAACGAGGAGGCCACGACGCCGATGGTACGGCCCGCGTGTTACGCCTCGATACTCCGCGGATGGCGATCTCGCTACGCCTCGCCACTCCGCGTGATGGTCATCTCGCTACGCTTCGATACTCCGCTTGATGGTCATCTCGCTACGCTTCGATACTCCGCTTGATGGTCATCTCGCTACGCTTCGATACTCCGCGTGATGGTCATCTCGCTACGCTTCGATACTCCGCGTGATGGTCATCTCGCTACGCTTCGATGACGAGCGGGACGATCATGGGCCGGCGGCGCAGCGACTGGTTGACCCAGCGACCGATCGTGCGGCGCACGACCTGCGACAGCGCGTGCGGGTCGCGGACACCGGACTTGGCCGCCTCGGCGAGCGCCGCGGCGATCTTGGGCTTGACATCTTCGAAGACCGCGTCATCTTCGGCGAAGCCGCGGGCGTGCACCTCCGGGCCGGAGATGATCTTGCCGGTCGACGCGTCGACCACCACGATCACCGAGATGAAGCCCTCTTCGCCGAGGATCCGGCGATCCTTGAGGTCGGCGTCCGTGATCTCGCCCACTGTCGAGCCGTCGACGTAGACGAAGCCGAGGTCGAACTGTCCGACGACGCGCGCGTCGCCGTCCTTGAGATCGATCACGGTGCCGTTCTCGGCGAGAATGGTCCGCTCGGGCGCGATCCCGGTGTCCTGGGCGAGACGCGCGTTCGCCATCAGGTGGCGGTACTCGCCGTGCACCGGGAGCACGTTCTTCGGCTTCAGGATGTTGTAGCAGTACAGCAGTTCACCGGCCGCGGCGTGGCCCGACACGTGCACCTTGGCGTTGCCCTTGTGCACCACGTTGGCGCCGAGCTTGGTGAGCCCGTCGATCACGCGGTACACCGCGTTCTCGTTGCCGGGGATGAGGCTCGAGGCCAGGATCACGGTGTCGCCGGGACCGGGCTCGATCGCGTGGTCGAGGTTCGCCATGCGGCTCAGCACCGCCATCGGCTCGCCCTGCGACCCGGTCGACATGTAGACGATCTGGTCGTCGGGCAGGTCGCGCGCCTTCTTGTAGTCGATCAGCACGCCTTCGGGCACGTGCAGGTACCCGAGATCCTCGGCGATCGTCATGTTGCGCAGCATGCTGCGGCCGAGGAGGGCCACGCGACGGCCGTGGGCGGCGGCCGCATCCAGCACCTGCTGCACGCGGTGCACGTGGCTCGAGAAGCTCGCCACGATCACGCGCCGCGGCGCCTTGCCGATCACCTGGTCGAGCACCGGGCCGATGGAGCGTTCCAGAGGCGTGAAGCCGGGCACATCGGCGTTGGTCGAGTCGACGAGGAAGAGGTCGACGCCCTCCTCCCCCAGCCGCGAGAACGCGCGGAGGTCGGTCAGCCGGCCGTCGAGCGGGAGCTGGTCCATCTTGAAGTCGCCGGTGGCGAGCACGAGACCCGCGGGGGTGCGGATCGCGACGGCGAGCGCGTCGGGGATCGAGTGGTTCACCGCGACGAACTCGAGCTCGAACGGCCCGAGGTTCTCGGTCTGGCCCTCCGCCACTGTGAGGCTGTACGGCTTGATCCGGTGCTCCTTGAGCTTCGCCTCGGTGAGCGCGAGGGTCAGTCCCGATCCGATGATCGGGATGTCGCCCTTGAGCTTGAGCAGGTACGGCACCGCGCCGATGTGGTCCTCGTGGCCGTGCGTGAGCACGACGCCGACGATGTCGTCGAGCCGCTTCTTGAGCGGTTCGAAGTCGGGGAGGATCAGGTCGACGCCGGGCTGGTGCTCTTCGGGGAACAGCACGCCGCAGTCGACCACGAGGAGCTTCCCGCCGTACTCGAACACCGTCATGTTGCGCCCGACCTCGCCGAGGCCGCCGAGCGGGACGATCCGTAGGGTTCCTGCTGCGAGCTCCGGCGGGTCGTACGGGGTGGTGGGCATTGCGAAGCCTCCTCCGGGCGCCGAGACGCCCGTCATCTGCGCGCCGTCGACCGTTCGACGGCGCGATTCGTCATCTCGTGGTGCCTGAGACCTTCGGCAGCGCGCCGCCGGCGGCGGCGTTGCGGTCAGGACGGAAGTTCGAGAAGTCGGCGCCGGGCACGTCGTGCACGAGAGCGAGCTCGTCCTCGATCTTGGCGGCCTCCCACTCCTCCGGCCCGACGAGCGGCAGCCGCACGCGGGGGCTGCCGATGCGGCCGAGGCCGTGGAGGATGTACTTCGCCGACACGGTGCCGGGCACGTGCGTCATCACGGCGCGCACGAGCGGCTCGAGCTGCTGGTGCGCCGCGGTGGCCGTCTTGAGGTCGCCGGCGTTCACGGCGTCGACGATCGCACGGTAGGGCTGCGCCGCGATGTTCGCGGTGACGCCGATGAGCCCCGTCGCGCCGATCGCGAGGTGCGGCAGCACGTTGGCGTCGTCGCCCGAGAAGTACATCAGGTCGGTCTGGTTGAGCACGCGGCTCACCTCGCTGAAGTCGCCCTTGGCGTCTTTGATGGCGAGGATGTTCGGGTGCTTGGCGAGACGCAGGATCGTCTCGTACCGGATCGGCACACCGGTGCGGCCCGGGATGTCGTACAGGATCACCGGCAGGTCGGTGGCGTCCGCGACCAGGCGGAAGTGCGTCAGGATGCCCGCCTGCGTGGGCTTGTTGTAGTAGGGCGTGACGATCATGATGCCGTCGGCGCCGACCTTCTCGCTGGCCTTGTAGAGCTCGATCGCGTGCGCGGTCTCGTTCGACCCGCCGCCCGTGATGATCTTGGCGCGGCCGGCGGCGACATCCTTTCCGACCTCGACGAGGCGGATCTTCTCCGCGTCGGTGAGGGTCGACGTCTCACCCGTGGTGCCGGTCACGACGATGCCGTCGGCCCCCGCGGTGATGACGTCGTCGATGTGCTTCTCGACAGCGGGCCAGTCGACCTCGCCGTCGGCCGTCATGGGGGTGACGAGCGCGACGAGCACCTGTCCGAAGGGGTTGCCCGTATGCGTCATGCATTCAGGTTATCGGGATGCCGCGCCCCGGCGCGCCCGGTGACGCCGGGCTCGGCTCAGCGGCCGCGCTCTCCGATGCGCGCGGCGACCGACGGCGGGGCGAACCGGGCCAGGGCCACGAGCGCCTTGTACCGCAGCGACGGGATCGACACCGCCGCACCGCGTGCCGCATCGCGCAGCGACTCGGCGACGACGTCGCGCGCGTCGAGCCACATCCCGTCGGGGACGCCCTCCTGGCCCGGGGGCAGCCCGAGGCGTTCGTGGAAGTTCGTGTGGGTGTAGCCCGGGCACACCGCGGTCACCGTGACGCCTCGCGGACCATAGCGGCCGTTCGCCCAGCGGCTGAAGCTCACGAGCCACCCCTTGCAGGCACCGTAGGTCGAGCGCGGGATGAAGGCGGCGACCGATGCGACGTTGATGATGCGGCCGTGCCCGCGGGCGAGCATCGCGCCCAGTGCGGCGTGCGTGAGGCGCATCGGCACCTCGACGTGCACCTGGAGGTGACGGACCTCGTCCTCGATGTCGTTGCGCTCGAACGCCAGGGGCAGTCCGAACCCCGCGTTGTTGACGAGGATCTCGATCGGCCGGGCCTCGTCGGCGACGCGCGCCTCGACCCGCTCGCGCTGGCGGCGCTTCAGCAGGTCGGCCGCGAGTACCTCGACCTCGACCCCGTAGGTCGACCGCAGCCGGACGGCGAGCTGCTCGAGCGACTGCCGGTCGCGCGCGACGAGCACGAGGTGCGCGCCCTTCGCTGCGAGCTGGCGCGCGTACTCCGCACCGAGACCCGAACTCGCACCGGTGATGAGCGCCGTCTTCGCCATGCGCGCCAGCCTATTGCCGTGTCAGCGCGAGCCGTGCGCCGCCGGCCGCACCAGCCGCAGGAAGCGGTAGCGGATGCCGGAACCCGACGTGTGCCAGCCGTCGACCGGGTCCGTCGCGGCCGAGACCCAGCCGGCACGGTCGGGCGCCAGGGTGTCACCCTCGACAGCGACATCGAGTTCGGTGACCTCGAGGAGGTCGGCGAGCTCGATGGCCTCCTGGAACAGCTGCCCGCCGCCGATCACCCAGATGCGCTCGGGCTCGCCCTCGTCGGCGAGGGCCAGCGCGGCCCCGAGCGATGCGGTGCGCTCGGCGCCGGCATCCGTCCACTGCGGCTGTCGGGTGATCACGATGTTGCGCCGTCCCGGCAGAGGGCGCACGCGCGCGGGAAACGACTCCCAGGTACGGCGGCCCATCACGACCGGTGCGCCGAGCGTCAGCGCCTTGAAGTGGGCGAGGTCCTCGGGAACATGCCACGGCATGCCGCCGTCGGCGCCGATCACGCCGTCGTGCGCCTCCGCCCAGATGAGGCCGACCGGGGCCGTCATACCGCGACCGCCCCGCGGATCGCGGGGTGGTGCTGGTAGTCCTCGAGCACGAAGTCGTCGTAGCGGTAGTCGAAGATCGAGTCGGGCGTGCGCGCGATGCGCAGCGTCGGATACGGGTACGGCTCGCGCGTGAGCTGCTCGCGCACCTGCTCGAGGTGGTTGTCGTAGATGTGGCAGTCGCCGCCGGTCCACACGAAGTCGCCCGGCTCGAGCCCCGCCTGCTGCGCCACCATGAGGGTCAGCAGCGCGTACGACGCGATATTGAAGGGGACGCCGAGGAAGAGGTCGGCACTGCGCTGGTACAGCTGGCACGACAGCTTGCCGTCGGCCACGTAGAACTGGAACATCGCATGGCACGGCGCGAGCGCCATGTCGGGGATGTCGGCGGGGTTCCACGCCGACACGATGAGCCGACGCGAATCGGGGTTCGCGCGGATCTGGTCGAGCACGAGC
The DNA here is from genome assembly GCF_057656735.1 of Microbacterium sp. Soil_C_42. NCBI lineage: Bacteria > Bacillati > Actinomycetota > Actinomycetes > Micrococcales > Microbacteriaceae > Microbacterium > Microbacterium sp. Soil_C_42. Next base: position 61,923 of record NZ_JBDGJU010000015.1, read on the forward strand.
GCGATCTGGTCGATGTGGTCGCCCGACGGCGTCGGCCACGACCGCCATTGCACTCCGTAGACCGGGCCCAGCTCGCCGGCGGCATCCGCCCACTCGTCCCAGATGGTGACGCCGTTCTCCTGCAGCCACGCCACATTCGACTCGCCGCGGAGGAACCACAGCAGCTCATAGGCGATCGACTTGAAGTGCACGCGCTTGGTCGTGATGAGCGGGAAGCCCTGCGACAGGTCGAACCGGATCTGGCGGCCGAACGCACTCGTCGTGCCGGTGCCGGTGCGGTCGTCCTTGTGGGTGCCGTGCTCGAGCACGTCTCGCAGAAGGTCTTCGTACGGGGTCGGGATCGGCGTCGTCACGGCTGCCACGATACCCGCGCCCCGGGACATCCCGGCCGTGCCCGCACCGCGTGCTCTCCTCACAGCGCCGAGTCGCCTTCTGTGACATCGATCGCGTCATATTCGCCGATTCGGCCTCCATTCAGGTGAAAGGGGTTAGCCTGATCTGCTGTGACCCTGGTCGGAGCCCTCATCGCCCTCGCCGTGCTGCTCGCGGCGACGGTGGCACTCGGCGTCTTCCTGAACTGGCGACAGTCGCAGGCCCGCCGCAACGTCGAGCACGAGGTCGTCGAACCTCACCGGCTCGGCGCCGACGGGCTCGGCGAAGTCGCCACCCTCCTGCAGTTCAGCACCGAGCTCTGCGCCCGCTGTCCGGGTGTGCACCGCACGCTCGCGGCCATCGCCGACGATCACGAGGGCGTGCGCCACCTCGACGTCGACCTGACCCACCGCCCCGACATCGCGAAGCACTTCCACGTCCTGCAGACGCCGACCACGCTCGTGCTCGACCGCAACGGCGTCGTGCAGACCCGCTTCGGGGGCGCCCCGGGTCGCGACGTGCTCGAGCTCGAGCTCAACCGCCTGATCGCGGAGGACGCGAATGTCTGAGCGACGGGATGCTGCGACCCCGCGCGGGATCGATCCCCGCGGTCCGCGCTTCGCGGCCGGCATCACCGCCGTGCTCCTGCTGATCGTCGTGTTCCTCGGGCTCACCGGCCTCTCGACGGCGCAGACGGCCGAGGGATGGGCGATCTCCGCGGCGAGCGTCGCCCAGCGGATCCTGGACCCCGCTTTTCTCCTGCTGCTCGTGACGACCCTGCTCTTCCTGTGGGGCGTCGTCTCGCCGCGCACCGCGCCGTGGGGCGCGCTCTACCGCGCGGCCGTGGCTCCGCGCCTGTCGGCTCCCACCGAGCTCGAGGACCCGCGCCCGCCGCGCTTCGCGCAGGGCGTCGGCCTGTTCGTGTCGGCTCTCGGTCTCGTGCTGCAGCTGTTCGGCGTGCCGTGGGCATTGACGATCGCCGCCGCGGCGGCCTTCATCGCCGCGTTCCTCAACGCCGTGTTCGGGCTCTGCCTCGGCTGCCAGCTCTACCTCCTCCTGCAGCGCGCCGGCATCGTCGGCCGCACCCGCCCGGCGTCGGCCTGACACCGCGTCGGCCGTCCGCACACCGAGGGGCGCGGCATCCGGTGTCAACCCATCGCGGTGCGCCAGCCCGACGCCATAGGCTGACGCGAGACGCCCGGCACGCGGGCGCCCCGCCAGCGAGGAGGCCCACATGACCGTCACGAGCGAAGCAACCACGGTATGGAAGGGCGGTCTGTTCGACGGCTCCGGCGAGACCACGTTCGTGTCGTCCGGCCTCGGGACCTTCCCCGTCAACTGGAAGGCCCGCAGCGAGGGATCCACGTCGGTCACGACGCCGGAGGAGCTGATCGCGGCCGCGCACGCGTCGTGCTTCAGCATGGCGTTCTCGCTCGCACTGGCCGAGAACGGCACGCCCGCGGAGTCGATCGACACGACCGCCTCGGTCACGTTCAAGCCGGGCACGGGCATCACCGGCAGTCACCTGAACGTCAACGCGGTCGTCCCGGGACTCGAGCCCGAGGACTTCGAGCGACTCGCCCAGAGCGCAAAGGCCGGATGCCCCGTCTCGCAGGCCCTGGCGGGCATCGAGATCACGATCGAGGCCACGCTTGCCTGAAGGCCCACCCGGCGATGACGACGGCCGGCGGATCGTCGTCGCCGGGGCGTCCGGCCTCATCGGCCGGGCGCTCGCCGAGAGCCTCCGCGCCGACGGCATCGAGGTGACGACCCTCGTGCGCCGCCCCGCCGAGGCCGCGCACGAAGTCGAATGGCTCACGACGGCCGAGCCGCTGGATCCCGCGGTGCTCGAGGGGGCGGACGCGGTCGTCGGGCTCAACGGTGCGAGCATCGGGCGCTTCCCGTGGACGCCGTCGTACAAGAGCACCCTGCTGTGGTCGCGCATCGCTCCGACGCGCGCGCTCGCCCGCGCGGTGCGCGAGCTCGGTGCAGCGGCCCCGCACTTCGTGTCGGCATCGGCCGTGGGCTACTACGGCTCGGCGCCGGGCGTGCGCCTCTTGGAGGACGCCCCACGCGGCGAGTCGTTCCTCGCGGATCTCTGCGGCGAGTGGGAGGCGGCGGCATACGGCGCGGGGACGGATGCTGCGGTCTCGGTGCTGCGCACGGCCCCGGTCGTGCACGCCGACGGCGTGCTGAAGCCGCTGATGGTCCTGACCAAGCTGGGACTCTCCGGCCCGATCGGCCGTGGGACGCAGGCCTGGCCGTGGATCTCGCTCGAGGACGCGGTGCGCGCGATCCGGCACGTGATCGACGCCCGCCTCACCGGTCCCGTGAACCTGTCCGGACCGACGCGCGCCACCGCGAACGACCTCGGGTTCGCGCTCGCGGTGCGGATGAACCGCCCGTTCCTTCTGCGCGCGCCGGTGTGGGGCATGAAGCTCGCGCTCGGCGCGGACGCCACAGAGGCGATCCTCACCGCGGATGCGCACGTGGTGCCACAGGCGCTCGAGGAGTCGGGGTTCGCGTTCTCCCACGCGACGGTCGAAGACGCGGTGGCGGCCGCCGTGCCCGCGGCATCCTGATCCGGCGCCAGGCTCAGCCGGCGCGGTCGGCCTTCTCGAGCCGGATGGCGGCCCGCACCGCCTCGCGTGCGCGACGGCGGTCGCCGGCGGCGTCGTAGGCGAGTCCGAGCCGGTACCACGCCCGCCAATCGTCGGGGTGGGCCTCGACGTCGGCGCGGTACGCGGGGAAGACGGCGTCTCCGTCCTCGCGCATCACGCGGCCGCTCGGACGCACGGCGACCTCCTCCCGCGGCAGGGCGTCCTCGGCCTCGAGCCGCTTGCCGAGCTGCTGCGCGCGTACGCCGAACCCCAGCTCCCGCCCGAGCGCCCACGCGGCGATGAGCGGCAGCACGACGAGCGCCGCGCCCATCGCGATGCCGACCGGGTCGCCGCTGGCGAGCAGGAGCCACGCCCGCTGCCCTACCAGCACGATGTACAGCGCGAGCAGCGCCGCCATGACGGCGACGCCGATGCGCGCGCTCATGCCCCGGTCGTGCGGGCGACCTGGCCGGGCACGCCGCCCTCGTCGACGGGCCGACCGTCGGACTGCGCCGCGCGGCGACCGATGCCGATGTCGATCAGGCTGTCGAGGCCGACGGTGACACCCGAGGCGTCGCGCGCAGCGGCGAGGGCGAGGCGGATGCCGGGACCGTACGCCTGTGCCGGCTCCACGGTGTCGTGCACGATGGTGAGCGACTCCCCTGCCCCCGACAGGATCGTCTCCTGCCGGGCGACGACGCCCGGGCGGCGCAGCGAGTGGATCGGCACGCTCGCGACCTGCTGGCCGCGGGCGCGCTGGTCGACGTGCGGCGACTCGACCGGGCCGACTCCGTCGCGCGCGGCGGCGATGAGCTCGGCCGTGCGCACGGCGGTGCCGCTCGGCGAGTCGATCTTGGTCTCGCGATGCGCCTCGACGATCTCGATCGACGGGAAGAACGGCGCGGCGGCGGCCGCGAGCGCCGAGCCCAGCACGGAGCCGAGCGAGAAGTTGGGGATGAAGACGGCACCCGTGCCGGCGGCCTCGACGAGAGGACGGACCAGCGCGATGCGCTCGGCCGACCAGCCGGAGGTGCCGATGAGCACGTTGATGCCACGCTCGATCGCGGCGCGGACCACGTCGATCGACACGGCGGGCGTCGACGCGTCCACCACCAGGTCTGCGCCGTCGAGCTCGGACAGTTCCGACCGGGACGACAGCACCCCGGCGACCTCGAATCCGGGTTCGACGTCGACCACGTCGCGGATGATCGCTCCGAGCTTTCCGGTGCCGCCCACGATGGCCACGCGTGTCGTCATGCCTCCATCCTAGGCGGGGGGCCGGCGAGCAGCCGGGCCTGCCGGCCGCGGCAGACGCCTACGCTGGAGGCCGTGGTGACTCTCCGACCCTCCCCTGTCGACGCGCCCGACGCCCACGACCTCCTCGCCGAGTACTTCCGGACCCGCACCGAAGGATTCGCCGACCAGGGCGTCGCGTACCGGACGACCTTCCCCGATCCGGCGGCCTTCGTGCCGCCCGCCGGCGTCTTCGTCCTGCTCGACGACGACGCGGGCGTGGCACAGGGCTGCGGAGGCATCCGTCTCATCCCTGAGGGGCCGCGCGGGCCGCGGTACGAGCTGAAGCACCTGTACCTGCGGCCGGTCGCACGCGGGCGCGGGTGGGGCCGCCTGCTCGTCGAGGACCTCGTCGAGCGCGCCCGTGGGTTCGGCGCCGCCGAGCTCGTGCTCGACACGCACCACTCGCTCGAGGCCGCCGGCGCGCTCTACGCGCGCACCGGATTCGTCGCGATCGAGCCCTACAACGACAACCCGAACGCGACCCGCTGGTACGGCAAGGTGCTCTGAACGCGAGGCGGGTCAGACGGGATAGACCTCGGGCAGACCGGTCCGCAGCTCGACCGGAAGGTGCGCGAGATCGTTGTGCGACAGGAGCGTCCACGGGCGCCCCTGCTTCTGCGCGATCACGGTCAGTCCGCAGTGCGCCTGATTGAGCGTCATCCAGCGCCAGTCGGGCGCCTGCAGCACCTCGCGCACGAACCACGCGATCACGAAGTTATGGGTGATCAGGAGTTCGTGCACCTCGCCGCGCTTGCGCGCCAGGAACTCGCTCGTCGCGTCGGACATCTGCGCACGGCCGGCCTCGACCTCGGCTTCGGTGACCGAACCGAAGAACGGCTCGAAGGCGGCGGGCGTCTCGTCGGTCATGCCCGTGGGCACGCAGTCGAACAGCAGCGCGGACGGTTCGGGCGTGAGCGACGGCATCCGTTCGGTGACCGCGCGAGCCGTCTGGCTGGCGCGTTCGAGCGGCGAATGCCACAGCGCGTCGAACGGCACCCCGGAGAGCCGATCCGCCAGCAGCGCGGCCTGCCGGCGACCGCGAGGCGACAGCGGCCCGTCGACGAGTCCGTGCTCGGCATCCTGATGTTCGCCATGCCGCACGAGGTAGATGTAGTGCGTCACGCAGTTCACTCCGTCGGGGATCTCGTGCCCTTGGGGAAGGCACGACATCCAGCCTACGACACGTCCCCGGGGCGATTCAGCGACTGTGGACGGCGAGTCCCAAGCGCGGGCGACTACTCCGAGGCGCGCCCGATGTCCGACAGCTGGCCGCGGCTGAGGCGCACGCCGACGCCCTGCACGAGCTCCTCGACGTGCTGCGGCGCGTACGCGTTCACGATGGGCGCGGTGACGAGCTTCTGCGAGAGCAGCCACGCGACGGCCACGGCCGCATCGGGGACGCCCAGCACGGCGCCGACGGCGTCGAGCGCGCGCAGGGTACGGCTCCCCCGGCGGTTGAGGTTGGCCGCGAGCTGCGCGCCGCGCACCGAGAGGGCGCCACGGATCTTCGAGCGCTGCCGGCCCGCGAGGAACCCGTGCTCCAGCGCGTGCGACGGGGTCACCGCCATGCCCTGCGCCCCGGCGACGAGACGCAGATCGGCGTCGAACTCGTGGCGGCGCAGCACGTTGAACGGGACGTCGAGCACGGCGATCCGGGGGTAGCCCGCCGACGCGAAGATGCGCGCTTCGACGAGCTGCGCGGCGCTGTAGCCGATCGCGCCGATCGCCCGCACCTTGCCGGTCTCGACGAGCCACTCCGCCGTGGCGAGCGTGTCTTCGAGCGACGACGCACGATCGGTGGTCGCGTCGAGGTAGAGGACGTCGATGCGGTCGGTGCGCAGGCGGGTCAGCGAAGCCTCGACGGCGCGCACGAGGTTGACCGGGCCGAGACCGGGGTTGTCGGCATGGCCGCCGACGCGGACGGCGAGGACGATATCGTCGCGGAGGCCGCGGGACTGCAGCCACTGGCCGATGATGTGCTCGCTGCGACCGCTCGAGTAGCTGTCGGCCGTGTGCACGGCGTTGCCGCCCAGTTCGGCATACGTGTCGAGGATCGCGTGGCTCGACTCGAGGTCGACGTTCCACCCGAACTCGGCGGCACCGAGGATCAGCGGGAAGATGCTCGAGCCGCTCTCACCGAGTGCGACGCGCACATTGCTGCCGATCGAAGGGCCCTGGACGGGGATCGGCGCGGAGGGATGCGGGCCGCGCACGACGGCGCCCGGCTGTGCGGACGCGGCATCCGGACTCGACGACGGGAGCGTCGAGTCAACGCCGAAGTAAGCCATGTGCCACCCCCTCACGAGATTCCCTACGGGAGTCGTGATCACTGTCTGCGCCCCCCGGCGCTTACACAAAGGGTAGGGCAGTCCGGACAGGGCGCTGTTACCTGAGGCGAACTATGGATAAACATTGCATAACGCTTTGGTCACGAAAGGCTGATCCCTAGGGGAGGCGTCCCCTGTTCGGTGGACAACATGCGCGAAGCACCTACCGGACGACGTACGACGGATGCCCGCCCCCTCTCGGGGACGGGCATCCGTGATTGCACGCCCGGTCTCACCGGACGGCGAGGCGTCAGCCTTCGGCGGGAGCCTCCGGGCCCTCGCTGGCCGCAGCGCGACCCTCCTGGTCAGCAGCCTCCTCGAGCACCGGCTCGAGCGAGAGCTTGCCACGGTCGTCGATCTTCGTGATCTTGACGAGCAGCTTCTGACCCACAGAGAGCACGTCCTCGACGTTCTCCACGCGCTTGCCGCCGGCGAGCTTGCGGACCTCGCTGACGTGCAGCAGGCCGTCCTTGCCGGGCAGGAGCGAGATGAACGCGCCGAACGTCGCGATCTTGACGACCGTTCCGAGGAACTGCTCGCCGACCTCCGGGTTGGTGGGGTTGGCGATCGCGTTCACCTGAGCGCGGGCCGCCTCGGCGGAGGGACCGTCGGTGGCGCCGATGTAGACGGTGCCGTCCTCCTCGATGGAGATCTGCGCGCCGGTCTCATCCTGGATCGCGTTGATCGTCTTGCCCTTCGGGCCGATCAGCTCGCCGATCTTGTCGACCGGGATCTGCACGCTGATGACGCGCGGGGCGGTCGGAGCCATCTCGTCGGGGCCGTCGATCGCAGCGTTGAGCACGCCCAGGATCGTGAGGCGCGCGTCCTTGGCCTGCGTGAGCGCCGCGGCGAGCACCGACGACGGGATGCCGTCGAGCTTCGTGTCGAGCTGGATCGCGGTGACGAACTCGCTGGTGCCGGCCACCTTGAAGTCCATGTCGCCGAGGGCGTCCTCGGCGCCGAGGATGTCGGTCAGCGCGGCGTAGCGCGTCTGGCCGTCGACCTCGTCCGACACGAGACCCATCGCGATGCCGGCGACGGGAGCGCGCAGCGGCACACCCGCGTTCAGCAGCGACAGGGTCGAGGCGCACACCGAGCCCATCGACGTCGAGCCGTTCGAGCCGAGAGCCTCGGACACCTGGCGGATCGCGTACGGGAACTCCTCGCGGCTGGGCAGCACCGGCACGAGCGCGCGCTCGGCCAGGAAGCCGTGCCCGATCTCGCGACGCTTCGGGCTGCCGACACGGCCGGTCTCACCGGTCGAGTAGGGCGGGAAGTTGTAGTGGTGCATGTAGCGCTTGCTCGTGACCGGCGACAGCGAGTCGATCTGCTGCTCCATCTTGAGCATGTTCAGCGTGGTGACGCCCAGGATCTGGGTCTCGCCGCGCTGGAAGATCGCCGAGCCGTGGACGCGCGGGATGACCTGCACCTCGGCGTCGAGCGGACGGATGTCGGCGAGGCCGCGACCGTCCATGCGGACGCCCTCGGCGAGGATGCGTCCGCGGACGATCTTCTTGGTGACCGACTTGTAGGCGGCAGAGAACTCGGTCGTCGCGACGGCCGGGAGCTCGCCCGACTCGACGGCGGCGAGAAGCTCCGCCTTGACGGCGTCCTTCAGCTCGTCGTCGGCGTTCTGGCGGTCCTGCTTGTCGGCGATCTGGTAGATCGGGACGAGCTTGTCGTACGCGCGGTGCGCGACGAAGTCGTACGTCTCCTGGCTGTACGGCAGGAAGACGGGGAACTCCTTGATCTCCTTCGCCGCGGTGTTGGCGACGACGTTCTGCGCCGCGACGAGCTCCTTGATGAAGGGCTTCGAGGCCTCGAGGCCCTGCGCGACGATCTCCTCGTTCGGCTTGGTGGCCCCCGCCTTGATGAGGTTCCAGCTGTGCTCGGTGGCCTCGGCCTCGACCATCATGATCGCGACGTCGCCGTCGGGCAGGACGCGACCGGCGACGATGAGGTCGAACACGGCCTCCTCGAGCTGGGTGACCGTCGGGAACGCGATCCACTGGTCGGCGTGCTCGCCGTGTCCCGGGATGAGAGCGAGGCGCACACCGGCGATCGGGCCCGAGAACGGCAGACCCGAGATCTGGGTCGACAGCGAGGCCGCGTTGATCGCGAGCGCGTCGTAGAACTCGCCCGGCGCGATCGAGAGCACCGTGACGACGATCTGCACCTCGTTGCGGAGGCCGTCGACGAACGACGGGCGCAGGGGGCGGTCGATCAGACGGCAGACGAGGATCGCCTCGGTCGAGGGACGGCCCTCGCGACGGAAGAACGAACCGGGGATCTTGCCCGCGGCATACGAACGCTCTTCGACGTCGACGGTCAGCGGGAAGAAGTCGAAGCCCTCACGAGGCGACTTGCCGGCGCTGGTCGCCGACAGGAGCATCGTCTCCTCGTCGAGGTACGCGGCGACGGCACCCTGTGCCTGCTGCGCGAGTCGTCCGGTCTCGAACCGGACGGTACGGGTGCCGAAGCGGCCGTTGTCGAGAACGGCCTCAGCGGCGGTGATTTCAGGACCTTCCAAGAGGTCTCTCCTTCTTTGTTTAGGCTCGCACGCGCGTTTCGCGCACGAGCTTGTGCGAAGGAGCAGGAACAGGCAGATCTCGGCGCGCGGGAGTGCCGCGGGATTCGCCAGCGCTGGTCACCAGTAGAAGATCACCCGACGTCGTCCGGCGGGGAATCCACCACAGGGGACCAGCTTCCTGCCGGCCTGCTCCACAGTGCCCATTTGAAGCACAGTGCTCACATGTGGAATTGAGCGGTTGCCACACGGCAACCCGCCCAAGCCTATCAGCAGCATGCCCATCGGCCCCCACTCTGGCGAGCGTCGGATGCCGCGCCTAGGGTGGGGGCATGAGCACCGACGAGAAGCCGGCGTCTGCGGCATCCGATGAGATGAAGCGCAAGTTCAAGGAAGCACTCGACAAGAAGAACGCGAACCACCGCGAGGGCGAGGCCCACATGGATGGCGACTCCGCGATCCACGGCACGCACGGCGCGGTCACGAAGCGCGAGTTCCGTCGCAAGAGCGGATAGGAGAAGGCCATGGTCTTCGACCCGGCGTTCCACGAGGTCGCGAACGAGGCCGACGAGCTGCCGCCGTACGGCGGGCAGTGATCGCGAGCAGGCCATGAGCGACTTCCGGGAGCGGATCCCCGACGACGAGCGCGATGTGCCCGTCGACGACAGCGTGGAGTTCGAGCTCCCGCCACCGACCATCGACCCGCTCGAGGCGGTCGAAGAGGATGTCGACGAGCTCGAACTCGAGGAGCGCGAGTCTGCCATCGAATCCGGCGAGATCGCGCCGGACGACTGAACGGGTGGGCGCGGGTCCGACCCGCGCCCACCCGTTTCGTCCGCTCAGCGCGACAGCAGCTGCTCGCGTTCGCGGGCGCGGCGCTCCTTGGCTTCCGCCTCAGTGACGGCCGCCTCTTCGAGTCCCTGCACGCCGACCGCGTCTGCGGCGCGCGACATCCCGTCGTGGCCCTCGCCCGACAGCGTCGTCTCATCGAACGGCAGCTCGCCGGCGAGCACTCGGCGCGCGCGGGGAGCGTCGAACTCCTTCGTCCACGTGCCGATCAGCACCGTCGCGACGGCATTGCCGGTGAAGTTCGTGAGCGCGCGGCCCTCCGACATGAACCGGTCGATGCCGACGATGACGCCGACGCCGTTCACGAGGTCGGGCCGGTACGCCTGCAGGCCGCCGGCGAGCGTCGCCAGTCCCGCACCGGTGACGCCGGCGGCACCCTTCGAGGCGATGATCATGAAGACGAGAAGGCCGATCTGCTGACCGATCGACATCGGGGCGCCCATGCCGCTCGCGATGAACAGTGAGGCCATCGTCAGGTAGATCGCGGTGCCGTCGAGGTTGAACGAGTAGCCGGTCGGCACGGTGATGCCCACCACCGGCTTCGAGACGCCGAGGTGCTCCATCTTCGCGATGAGGCGGGGCAGCGCCGATTCGGAGGAGGACGTGCCGACGATCAGCAGGTACTCGCGGGCCAGGTACTTGATGAGGCTGAAGATGTTCACGCGGGCGACGGCGTACAGCAGGGTGCCGAGAATGCCCACGATGAAGAGCACGCACGTGATGTAGAACGCGATCATCAGCGTGCCGAGTGCCCAGATCGCGGCGATGCCGGTGTTGCCGACCACGGCTGCGATGGCGCCGAACGCTCCGATCGGCGCGAGCCACAGGATCATGCCGAGGATTCGGAAGACCAGCGCCTGCAGGTGCTTCACCGCGTTCATGATCGGCGTCCCCTTGTCGCCCATCTGCTGCAGCGCGAAGCCGACGAGCAGTGCGATGAACAGGACCTGCAGCACGCTCTCGCCGGTGAAGGCCGAGAAGAACGTCGTCGGGATGATGCCGAGGATGAACTCCTGCGTCGTCTTCGCCTCGGCGGTCGCCTCGTAGGTGGCGTTCGCCATGTTCAGGCCCTCGCCCGGGTGCAGCAGGTTGCCGACGACGAGGCCGATGGCGAGCGCGAAGGTCGACATCACCATGAAGTACAGCAGCGCGAGACCGCCGATCTTGCCGACGGTGGCCGCTTTCGCGATGGACCCGACGCCCACCACGATCGTGCAGAAGATGATCGGCGCGATCATCATCTTGATGAGCGCGACGAAGCCCTCGCCGAGCGGCTTGAGCGCGACGCCGACGTCGGGCCAGACCAGCCCGACGATCGCGCCGAGGACGACGGCAGCGATGACCGAGAGGTACAGCCAGGTGTGCTTGTCCCACGCCTGCTTGCCACGTCTCCAGTTGAAGCCGGGGAGCGTGAAGGACGTGGTGCGGGTCGAGAGAGCCATCATTGCCTCCTGCGGGATGAAACGGCGGTGTTTCCGCTGTGCCGCTCGAGAGGGCGGCGTGTGACTCAGCGTGCGCGCCGCGGCGGCAGCCGGCGATTTGCGGTCGTATTGGTCGCACCCGAAGACTCCCGCGTGCGCCCTCGACGGGCGAGGATGGAGGCGGCGGCATCGACGAGGAGGGCCATGTCAGCGAAGACGCAGCACGGCAGCGCCGCATCGCGCGTGTTCGTGGTCGTCGCCGTCTCGGCGGCCGTGATCGTCGCCGCCCTCGCCGCCGTGCTCGTGCTCGACGCCGAGCGCTCCGAACGCAACGAAGCGGAGGAGGTGACGCGGGCCGTCGCGTCGTCCCTCGCGTCATTGCCCCAGGTGGCGCAGTCCCTGAGCGCGGCCGGCCCTTCGGCGGCGCTGCAGCCGCTGGCGGCCGACGTGATGGCACAGACAGGCCTCGACTTCGTCACGATCATGACCCCGGACGGCATCCGCGTCAGTCACCGCGACCCCGCCGAGATCGGCCGGCACTACCTCGGCACGATCCCGAGCACGCCGAGCGTCTTCACCGAGGAGTTCACGGGCACGCTGGGCCCGTCGGTGCGGACCATCGTGCCGGTGACCGCCGAGGGCGAGCTCGTCGGCTGGGTCTCGGTCGGCGTCACGATCGGCAGCATCTGGTCGAAGATCCTGCCACGGCTGCCCTTCGTCGTGTCGATCGCCCTCGCCCTCCTCGCGGCGGGTCTGGTGGGCGCGTGGCTCGCCCGTCGCACGACGCGACGCGTCGCGGGCGACCTGCCCGCCGGGGCGATCCGCGACGCGGTCGCCTCGTACGAGTCCGTGCGGACGCTCGGCGAGGCGCTGCGCGCGCAGACCCACGAGCACGGCAACCGCATGCACACCGCCGTGTCGCTGCTCGAGCTCGGCCGCACGGGCGAGGCGATCGAGATCCTCACCGAGACGTCTCGGCAGAGCCAGGAGCTCGTCGACCAGGTGGCCGCCCGGCGCGGCGGCGACCCCACCGTGGGGGCGCTGCTGCTGGGCAAGGCGGCCCAGGCGCGTGAGCGCGGCATCGAGTGGTCGGCCGAGATCGACCCGGATGCGCCGCGAAGCGTGCTGTCGCCCGTCGACGCGGTATCGGTGGTCGGCAACCTCATCGACAACGCGATGGATGCCGCGGCCGCAGCGGAGGCGCCTCGCTGGGTGCGCGTCGTCTTCGGGAGGACGCCCTCCTCCCCCGCCGCCCTGCGGCTGGAGGTGTCGGACAGCGGCACCGGCGTGCCCGAGGCGCTGCGCGAGCGCATCTACGAGCATGGCTTCACCACCAAGCCCGGCGGAGCCGAGGGGCGCGGGGTGGGCCTCGCGCTCGTGCGCTCGATCGTGGCGAGCGCCGGCGGTCACGTGGAGCTGCGCGACGACCCCACGGTCTTCGTGGTCACCCTTCCGGCGAGGGCGACATGATCCGCGTCCTCCTCGTCGACGACGACGCGCTCACGCTCGAGCTGCACCGGGACTACCTCGCTCGCCTGGACGACTTCGAGGCCGTCGCCGAGTGCACGGGCGCTCGCGCCGCGATCGAGGCCGTGCTGGAGCGCGGCAACGAGATCGACCTCGTGCTGCTGGACGTCACGATGCCGGACGGCACGGGGCTGGACGTGCTGCGGCACGTGCGCGCCCGCGGCGCCGCCGTCGATGTCATCGCGATAACCGGTGTCCGCGACGCCGACGTCGTGCGGCAGATGGTGTCGCTCGGCGTCGCGCAGTACCTCGTCAAGCCGTTCACCTTCGCGGTCTTCCGCGAGCGCCTGGAGCAGTACCGCGAGTTCCGTCGACGCGCGGCCGAAGCCGCGGGCGCGCCGACGCAGGCCGAGATCGACGCGCTCCTCGGGGCGCTGCGCCCCGCGGCGCCGGTCGCGCTGCCGAAGGGCCTCTCCGCCGACACGCTCGCCCGCATCAGCGACGAGGTGCGCGAGCGCGGCCCGGTCTCGGCCGCGGAGGCCGCGGAGCGGCTGGGGATGTCGCGCGTCGCCGCTCGTCGCTACCTCGAGCACCTCGTGGCCGAGGGTCGAGCGCACCGCGCGGCGCGCTACGGCACGCGCGGCCGGCCGGAGTCCGAGTACGCGTGGGTGCAGCATCCGTCCGTTCCGTAGGAGGACACCGACCGGACATCGCCCTCTCACGCGGTCCAGGAGCGATCTTTCTTCATCACAGCGGGTCCCTTCGAGCTCCTGCTGAGCGGGCGCCCCATGCCGGATGCGCGCGAACGGATGCCTCAGCCCGCGTGCACGCGGGCAGGCACGTCGCCAGGTCCACCGATGAGCACGTAGTCCGGGTGCTTGGCGACGAGCCCGTCGCCGGCCGTGCGTCCGTGGAGGCGTCGCCACACCCACGGCAGGGCGTCGCGGCGCAGCCACGTACCCGGCAGCACCGGGTCATCGTCGGCGTGCAGACTCGCGTCGAGCTCGCCGAGCGCCTCGGCGTCGGGCACTCCAAGCGCCTCGGCCGCGCGGTACGCGAGGTACCGGTGACCGCGCGGGCGAAGGTGCACCTTGTCGTCGGCCCAGAGGTCGAGATCGCCGATGGCGGGGAGCCCGCGCGCGTCGAGGAACGCGTCGGTGTCGAGCAGAACCGCGCCGGTGGATGCGGCGGTCCGGCGCAGTTCGGACGAGAACACCGCGAACCGGCGGGCGAACAGCCGCGCAGGGCGCCGACGCGGGAGGAAGGGCGTCACGAGCAGCACGTCGATGCCGGCCGCGCGCAGCTGCCTCACGGACTTCTCGAGGTCGCGCGCGACGGCGATCGGGTCGACGCGGCGCCCGACGAGGTCGTTGGCCCCGACGAGGATCGATACCAGCTGCGGCCGGAGTGCCAGCGCCTGCGGCACCTGCTCACTGACGACGTGCCGTACCCGACGGCTGCGCACCGCGAGGTTGGCGTAGCGGAACGGCTCGCCGGAGGCGCCGGCGTGCGCGAGCAGCTGTGCGAGCCGGTCCGCCCACCCGCGGTACTGCCCCGTCGGCATCCGGGAGGCGTCGCAGAGTCCTTCGGTGATCGAGTCGCCGAGCGCGACGAACCGCGACCACGAGCGCCGCGCAGCGGGCGTCGGCACCGCCGGGCGGGTCGCCGCGCGCTGAGGCTGCGCGTCGTCGATGGGCCGCAGCATCCGTGCCTCGCCGTAATGCTCGACCAGGCGGCTGCAGACGGCGTGCCAGGTGCGCTCACTCACCGACTCGCGGGCCGCCGCCGCGAACGCGCGGCGCTTGCCGTCGTCGCCGACGAGATCGGCGACCCGCGCGCGCAGGTCGACCAGGTCTCCGGGCCGGTACAGCCAGCCGTCGACCGACGATCGCACCAGGTCGACGGGTCCGCCGACGCCGGTCGCGACGACCGGCACGCCGCTGGCGAGCGCTTCCTGGATCGTCTGCCCGAACGTCTCGCTCTCGCCGGGGTGCACGAACACGTCGAAGCTCGCGAGCGCCTCGGCCAGCGCGGCTCCGCCGAGGTGCCCGGTGAAGACGGCGCCGGGCAGCGCGCGCTCGAGCGCCGGGCGTGAGGGTCCGTCGCCGACGATCACGAGGCGCGTCCCCGGGAGCCCGGCGAGCGCCGAGAGATCCTCGACCTGCTTCTCGGGGGCGAGGCGGCCGACGTAGCCGACGATCTTCTGGCCACCTGCCACCTGCTCGCGCCAGCCGTCGCTGCGGCGCCCGGGACCGAAGCGCAGGGCGTCGACGCCGCGTCCCCAGCGACGGAGGCGGTCGACGCCGAGGCTCTCCAGCTGCTGCAGCGACGCCGTCGAGGGCGCCAGCGTGAGCGTCGCACGTCGGTGGAGGCGCCCGACGTGGCGTCCGACGAGCGCGGCGGCCTGCGGCATCCCGTATTTCTCGGCGTACGCGATCACGTCGGTCTGGTACACGGCGACGGAGGGCACGCGCAGCGCGTCGGCGGCCGCGAGCCCCTGCCAGCCGAGGACGAACGGCGACGCCAGGTGCACGACGTCCGGCCGGAACTCGCGGAGGATCGCCGTCAGCCGGGCGGCGCGCGCGAACACCACGCGCACCTCCGGATACGACGGCAAGGGCGCCGAGCGCAGCAGCTCGGTGCGGGCACCGTGCAGATCGGTGGTGATCTCCCCGGCACGCGGTGCGATGACGAGCGTCTCGTGACCTTCGGCGGCCAGATGCCGGAGGACCTGGAGCACCGACCCCGTCACCCCGTTCATGTGGGGCAGGAACGATTCGGCGAGCAGTGCGACTCTCACGCCTCCAGGGTGACGGGGTGAAGGAGGACCGATGCCGCGAACCGGCGTCCGTGCGCAAGAGTTCACCGGATGCACCGCGGCGGGTCACCGGACGTGCCCCGTTCCGTCGCCGTTCACCGCGGGCGGCTACCAAGAAGACATGGTCGAGGACCTGCTGACCACCATCACGTCGAGCGCGTGGGCGTTGCCGCTGCTGTTCGTGCTCGTGCTGGGCGACGCGTTCCTGGTGGTGATACCGGGCGAGGCGGCCGTCACCGCGCTGGGGGCGCTGGCGGTGTCTCAGGGCGAGCCGGCGCTGGCTGCGATCGTGCTCGTGGCCGCCGCGGCCGCATTGACCGGCGACGTCGCGTGCTATCTCGTGGGCCGCACGATCGGCCTCGAGCGCTGGCGCTGGATGCGCGCACCCCGCACGCAGGCCACCTTCGCGTGGGCACGGCTGCGGCTCGAGCGCCGTGCGGCGCTCGTGCTCTTCACCGCCCGGTTCATCCCGTTCGCACGACTCGCTGTCAACCTGACAGCGGGAGCCACCCGGCTTCCGGGGCCGCGCTACCTCGCGGTGGCGGGCCTCGCCGCGCTCGCGTGGGCGATCTACCAGGCTCTGATCGGGGCGCTCGTGGCGACGCTGGTGCCCGGGGGCCCGGTCGTCGCGGTCGTCGTCTCGGTGGCCTTCGCGGTCGGCCTCGGACTGGGCATCGACGCGGTGCTCGCGCGCCGGCTGCGAGCCCGGCGGGCGACGGGCGATGAGTGACGCCCGGCGTCTCACGATGTCCACCGAGCAGACCAGGATGGAGTCGTGGCAGACGTGACCTCCGACGCATACGACGACGCCTTCCTCGGCATCCCGCTCCCCCTCCCGCATCCGGCGGACGGGCGCGCAGTGCGCGAGCTGACCTACCCCCGGTTCACCGTGCTCCTCGACCCGGAGCGCCGGCTCGCGGTCGTCACCGGCGTGAACATCGACGGTGCGACGCTGCAGGACCTCCCGCGCACCGGCGACTGGGAGCTCGACGCGCGCGTTCCCGCGACCGAGCAGGCCGGGCCTGCCGTCTACGCCTCCAACGACCTCGATCGCGGGCACCTGGTGCGCCGGCGGGATCCGGGCTGGGGCTCGGCCGCCGAGGCCAGGCGCGCGACCGAGGCCACGTTCACGTACCCGAATGCGGCGCCGCAGGCGAGCGGGTTCAACCAGTCCAAACAGCTGTGGCTCGGCCTTGAGGACCACGTGCTCGCGTTCGCCGAGACGACCGACGAACGCCTCAGCGTCTTCACCGCACCGGTGCTGCATGACGACGATCCGCCGTACCGCGGCATCCGTGTTCCGCGACGATTCTTCAAGGTCGCCGCGTGGGCGACAGCGCACGACGACGCCGAGCCGCGGCTTGCGGCGGCAGGCTTCGTGCTCGACCAGTCGGAGCTGATCGCCCTGAGCGAGGGCGTGCTCGCGGTGCCGGTGCTGGGCGGGTTCCGCACGTTTCAGGTGCCGATCGGCGACATCGAGGAGCTTGCGGGCGTCGATCTCGGCCCGCTCGTGGAGGCCGACGTGCTCCGGCGCACGACAGCGCGCGGAGAGGACGCGTGGCGTCCCCTCCGCGCTCCGGAGGACGTCGTTCTCGGCTGAGGGCTACTCCCCCGCGAGACCGCCGAGCAGGTGGCCGAACGAACGGCCCTCACCGAGGTAGTTGGCGGGATCGAACGGATCGGCGTCGGAGGCGGGCTCACGCCGCGCGATCGCGTCGGCGAGCTCCCGGGCGCCGCGGTCGATGCGCTCGCCGAGCGGAGCGATGTTGTCTGCCGACGCGCCCCAGTCGCTCGACGCGGCGAACACTCCGGTCGAGACGGGCTCGGCGTGCAGGTACGTGAACAGCGGCCGGATCGCATAGTCGATCGCGAGCGAGTGGCGCGCGGTGCCGGCGTTCGCGCCGATCAGCACGGGCTTGCCGGTGAGGGCATCGGGGTCGAGCACGTCGATGAACGACTTGAAGAGTCCCGAGTAGCTCGTCGAGAAGATCGGCGTGACCGCGATGACCGCGTCGGCCGACACGACCGCGTTGATCACCGATTCGAGCGCCGGAGGCGCGAAACCCGTGAGGAGGTTGTTCGTGATGTCGTGCGCGTAGTCGCGCAGCTCGAACACGTCGACCTCGACCGCGATGCCGCGCTCGGAGAGCTGCGTCGCGGTCGCTGCGGCGAGCCGGTCGGCCAGCATGCGGGTCGACGACGGGTTCGACAGTCCGGCCGAGATCACTGCGATGCGGCGTGCGGAGCTGGTCATGTCACGCCTCCTTCCGGGCGAGACCGAACGCGGCACCCGCGGGAGCGGGCGTGTCCTGGTAGGGGCTCGCGCCCACGAGGTTGTCGCCGCGGTTCGCGCCGGGGACGGCCTGCCGCGGCGCCTCGTCGCCGTACTTCGCGGCCACGAGGTTCGCGTGGGTCGGAGCATCCGGAACGTCCGCCGGCCGGTTCTTCTGCAGCTCCTTGCGCAGCACCGGCACCACCTCGCCGCCCAGGATGTCGAGCTGCTCGAGCACGGTTTTGAGGGGCAGGCCCGCGTGGTCCATGAGGAACAGCTGGCGCTGGTAGTCCCCGTACGTCTCGCGCATCGCCGCGTACCGGTCGATCACCTGCTGGGGCGACCCGACGGTGAGCGGCGTCATCTCGCTGAAGTCCTCGAGCGACGGGCCGTGGCCGTACACCGGCGCATTGTCGAAGTACGGGCGGAACTGCTTCACCGCGTCCTGCGAGTTCGCGGCCATGAAGACCTGCCCGCCGAGGCCGACGATCGCCTGCTCGGGCGTGCCGTGACCGTAGTGCGCGAAGCGCTGGCGGTACAGCTGGATCAGCCGCTGGTAGTGCTCCTTGGGCCAGAAGATGTTGTTCGCGAAGAAGCCGTCACCGTAGTACGCGGCCTGCTCGGCGATCTCGGGAGTGCGGATCGAGCCGTGCCACACGAAGGGCGCGACGCCGTCGAGGGGACGCGGGGTCGAGGTGAATCCCTGCAGCGGTGTGCGGAACTGGCCCTCCCAGTCGACGACGTCCTCGCGCCACAGACGGTGCAGCAGGTTGTAGTTCTCGATCGCGAGGGGCAGGCCCTGGCGGATGTCCTTGCCGAACCACGGGTACACCGGGCCCGTGTTGCCGCGGCCGATCATGAGGTCGGCGCGGCCCTGCGACACGTGCTGAAGCATCGCGTAGTCCTCGGCGATCTTCACCGGGTCGTTCGTGGTGATGAGCGTCGTGGCGGTCGAGAGGATGAGGCGCTCGGTCTGCGCCGCGATGTACGCGAGCGTCGTGGTCGGCGACGACGACCAGAACGGCGGGTTGTGGTGCTCGCCGAGCGCGAAGACGTCGAGGCCCACCTCCTCGGCGTGCTGGGCGATCTTCAGCGTCGCCTTGATCCGCTCCGCCTCACTGGGCGTGGTGCCGTCGGTCGGGTCCTGGGTGATGTCGGACACCGTGAAGATGCCGAACTGCATACCCGACCACGTGGTGCTCTCGCTCACGATCGCTTCTCCGCTCTTTCGCCGTGCGGGTTCTCCGTCGTGCGAATCCATGCAAATGAATGTATCTCGTGCAACGTGTGCGCACCAAGAATATTCCGGACCGTTTCGATACGGTCCCCGCCGCACCCCGAGCGCGGGAGCGCGTCAGTCGAACCGCAGGCGGTCGACAGCGGCCTGGATCGCGACGGCTGCGGCGCCCCGGGCCCAGGCCGTGAAGCCGGAGTCGTCGACGAACAGCTGCACGGGCTGCGCTCGCGGGTCCCGGCCCGCCGAGATCGCGGCACGGATCCGATCCTCGACGATCGGGAACAGCCCGATGCCGTCGCCCGCCAGCACCGCCGCGCTCTGGAACGTCAGGTTGGCCGCCAGCGCGATGAAGCGGCCCAGCGCATCGGCCGCGGCATCCACCACCGCGGCGGCAGCCGGCTCACCCGCGATCGCCAGCGCGAGGACCTCCTCATAGGCGACCGTGCGCTGCAGTGCCGCCGACACCTGTGCGGCGATCGACCCCGATGTCAGCATCGCCTGCGAGCATCCGCGGTGCCCCTCCTGGCAGAGCGGGCCGGTGTCGCTCAGCGGGATATGCCCCCCGAGGCCGAGCCCCGCCTCCGCGGAGTGGACCACCTCGCCATGGACGACGAGCCCGTAGCCGACGCCCACCCCGATCGTCAGGACGACGAAACCCGGAATGCCCCGGCCGAGGCCGAACCAGCGCTCAGCCTCGGTCAGCGCGACGAGGTCGTTCTCCAGCGTCACGGGAACGCCGACTTCACGCTCGAGGATCGACGCGAAGTCCACGTTCTCCCACCCGAGAAACGGGGCGTAACGCACCACGCCGCCGTCGACCGCACCGCCGAGGGCGGCACCGACACCGACGAGGGAGTCGTCGGTCATGGCGCGGAGCACTCCGGCGATCACTGCTGCGACAGCTTCGGGCTCATGCGTGCCGAGCGGGACCGTCCGCTGAGCGACGAGACCGGCACGGACGTCCGTCACCACCGCATGGACGGTGTCGCCGGTGATCTTGACGCCCGCGAAGACTCCGAGGCCGGGGGCGACGTCGAGCGGTCGCACCGGCCGCCCCACCGTGCCGTCGGCCAGATCGTCGAGCTCGACGAGGTAGCCGCGATCGAGGAACGGCTTCGCCAGCCGCGTGAGGCTCGCCGGCGACAGGCCGAGCCGGTTGGTGAGCGCGCTGCGAGCGATCGGGCCATGGATGAGCACGGCCCGCGCGAGGGCGCGCTCGCTGTCCGTCAGCATCGTCGGCAGTCTCCCCTCACGTCCCCAATGGTTTCATTCTGGCACGAATACAGCCCCAGAGACCGATCCCGCGCCCGGTCCAGACGCTCTTGTGAGACTTATTACTTCCGTGGTAGAACTAACTTATGCACAGCACCCACCGGCTGCTCGACGCCGAGCGCACCTCCCCCTCCGGCGAGCCTCGCGTGCTCCACCTCATCCGCGGGGGAACGAGCGTCGTCGTCGACCTCGACGCGACGCCGGGACCGGCGATCGTGCACTGGGGTGAGGCGCTCACGGGTTCCACGCCCGACACGCTGCGCTCACTCGCGGCGGCCGCGCGCGCCCAGCGGGTGTCCGGCGGCCTCGACACGACGCCTGCCCTCACACTCGTGCCCACCGGCGCCGACGGATGGTTCGCCGCCCCGGGACTCGAGGGCCACCGCGAGGGGTCGGGTGTCAGCATCCGTCTCTCCCTCGCCGACGTGCAGGCCGGGGATCACCGCGCGAGCCTGGCCCTCGTCGACGCCGAAGCGGGTCTCGCCGTGCGGGTCGAGGTGCGGATCGGGCCGAGCGGCCTGCTCCACCAGCGGGTGACGGTGCGCAACGCCGGAACGACGCCGTACACACTGCAGGCCGCGCATCCCACCTTCCCCCTCCCCTGGGATGCCACCGAGGTGCTCGACACCACGGGGCATCACCTCCGCGAGCGGTCGCCGCAGCGGCGCGACCTCGGCATCGGCGTGCATGTCCGCGAGAGCCGTCGCGGCCGGACCGGGGCCGACTCCACGATCCTCCTCGCGGCCGGACGGCCGGGGTTCGGCTTCGAGAGGGGCCGGGTCCACGGCATCCACGTGGCCTGGAGCGGCAACCACCGCGTGCTCGCCGAGCGCACGACCACCGGAGACGCCTTCCTCGCGGGGGGCGAACTGCTGCTGCCCGGAGAGGTGGTGCTGGCGGCCGGTGCGGCGTACAGCTCCCCCTGGGTGATCGGCTCGTGGGGCGACGGACTGACCGCACTGTCCGCGCGCTTCCACGACGAGTGGCGCGCCCGGCCGCAGCATCCGCGGCGGCCGCGGCCGGTCACGCTGAACACCTGGGAGGCGGTCTACTTCGACCACTCGCTCGATCGGCTCACCGCACTCGCCGACGCCGCAGCATCCGTCGGCGTCGAACGCTTCGTCCTCGACGACGGCTGGTTCGAGGGCCGGCGCGACGACACCGCGGGGCTCGGTGACTGGACGGTCGACACCGCCGTCTGGCCACGGGGCCTTCACCCCCTCGTCGACCACGTGCGAGGGCTCGGGATGGAGTTCGGCCTCTGGGTCGAGCCCGAGATGGTCAACCCCGACAGCGATCTTGCGCGGCGGCACCCGGACTGGATCCTCCGGGGACGGATGTCGCTGCCGCCGTCCGCCCGTCAGCAGCAGGTGGTGGACCTCTCGCAGCCCGAGGCGTACGCCCACATCGCCGGGCGTCTGCATGCCCTGCTGGACGAGTACCCGATCGCCTACCTCAAGTGGGATCACAACCGCGATCTCGTCGACGCCGCGAGCGGGCCCGCGGGGGGCGCCCGCGTGCACGAGCACACGCTCGCGGTCTACCGCCTGATCGACGAGCTCAAGGCAGCCCATCCCGGGCTCGAGATCGAGAGCTGCGCCTCGGGCGGGGCACGGGTGGATCTCGGCATCCTGGATCGCACCGACCGCGTGTGGACCAGTGACAGCCTCGATCCGCTCGAGCGGCTCGACAACCAGAAGCACACCGGCATCGTGGTGCCGCCCGAGATGCTCGGCATGCACCTGACGAGTCCTGTCGTCCACTCGTCGGGCCGCACCGTCTCGCTGGGGCTCAGCGGCGCGGTGGCGCTCTTCGGCCACTTCGGCATCGAATGGGACCTGACCACGCTCGACGACACCCGTCGCGCCGAGATCGCGAAGTGGGTCGCCCTCGCCAAGCGTCTGCGCCCCCTCATCGCTTCGGGCCGGGTCATCCACGTCGACGGCACCGACCCCGGGATCGACGTGCGCGGGGTGGTGGGAACGGATGCCGCATCCGCCGTCTTCACGATCGTCCAGACCGCGACCAGCGCCGCGTATCCGCCCGGTCGAGTCCGCATGCCCGGACTCGATCCCGCCCGGACCTACCGGCTCCGCGTGGTGAGGCGGGACGACGACGCCGGGCAGTCCGACCTCGAATGGGCCGACTCCGGCATCGTGCTGACAGGTCTTCAGCTGGCCGAAGTGGGCGTGCGCCCACCCGTGCAGCGCCCGCAGCAGGCGATGGTCGTCGAACTCATCGCCGAGAACTGAACACTCCCCACCCCTAGGCGCAAGGAGGCGCACGATGAGAACCATTCACCGACGATGGATCCGGCCGCTCGCGGTCGCGGTCGTCGCCGCGACAGCCGTCGCCGTCGGCGGCTGCGCCCAGAACCCCGACGACGGCGTGACGACCCTGAACTTCTTCCAGTTCAAGGGCGAGGCGCTCGAGGACTTCACCGAGATCATCGCGGGCTTCGAGGCGGAGAACCCCGACATCAAGGTGGTGCAGAACCAGGTCGCGGACGCCGACACCGCCATCCGCACGCTGCTGGTGAAGGATCGCATCCCCGATGTCATCACCCTCAACGCGAACGGCAACTTCGGCCGGCTCGCACAGGCCGGCGTGTTCCACGACTTCTCGAACGAGCCCGTGCTCGAGACCATCAACCCCGCCGTGCAGGACATCCTCGCCGACCTCGGCACCTACGGCGACGAGGTGAACGGACTCGGCTACGTCAACAACGCCAACGGCATCATCTATAACCAGGACATCTTCGAGGAGCAGGGTCTCGAGGTCCCCGAGACCTGGGACGAGCTCATCGCGGTCTGCGATGCGCTGGAGGAGGCCGGCGTCCAGCCGTTCTACGGGACGCTCGCCGACTCGTGGACCGGCATCCCGTCGTGGAACGCGCTCGGCGCCTACCCCGCCCAGGACGGCTTCTTCGACAAGATGCGCGAGGAGGGCGAGAACGTCGGACCCGACTCGGAGGTGTCGTTCGAGAAGGACTTCGCCGAGGCGATGGACCGCCAGTACCAGCTGTACTCGTACATGCAGGAGGGCTACCGCGGCAAGACGTACGACGACGGCAATGCCGCGTTCGCGCGCGGCGAGTCGGCCATGCTGCTGCAGGGCATCTGGGCGACGAACCCCATCAAGCAGGTGAACCCCGACATCCGGATGGGGATCTTCCCCTATCCCACCGACGAGCCGGGTGAGAGCCTCCTCGTCTCGGGCGTCGACGTCGTCTTCACCCTCGGCAAGGACAGCCCCACGCACGACGCGGCGATGCGGTTCATCGACTACGTGTTCCAGCCCGAGGTGATCGAGAAGTTCGCCGCGTCCCAGAACATGGTCCCCTCGGTCGAGGGCGCCGAGCTCAGCGATGATCCCGCGCTGCAGTCCGTGCGGCCGTTCTTCGAAGACCGGCGCATCACGGGCTTCATCGACCACCAGATCCCGCCTGCGCTCCCCCTCATCCCCACCGACCAGCAGTTCCTCTTCGACGGTGATGCCGAGAAGGCGCTCCAGACCCTCGACCGCGAGTGGGCCAAGGTGGCCGCCCGCACGATCCCCGTGACGGGAGAATGACATGACCACTCTCACCGAAGCCGTACGGTCCACCCCCGCGGGCGCTGCCCGCAAGCGGGCGACCCGCACACGCAGCGACGCCGCACGCGCCCTGCCCGCCTACTACTGGATGGTGTGGCCCGCGGTCATCGCATTCGCCGCGTTCCACACCCTGCCGGTCGTGGTGGGCATCTTCTTCAGCTTCACGAACTATGCCGGCTACGGCGCCTGGAACTTCGTGGGCCTGTCGAACTACCTCAATCTGTTCAAAGACGATCGCGTGCTGCAGGCCTACGGGTTCTCGTTCCTGTTCGCCATCGTCGCCACGATCCTGACGAACGTGTTCTCGCTGGCGATCGCCCTCGGACTGAACGCGAAGATCAAGGCGCGCAACTTCTGGCGCGGCGTGTACTTCGTCCCCTACATCCTGGCGATCCTCGTCATCGGCTACGTCTTCCAGTTCTTCTTCTCGAACTCGCTGCCGAAGATCCTCTCGGGCATCCCGCTGTTCCGCGACAACATCCTCACCAGCGAGACCTGGGCGTGGACCGCGATCGTCTCACTCGCCGTCTGGCAGGCCTGCGCCTTCGCGATCATCATCTATCTGTCGGGGCTGCAGACGATTCCGTCGGAGCTCTACGAGGCGTCGTCGCTCGACGGCGCCAGCCCGTGGCGGCAGTTCCGGTCGATCACATTCCCCCTGATCGGCGCCTTCTTCACCATCAACGTGGTGCTGAGCCTCAAGGGGTTCCTCCAGGTCTTCGACCCGATCGTCGCCCTCACCAACGGCGGCCCGGGCACGTCGACCGAATCGGTGACGCTGCTCATCTTCCGGGGCGGCTTCTCGGGCGGCGAGTTCGCCTACCAGACGGCCAACGCGGTGATCTTCTTCATCGTGATCACCGTCGTCTCGCTCCTGCAGTTCCGGGTCCTTCAGCGCAGAGAGGCCGACTTCTGATGACCACCATGACCAACACCGCGTCCCAGCTCGAGCAGGAGGTCGACGCCGTCACGGCGAACGATCGCCGCAAGCGTCGCAGGGAGCCTGACGACGACACGCGCAAGACCAACTGGTGGGCGACGGCGCTCATCGCGGTGTGCTCGCTCACCGTGCTGATCCCGCTGTACCTGGCGGTCGTCGTCGCTCTCAAGACGCCGGATCAGCTCACCGAGGGCACCGGGTTCGAACTGCCGAACCCGATCCGGTGGGAGAACTTCGCCGACGCGTGGGTGCGGACGAGCTTTCCGCAGGCGCTGCTGAACACGGCGATCATCACCGTCGGCTCCGTGGCGTTCACGCTGCTGACGAGCTCGATCGTGGCGTACGCGCTGGCACGCAACATCCACCGCCCGTTCTTCAAGGGCGTGTTCTTCTATCTGCTGGCGGCGCTGTTCATCCCGTTCCCGATCATCATGCTGCCGCTCGTCAAGCAGACGTCCATCCTGGGACTCGACAACCAGGCCGGCATGATCATCCTGTACACGATCTACGGGCTGTCGCTGAACATCTTCATCTACACGGCGTACATCCGCTCGATTCCGATCGAGCTCGAAGAGGCCGCACGCGTCGACGGCGCCTCGACGTGGCGGGTGTTCTGGCAGGTGATCTTCCCGCTGCTCATGCCCATGAACGCGACGGTCGGCATCCTCACGTGCGTGTGGGCGTGGAACGACTTCATCATGCCGCTCGTCGTGCTCACCGAGCCCTCGGCGCGGACGCTGTCGCTCGCGCAGTACGTCTTCCAGGGCCA
This sequence comes from Microbacterium sp. Soil_C_42, assembly GCF_057656735.1. Taxonomy (NCBI): domain Bacteria; kingdom Bacillati; phylum Actinomycetota; class Actinomycetes; order Micrococcales; family Microbacteriaceae; genus Microbacterium; species Microbacterium sp. Soil_C_42. The sequence goes on from NZ_JBDGJU010000015.1 coordinate 87,684, forward strand.
GTTCAACACCGACTACACCGTGGCGTTCGCGTCCTACCTGATGGCGATGGCGCCGCTGCTCATCGTCTACATCTTCAGCCAGCGCTGGGTGATCTCGGGCGTCACGCGGGGCTCGATCAAGTGAGAGCGGGGAGGATGCCGCGGCCCGCGGCATCCTCCCCGTCACTGCGCGTCGGCGAAGAGCAGCAGCATGTCGCGTGCGAGCTGGTGCGGAGCGGTCTCGCAGGGCGCGTGCCCCGTGGGGTACGTCGCGAGCCGGGCGCCGATGCGCGCGGCGTAGGCCTCGTGCTGCGCCCGCGGCCAGAGGTCCTGGTCGCCGACGGCGATCAGCTTCGGGATGTCGACGTCCGCGACGGCGTCGGCGAAGTCAGGGGTCGACATCATGAGTCCGACCACGTCGTCGATGCAGGCGCGGCCCGTGATGCTGAGGCGCTCGCGAACGAAGGCGATGCGCCCCGGCCGTGTGCGGTTGAGGTTGTAGCGGATGCCCCAGAGGATGAGGCCCGCGGCGCGGTGCGGCGACATGTCGGAGATCGGCCCGATGTGCTTCACGCCACGGAAGACCTGTCCGGTCGCAGGCGGCGCAGCCATGAGCGTGAGGCTCCGGAAGAGATCGGGGCGCTCGACGAGCGCAAGCTCGGTGACCAGGCCGGCGAAGCTGTAGCCCAGCACGTGGGCGGGGCCGCCGTCCTCGAGGACCGCGATGAGATCGTCGACGAACAGCGCGTAGTCGTACGAGTCCCGTGGCGGATCGAGATGGTGCGGGCCGGCCTGCGCCGACTCGTAGTGGCCGGCGATGTCGTACGACTCGACGCGGTAGCCGGCGGCGGCGAGCAGGGGGAACAACAGGACGAAGTCCTCCTTCGACCCGGCCACGCCGGGGACGAGCACGACTCTCGGCGCGCCGTGGTCGCCCAGGCGCATCCGCGCGAGACCGCCGCTGGGAGCGCGGAACACGTCGCGCTCCGTGCCGACCGGGAACACATGCCAATCGAGGTCGGCGATGGCCTGGTCGCGCTGCAGCGCGTCGTCGATCGTCGTCATCGCGCCTGCGAGACTACCCCTCGCAAAGACCGTCGAGCTCGTTCTGGCGCGGCGCGTAGTCGATGTGCCCACCGCCGGCACGCTCGCAGTCAGAATCCGCCAGCGTGGGACTCGGTGTCAAGTGAAAGCATCGCGCGGTGCACGCGGCTAGTCTGGTCTGCGCCCCGGCGAGAGGTGACGATGACCGGCAGCAGCGTTCCGCCCACGGCGACGACCACCACCCCGACGGGATCCATCGCCCGTCCGCGGCGCCGCACGCCATTCTGGGACAACGCGCGCTTCGCGTGCATCGTCTTCGTCGTGCTCGGTCACGCCGTGCAGCGCCTGACGTACGACTCCGACATCGCGCTGGGGCTGTACCTGGTGATCTACGCCTTCCACATGCCGGCGTTCGCGATCATCTCGGGCTACTTCTCGAAGTCGGATGCCCCGACCAAGACGCAGATGGCACGCGTGATCACCGACATCCTGCTGCCCTACATCGTGTTCGAGGGACTGTGGACCCTGACCAAGTGGCTCGTCGAAGGCCAGGCGAACCCGAACATCACCCAGCCCTCGTGGACCCTGTGGTTCCTGCTCGCTCTGGGCATCTTCCGGGTCGTGCTCCCCTACCTCGGCCTGCTGCGCTGGCCGCTGCTGTGGACCGTCGTGATCTCGATCGGAGCGGGCTACCTCCCCAACATCGGCTCGACGTTCTCGCTGTCACGCACGCTCGGCCTCCTGCCGTTCTTCACACTCGGCTGGTGGCTGCGCGAGCACGACATCGTGGCGCGCCTGCGGCTGCTGGACCGCCGGCCATGGTGGGTGCTGGCCGGCGGGCTCGGACTCTTCGCCGCCGCGGGCTGGGCGGCCTGGTTCTTCGTCGACAACTGGCGCGCGATGAATCTGCGCGAGTGGCTCTTCTACGACGAGAACTACGCGTCGATCGGCGGGACGCAGTGGTGGGCGGGCGGCGTGCGCCTCGCACTCATGATCATCGCCGTGGTGCTCTCGACCGCGTTCTTCGCGCTCGTGCCGCGCGACACGCACTGGTGGACGCACTTCGGGCAGTACACGATGTACGTCTACCTGCTGCACTCGTTCGTGCTCTACCCGTTCCGCGAGAACGGCCTGCTGCGCAACGCCGAGCCGACGTGGCTGTGGCTGCCGCTCGTGATCATCGGATCCGTGCTGATCGCTCTCGGGCTCGCGACGAAGCCCGTGCGCCGCGTCTTCCGCCCGCTGGTCGAGCCGCGCCCCACGTGGCTGTTCGCCGATCGCACCCTCGCGCGCCGCGAGGGACGGCGCAACGACCCCACCGGTTCCCGCCGGCCGCGGGAGCAGCCGCGGACGCCACGACCCGATCCGCGCCAGAACGGCTGACGCCGTTCCGATGCCGGTGGAGCTGTTCAGCACACCGGACGACGGTCGCCGGCGCAACGGGGGAACCGCCGGTAACCCGCGGCAACAAACGGGACGGATGCTGCGCAGCCGCCTACTCTCGCACCATGACCGACCTCAACCTGCCGATCCTCGACCTCTCCCGGCTCGACGCGGGCCCGGAGGCGGCCGCGCAGTTCCGCGACGACCTGCGCGTCGCGACCCACGACGTCGGCTTCTTCTACCTGACCGGCACGGGTGTCTCCCCCGACCTGGAGGCGCGACTGCACCAGGCCGCGCGCGACTTCTTCGCCCTCCCCGAGGCCGACAAGCTCGCCATCGAGAACGTCAACAGCCCGCACTTCCGCGGGTACACCCGCGTCGGCGGCGAGCGCACGCAGGGCAAGGTCGACTGGCGCGAGCAGATCGACATCGGACCCGAACGCGAGGCGATCGCCGACCCGGCGGCCCCCGACTTCGCACGCCTCATCGGCCCCAACCTCTGGCCGGCCGCCCAGCCCGAGCTGCGCGAGGTCGTCTCAGAGTGGCACGACCACCTGTCGGGAGTCGCGCGCAAGCTTCTGCGCGCGTGGGCGCTGTCGCTCGGCGCCGCAGAGAACTACTTCGACGAGCACTTCGGCGAGCCCTCGACGCTCATCAAGATCGTGCGCTACCCCGGCAAGGAGGACCCGACGCCGCAGCAGGGCGTCGGCGCCCACAAGGATTCCGGCGTGCTGACGCTCCTGTGGGTCGAACCCGGCAAGGGGGGCCTCCAGGTCGAGAGGGACGGAGAGTGGGTCGATGCTCCCCCGGTGCCTGGTGCGTTCGTGGTCAACATCGGCGAACTCCTCGAGTACGCGACGCAGGGCTACCTCGTCGCGACGAAGCACCGCGTGATCTCTCCCCGCTACCCCGACGACCGCATCTCGGTTCCGTTCTTCTTCAACCCGGCCCTCGACAAGCGCCTCCCGCTCATCGAGCTTCCGGCCGAGCTCGCGGCGCAGGCCCGCGGCGTCACGCAGGATCCGTCCAACCCGATCCACGCGCTGTACGGCGAGAACGCGCTCAAGTCCCGCCTGCGCGCGCACCCCGACGTGGCCGGGATCCACCACGCGGATCTGGTCGCCGCCCGGGTCGAGGCATCCGCTCGCCCGTCGCAGTGAGCCTTCCGGGAACGATGAAGGCCTCCCCACACCGTGGGGAGGCCTTCCAAGAATGTTTTGCGCGATTGAACGCTGGTCGATGCCTTATCGACGGAGACCGAGGCGCTCGATGAGCGAGCGGTAACGGTTGATGTCGATGTCCTGAAGGTAGCCCAACAGGCGGCGGCGCTGACCGACGAGCAGGAACAGCCCACGACGCGAGTGGTGGTCGTGCTTGTGCTCCTTGAGGTGCTCGGTGAGGTCCTTGATGCGCTGCGTCAGCATCGCGACCTGCACCTCGGGGGATCCGGTGTCACCGGGGTGCGTCGCGTACTCTTCGATGATCGCCTTCTTGACGTCTGCTTCCAGTGCCATAGGTGATCCCCTCTCTGCTTGTTGCGCGGTGCTCGTCACCCGATGTGCGAGCTCTCTTTCTCCGCGGCCGATCCAACGGCAACCTGAAGAGTCTACCAGCAGACGGATGCTGCGGCGAACGGCTCGAACCCCGCGCCGTAGCCGGACGGCCGCACATCGGCGGATTTCGGACGACGCATCCCCTCCCCGGCCCGGGCGTCGGCGGGCGGGCGTACGGTGGCCACCGTGACCTCGACAAGAACGGCTCCGCCGGCTCTGCGTGCGCAGCGCCTGCCGTCCCCGCGCTGGATCACGGTGCAGTTCGTGCTCGCGGGGATCGTGTGGGGCGCGAGCTTCCTCTTCATGAAGGTGTCGCTCACCGGCATCTCCCCCGCTCAGGTCGCGTGGACCCGCATCCTGCTCGGCGCGCTGACCCTCGGCGCGCTCGTCCTCCTGAGGCGCAAGCACCTGACACGCAGCCTCACGGTGTGGGCGCACCTGACCGTGCTCGGGCTCACGTTCTGCGTCATCCCGTTCCTGCTGTTCTCGTGGGCGCAGCAGCACGTCAGTTCGGGCGTCGCCAGCATCTTCAACGCGACCACGCCGATCATGACCGCGATCATGGCGTGGCTGGTCTTCCGCGTCGAGCGGCTCAAGGCCGTTCAGGTGCTCGGGATCGGCGTCGGCATCCTCGGCGTCGTGGTGATCATCGCTCCCTGGCAGGGCATCGCCCTCGATGGAAGCCTCGTCGCCGAGCTCGCCATCCTCGGCGCGACCGCGAGCTACGGCTTCAGCTTCGCCTACATGCGGCGCTTCGTCTCGAACACCGGGATGTCGGCGCTCGCCTTCACATTCGGCTACATCGCGATGGCCGGCGTCGTCATGGCACTGCTGACGCCGCTGCTCGTGCTGACGCCCGTGCGCCTGGACGTCCCGATCGTGGTGAGCCTGGTGCTCCTCGGGTGCCTCGGCACCGGCGTCGCGTACGTGTGGAACCAGAACACCGTGCGCGCGTGGGGGCCGACGCGCGCCTCGACCGTGACCTACATCACCCCGGTCGTCGGCGTGATCCTCGGCATCCTGATCCTCGGCGAGACGATCACGTGGAACGAGCCGATCGGCGCGCTCGTCGTGTTCCTCGGCATCCTGCTCGCGCAGGATCGGCTGCGTGCGCGAAGAGCGGATGCCTCGTGATCGAGGCATCCGCTCTTCTTCCGCGCGCGGAAGGTCAGTCCTGCTGGAGCGCACCCTGCAGGTCGAGCGTGATGGTGACGTCCTTGCCGACCAGCACTCCGCCGGTCTCGAGGGCGGCGTTCCAGGTGAGGCCGAAGTCCTCGCGGTTCACGACCGTCTTGGCCGTCGCGCCCGCCTTGTAGTTGCCCCACGGGTCGGTGCCGAAGCCGCCGAACTCGAACTCGAACGACACGGGCTTGGTGATGCCGCGGATGGTGAGGTCGCCGTCCACGAAGAACTCGCCGTCCTTCACGTGGGCGCCGGTCGAGACGAACTCCATGGTGGGGTGGTTCTCGACGTCGAAGAAGTCGGCGGAGCGCAGGTGGTTGTCGCGGCCCTCGTCCTTGGTGTCGAGGGAGGTGACGTCGACGGATGCCTCCACCTTGGCGTCGAGCGGGTTCTCGGGGGCGACGAGGGTCGCGCTCTTCATGCCGAAGGTGCCGCGCACCTTCGAGATCATCATGTGGCGCACGCTGAAGGTGACCTCGCTGTGCGCGGGGTCGAGAACCCAGGTGCCCGCCTTGTAGCCGGGAACGTCGATCGTGGTGGAGTCGGTCATGGTCGTCCTTCGTGTTTCAGGTGCGTGTGGGGCGCCCGAGGGGACGGGCATACGTGGTCCAACACAGCCTTGCAGATGTTCTATTCCCGTGAATGCAAATTACGCGCGAACTCCGGGGAACGGAGAAGGGACGGATGCCGCAGCATCCGTCCCTCCGGACGATCGGGGTGGATCAGGCCTCGACGAGCTCAGCCGACCTTGATGAGGTCGATGACGAAGATGAGCGTCTTGCCGCCCAGGAAGTGACCGCCGGCCGGACCGTAAGCGAGGTGCGGCGGGATGACGAGCTCGCGGCGACCGCCCTCCTTCATGCCCGGAATGCCGTCCTGCCAGCCCTGGATGAGGCCGCGGAGCGGGAACTGGATGCTCTCACCGCGGTTCCACGACGAGTCGAACTCTTCGCCGGTCTCGTACTCGACGCCCACGTAGTGGACGGTCACGGTGTCGCCGGGCTTCGCCTCGGCTCCCTCGCCCACGACGATGTCGCGGACGACGAGGTCGGCCGGCGCCGGGCCGGCGGGTGCGTCGATCTCAGGCTTGGTACGGTCGTCAGTCATGCCTCCATCCAACCATCCGAAGTCCGCGAGCGCCGAGCGAGTTCGCCGTCAGGGGAACAGCCGGGGTTCTCTTGACACCTGCGCAGCCCGCCCGGCATGCTGGGGGGCAGACCAACTCAGCGCTCGGTTGACACGCAGGCATCGCCGCGGCACCGAGCGCTGAGTCTTTGTCTCCGAGGTTCTCCGGTCACGGCGCGAACATCGCGGTGCGGGTCGCGGCGGTCTTCGCGAGCAGGTCCCGTTCCTCGGCCGCCGCCTGCGGATCGCGCCCGGTGATCGCCCGTTGGCGCGTCGCGGCGAGGGCCGTGGCATCCGTGATGAAGGTCTTCATGAGCGGCGTGCGGTCCCCCCGCAGCGTCCGCGCCCACGCGAGGGCGGCCTTGCGCCCCGAAGAGGTGGCGAGCATGTCGACCTCCTGCGGGGTGAACCAGCCGGCGGACGCGTACTCGCCGAGCCGGCGTCGCGTGAGCCGGGACTCCTCTCGCCGGAGCGCGACGACACCGAGGATGAACCCGATGAAGAGCGGCACCTGCAGCGTCAGGTAGAGGAAGAAGAAGTCCCCGAACACGGCGGAGCCGTTCCAGAACGCGTGCAGCGCGATCGCACCGGCGAGACCGAGCAGCCCAGGGCCGATCGCCTGACCGGTCGACAGCCCGCGGCGCGCGGCGAGACCGAGTGCGAAGCCGGTGACGCTCGTGAACATGACATGGGCGAACGGCGACAGGATGCCGCGCAGGAAGAACGTCGTGGTGGTCTCGGTCGCGCCGCCCTCGATGAAGCTCACGGCGAAGTACTGGATGTTCTCGGTGAACGCGAAGCCGGCACCGACCAGCGCGCCGTAGACGATGCCGTCGATCGGGCCGTCGAACGCGCGCCGGGCGGTCGCGAAGATGAGGAAGACGCCGAGTCCCTTGGCGAGCTCCTCGACGACCGGTGCCTGGACGACGGCCTGCAGCACCTCGCGATACCCGGTCGCCGGGCCGAACACCATCGACAGCAGCAGGTCGACGCCGAGCGCGATGCCGACGGCGGCGATCGCACCCCACGCGATCGCGAGGATGAGCAGCCCGCGGGGCTCGGGTTCCCAGCGGTCGACGATGCGCACCGCGAAGAGGACGCCGACGAGCGGCACCACGGCCAGCACCATCCCGATGAGCGACGCCGCCGGGCCGAGCGCGGTCAGGAAGTACGCCACCAGCACGATCAGCACGAGCACGAGGATGCCGATGACCCAGACCGACGCGCTGCGTCCGCGACGCGACGCGGCGGCGGTCGGGATCTGCACAGGTGTGGGTGAGGACGACGGGGGCGTGATCGCCGCGGGTGCCGCGACGCGGGGCTGCGCGAGCGCGGAGGCGAACTCCGGCGGCGTGAGCGAAGGCCGGGGACGGGAGGCACCGGGATCGAGCGTCATGCGCACAGCCTATGGGTGCACGACGCTCACCCGTCATCCGGGCTGTGGACCGCCCGCGCGCCCATCCCGGCGGCTAGGTTGGGGGCATGCGCTTCGCCCATGTCGTGCCGCCGGAGTCGGGCGAGCCGCGGCTCGCGCTCGTCGATGGCGATGAGGTGGCGATCGTCGAGGAGCTGTTCGACGGGGCGCCCCGCGTGCTCGAGGAGCTCATCGCCGGCGGCGACGAGCTGCTCGCACGCGTGCGGGATGCCTCCGACCGCGGCACGCGGCATCCGATCGAGGGACTGGGCTTCGCGTCCGCGCTCCTCACGCCGCCGGTGATCCTCGCGATCGGGCTCAACTACGCCGCGCACTCCAGCGAGCTCGGGCTGAAGACGGACTCGACGCCGACGGTGTTCGTGCTCTGGCCGAACTCGCTCGCGGGGCACGAACACACCACGATCTGGCCGCGGTCGCTCAGCGAGTCCGTCGATTACGAGGCCGAGCTGGGCGTCATCATCGGCACTCCCGCGAAAGACGTCTCCCCCGAGGAGGCCCTCGACCACGTCTGGGGCTACACGGTGGTCAACGACATCACCGCGCGCGACATCCAGTACTCCGAGGCCCAGTGGTCGCGCTGCAAGTCCTTCGACGGCTTCACGCCGACCGGTCCTTTCGTGGTCACCGCCGACGAAGTGCCCGACCCGCAGGATCTCCACATCTGGACGGTGCTCGACGGCACCACGCTGCAGGACGCGAGCACCGGCCAGATGGTACGGCCGGTCGCCACGCTCATCTCGCATCTGTCGAAGTCGGCCACGCTGCTGCCGGGGACGCTCATCTCGACGGGCAGCCCGGGCGGTGCCGGGTACTCGCGGGACCCTCAGGTGTTCCTGCGCGACCGCTCGACCGTCACCGTAGGGATCGACGGCATCGGCGCGCTCACCACGCACTGCCGCATCCTCGACTGAGGTCCCGCCTCACGACGCGAAGGGCGGGCCCGCGCCGCGGACCCGCCCTTCGATGTCGACGCCTGCGTCAGTCGCAGGTGATGGTGCCGCCGCCCTGGAGTTCCCAGACGCCCGGCCCGAGTTCGGCGCACGCGGCCGCGAGGCCACCGAACACCACGCTGAGGATGATGATCGTCACGATGATGCCGACGACGAGCAGCACCGCCGAGATGATGATCGCCGCGAGGGCGAAGCCGTTCTTGACCCCGGCCTTGCGGCTCTGCACGAGCGCGACGATGCCGAGGATCAGCGCGACGAGCTGGACGAAGAACGACAGGATGAACGCGACGATGCCGAGCGTCTTGCCCGGGACGGGTGCGTCGGCCGGTGCACCGTACGCGGCGGGCGGCGCCGCGCCGTACGCCGGAGGCGCGGCGTCGTAGGCGGGCGCGCTCGCGGGGTACGCCGGCGGGGCTGCCGCGTATTCCGGC